>CAISZK010000135.1 GCA_903889915.1 uncultured Bacteroidota bacterium
ACAAACAAATGCAAAAGCAGAAAACATGAACAGCAAAATACAACGTTTTCTGTTCAATAATTTCGGTATTAAAGACAGAGATTTTTTCTTCTTTAGATTAGCGGGGTATTTCTCATAGCACCTTAAAAAAAGAATTAGCCATGGATTCACTTCTTAACAAAATTAATAACAACCTGAAAAGACAACTGTAACCTCACATCCAGCTAGTACAAGGCTGAAAAATGCCACGTACATTGGACTGCTTAACCTCATTGCTCCTGCTTTTCAACATTTATTAATACTTTTGGCATGGTTTAAATCAAAATTTCTTATGAAAAAAATAATTATCACTACACTTGCAATACTTATAACTACGCTCTCTTTCGCACAAATCATTGATGATTCTCATGCTGTTTCGAAATGCTTTCATAACCACATTTTGGACAAAACCAATCACAATAATCCTAAACAAATTGCTCTCGAAAGCAAATATGATGTAAAATTTTACTGGCTTGATATTAATCTTGAGCGCACCTCCACCACAATATCGGGCAATGTTACCATCAATGCAGTAGTTCAGAATGCGCCGCTCGACACATTTGAAGTGGAATTGGTTCCTCAGTTGCTTGTGGATTCTGCAAAAATAAACGGCACTTTGATTACCGCAGTTCCTGACAGCAACTTCGTTTATTTTCTTTTATCAACACCATTGGCCATTGGAGCTAATTTTTCTGCACAAATTTATTATCATGGTAACCCTCCTTCAGGTGGTTTCTTTTCCGGGATTTCACATGCCAACTCACCTTCATGGGGGAATGAAGTTGTATGGACACTCTCCGAACCTTTTCATGCGAATGACTGGTGGCCATGCAAACAGGATTTGACTGATAAAGCCGATTCAAGCTGGGTTTTTGTTACTACCAGCGACTCAAATAAAGTTGGCTCTAACGGATTACTGACAAATGTTGTGTCGTTGCCAAATAACAAGGCCCGCTACGAGTGGAAATCAAAATACCCGATAGATTATTATCTCATTTCCGTTTCAATTGCCAAATATGTTGATCATACAATCTATGCGCACCCTGCAGGGACAACAGATTCAATAATGATTCAAAATTATGTCTATGACAATCCGCAAACACTTCCTCATTTTCAGGGAATCATTGACAGCACTGCACAAATGATAGAACTTTATTCAAAATTGTATGGCATGTATCCTTTTAAAAATGAAAAATACGGGCATTGCATGGCGCCACTTTCAGGAGGAATGGAACACCAGACAATGACAACTCTCGGATATTTTGACTTCAGTTTGATAAGTCATGAACTTGGCCACATGTGGTGGGGAGACCATGTAACCTGTTCTTCATGGAGTGATATCTGGATGAATGAAGGTTTTGCTTCTTACAGCGAATATTTGTGCCGTGAGTATTTACATTCCCCTGCTGATGCACTGGATTATTTGAAAACTGAACACACCAATGTGATGTCATCACCCGGTGGAAGCGTGTATGTGACTCCGGCAAATACCAATGATGAAAACATTATTTTCGACAGTCGCCTGTCTTATGATAAAGGCTCTTCTATTCTTCATCAGATTCGTTTTGAATTGCAGGATGATTCATTATTTTTTAATGTTCTGAAAGGTTTTCAGGTTCAGTATTCCTATGGTGTTGCAAGCGGGAATAATTTTAAAGATTATTTGAATGCTCATTCAAGCATTGATTTTACTGACTTTTTCAATGAGTGGTACATAGGTGAAGGTTATCCGACTTATCATATTGTTTGGAACAAGTGGAACGACACACTATATTTTTCATCTACCCAAACCACATCCTCTACAGTTACTCCTCTTTTCAAAATGCTGATGCAATATAAACTTCTTTCACCCGGCGGAGACACTTTAATCCTGGAACATCAAACAGCCAATGTAAATTATTTTAAAGTGCCGACACATAAAACAATCACAGGCATTGTTGTTGATCCGAATGACTGGGTTATTGATGGAACTGCGACAGTGGCAATGGGCATAGAAGACCAGACGAGTCCTGTTTGTTTTTCAGTATTTCCGGTTCCCTGCAATGACCTCCTGAATGTCTATTTTTCGAATTCTCCAGGAAAAGATGTTCATGTTATTGTTACCGATATCACAGGCCGACAGGTATTGCAGACCTTAGCGGAAACCAATGAGATCTCCATCAATGTTGAAGGACTACAAGCCGGAGTTTATCTGGTAATGGCAACTGACGGAACTCATAGTATAACCAAAAAATTTGTGAAAGTTTAAAAAAGAGAAGCTTAAATTTTGATCATATTTTGGACAGAAAATTACCAAAAATTGAATCAAAAATCTTCATTTGGTTCTTGCAATAAACTGACTATTGACTATTGACCATTGGCTATTGACCAATGACCAATGACCATTGTCTGTTTATTCTAAAATAAGTTTTCCGACATAATGAAGACCTTCTTTGTTATCCAATAAAAGAACATAGCAACCGCCGGATAAATTAGAACGGTTTATCAACATGCCTGAACTGTTCAAAGAAAATGCAGGATAGTATTTCCTGCCAAGCATATCATACAGTACAGGTTTTGCTTCAGATAAATTTTGATTTGAAACAATGTTTAAAACATCGTGAAAGGGATTGGGATATAACGAAAATGTTTCTGATGCTGCCGGTTTGTAAATGGTAACATTCAGGGTATCATAATTGGAACAACCATGCTGATCTGTGATCTTCACAAAATAAGTTCCTGAGGAAGTCACAGGAAAATATTGAGTCGTGTCCAAACCATTGTTCCAGTCATATTCCGCATAACCAGGACCAGCATTCAGCACCACACTGCTTCCATAAACCGTAAGGTCATTTCCAAGGTTAATAACTGGAATAGGATGAATGCTGACATGAACAGTATCCCTGTCGGAGCATCCGTTTGAATCTGTAACACTGACAAAATATGTTCCGCTTGATTGTGCAAGATATTTGGGATTAAATGAAAGTCCATTGTTCCAGTTATAGGCGCTGTATCCCATTCCTGCCGAAATTAAAAATGAATTACCGCACAAGCTGGTATCATGACCAAGATCAACAACAGGGTTGGGGTGAAATAAAATGTGAACAGTATCACCTCCTTTGCATCCAAAGCTATCTTTTACTGATACTGAATACGTCCCTGTATGGTGTATATTAAGATATTCCGATGCAGAACTATCATTCCACAGATAAGTTGAAAACCCGGAGCCTGCGTCCAGTATAATATGCTGACCATTGCAAAAGCCACGGTCTGTGCCTAAATTAACATGGGGAGTCGGATGAATTTTTACTACCTGAGGATTGGAAGTAACTTCACAACCGGTCAAATAATTAGTGACAGTGCAGGTGTAAGTGCCGCTCTGTGCAACATAGATAGTCTGTGTCGTCTGGCCTGTGGACCAATAATAACTTGCATTGAAAGTAACCCATAGTGAAACCGAATCTCCATGGCATGTTCCTGATGCCGGATTGGCAATAATTGTCGCAGTGGCAGCAGTGCTTGTGATGATCAAAGTGGTGGTGCTTGTTGATCCCACTGTAACAGGATTTGTCGCACTTACCCTCACCCTATAACCAAATCCAAAAGTAGTACTCATTGGAATTGTTCCGGCAATAACTCCCGTATTTAAAGGCATTGACCCGATAATAATAGGGTTTGCAAAACTTCCGGATGCATCAGATAATTCTGCATTGAATGTACAACCTATCGGGAATGTGCCGGTGGTGGTATATTGAACTATAATATTTCCTCCTGCACAAAATGATGTCTGAGTAAGCGTACTGGTGGTTATTGTGTTCTGCCCAATAGCAGTGAATGAAATTAAAAAAAGTATAAAAAATGAAAGGTGCTTCATAGGTTTTATTTTTTCTTCTTAAGAAATATTGCAAAGCAAAATTAGAAAAAATCTGAACAAAAATAATAGTGTTATGAATAAGATTTCAACATAGTTTAATGTCAATGTTCATCTGTCATTACTCAGAGGGCGTTTATTTAAACAGCTTGCTTCTGTAACTATTGATTTTGATCAATAACTAATGACGAATGACAATTGACTTCTGACTTTTCTGAACCTAAGAAAATGCTTCTTCAAAAATCCACTTAAAATAATCATGTTGTCTGTTTTATCCTTTTTTATATCTTTGCAAACCTTTTTAAATTAATGATAGGTTTCAATGAAAGTCAAATACGCGGAATATAAGCAACTCGACCTGCCTTCCATAGGGAAAGAAGTGCGTAAATTCTGGGAAGAAAATAAAATTTTTGAGAAAAGTGTGGATTGCCGGGAAGGCAAACCACCTTACGTTTTTTATGAAGGACCTCCTTCTGCCAACGGTATGCCCGGCATTCATCATGTGATGGCGAGGGCTATCAAAGATATTTTCTGCCGTTACAAAACTTTGAAAGGTTTCCAGGTGAAACGCAAAGGCGGATGGGACACCCATGGGCTTCCAATTGAAATTGCTGTTGAAAAAACTCTTGGTATCACCAAGGAAGATATAGGGAAATCAATATCCGTAGCCGATTATAACAATGCCTGCCGCAAGGAAGTCATGAAGTACAAGGATCAGTGGGATGAGATCACCAGAGAGATGGGTTATTGGGTGGACCTTGATCATCCTTACATCACTTTTGAAAATAAATACATTGAAACCGTTTGGTATCTCCTGAATGAGTTATATAAAAAAGGATTGCTCTACAAGGGTTATACCATTCAACCATATTCACCCGCCGCAGGGACAGGGTTAAGTTCACATGAGTTGAATTTGCCGGGCTGTTACAAGGATGTGAAAGATACAACTGCCGTTGCTCAATTTAAAGTTGTAAGGAATGAAAAGTCGGAATTTCTTTTTAATGATGTTCATGGCGATCTTTTCTTCATTGCATGGACAACCACTCCATGGACGCTTCCATCAAATACCGCATTGGCAGTAGGTGCTAAGATACAATACCTCGTCGTAAAAACTTACAACACCTATACCAACCTGCCTATAACAGTTATTCTTGCAAAAGATCTTTTTGCTAATTTTTTCCCTGAGAAGAATGCAGAATTAAAATTGGAAGATTACCAGGCAGGACAGAAAAATATTCCCTATGAAATTGTCGGAGAATATCCGGGAACTCAACTTGAGGGGATACGTTTTGAGCAACTATTGCCTTATGTGCAACCAGAAGATGGCGATCCTTTCCGCGTTGTGATCGGTGACTTTGTTACCACTGAAGATGGCACCGGCATCGTTCATATCGCACCGAGTTTTGGCGCAGATGACTTCCGCATGAACAGGCTTTACAGTGTTGGTTTTCTTACACTGGTTGACAAACAGGGAAGGTTTGTTGAGTCTATGGGAGAATTTGCCGGACGCTATGTAAAATCAGAGTATGATGCAAACTTCAATCCCGAAACTGACAATAATGTTGATGTTGACATTGTCGTCAAGCTGAAGAAAGAAAATAAATGTTTCAAGACTGAAAAATACGAACACTCATATCCGCATTGCTGGAGAACAGACAAACCCATTCTTTATTACCCTCTTGATTCGTGGTTCGTAAAAACCACAGTCTACAAGGAAAGAATGATGGAACTGAATAAAACCATCAACTGGAAACCTGAATCAACAGGGTCGGGACGCTTTGGCAACTGGCTTGAAAACCTTGTTGACTGGAACCTTTCCCGTTCGCGTTTCTGGGGTGTGCCACTGCCAATATGGACTTCGGAGGATAAATCAGAACAAATTTCCATTGGGTCAGTTGAGCAACTGAAAAAAGAAATTGAAAGATCAATCACTGCAGGTTTCATGAAAGTGAATCCTCTGGCTGATTATATTCCGGGCGATAATTCCACAAAGAACTATCTGACTTTTGATGTTCACAGACCCTATGTGGATGAAATTATTCTCGTTTCAGGATCCGGAAAGAAGATGCTGAGGGAGCCCGATCTCATTGATGTCTGGTTCGATTCAGGGTCTATGCCTTACGCACAGTTCCATTATCCTTTTGAAAACAAAGAAAATTTAAACGAATATTTTCCTGCCGACTTTATAGCCGAAGGCGTTGACCAGACAAGAGGTTGGTTCTTCACCCTTCATGCCATTGCTACGATGATCTTTGATTCAGTGGCGTTCAAAACCGTTGTTTCAAACGGGCTGGTGCTCGATAAGCTTGGAAATAAAATGTCGAAGAGGCTCAACAATGCTGTTGATCCTTTTATTACCATTGAAAAATACGGTCCTGATGCCACACGCTGGTACATGATCACCAATTCACAACCCTGGGACAATCTTAAATTCGACTGGACCATCGTGAAAAATGAGCAGGGTGAGATCATTGATCAATACTCCGATGGTATTCTTGAAATACAAAGGAAATTTTTCGGAACTCTTTATAACACTTATTCCTTTTTTGCCATCTATGCCAACATTGACGGTTTCTGTTTTGCAGAACCTGAAGTGCCCATGGAATCAAGGCCGGAGATTGACCGCTGGATATTGTCACAACTGAATTCACTTATCAATGCTGTTGATGATTGCTATGCCGATTACGAACCCACAAGGGCAGGCAGACTGATCTCTGAATTTGTTGATGAGCACCTGAGCAATTGGTATGTACGTCTTTGCCGCCGAAGGTTCTGGAAAGGCGATTATTCGCAGGATAAAATATCAGCTTATCAAACGCTCTATTGCTGCCTCGAAACCCTTGCCATTCTTGCATCTCCTATTGCGCCCTTCCTTATGGACAGAATATTTCTTGATCTGAACAAGGTTACAGGCCGCCATACTGAAGAATCTGTGCATCTGTCAAATTTCCCAGTGGCAAACGAAGCGCTTATTGACAAGGATATGGAAGAAAGAATGCGCATCGCACAGATCATTTCGTCCATGGTTCTTTCATTGCGCAAGAAAGTGAATATCCGCGTTCGTCAGCCGTTGAACAAGATCATGATTCCTGCACTCGACTGCCGTTTGCAGAAACAGGTGGAAGCCGTAAAAAATCTGATCCTTTCGGAAGTGAACGTAAAAGAACTCGAATTTATCACCGATGCATCCGGCATACTGGTCAAGAAGATCAAAGCCAATTTCAAGGCTCTTGGGCCAAAGTATGGCAAACTGATGAAGCAGATGGCCGCTGCCATTGCTGAATTTTCGCAGGCCGATATCAACACCATTGAGCAAAAAGGTGTTTACGAATTGGAAATTGAAGGTAACAAAGTGGAGATCGCTTTGGCTGATGTTGAAATTCTTTCAGAAGATATCCCCGGCTGGCTTGTGGCAAACACAGGCAACCTGGCCGTGGCTCTCGACATTACGATCACTGAAAAACTTCGTGAAGAAGGCATCGCACGCGAACTTATCAATAGGATACAGAACATCAGAAAAGACAGCAATTTTGAAGTAACAGACAAAATTTCTGTTAAAATTGAGATGCAGGATAAAATAAATTCATCAATCAATAATAATAAGTCGTATATTTGTACTGAAACTTTAGCCGTTTCTCTTGATCTGGAAGAGAAAATAACCGCTGCAAACAGCGTTGTTGTTGAACTTACGGATGAAATAAGTACAAAAATATTGATCAGCAAAGTATGATTTAAATTTTAAAACCTCTAAAAATGCCAGTAAAAAAAACAAAAAAACCGGAAAAGGTTGTTAAAAAAACAGTTGCTAAAGCCGCTGCAAAGCCGGTAAAAAAAGCAGCTGTAAAAGTTGCAAAAAAAGTAGTTGCTAAAGTCACGGCTAAACCAGTGAAAAAAGTTGCTGTAAAAAAAGTTGCGGCTAAAGTGAATGCCAAAGTTGCTGCCAAAAAACCTGTGAAAAAAGCAGAGGTGAAAAAAAATACTGCGAAAAAAGTGGTGGTGAAAAAAGTGGCTACTAAAAAAGCTGTCGCTAAAAAAGTAGCTCCAAAAAAAGCTGCTCCAAAAAAAGTTGCAGTAAAAAAAGCTGTTCCGGTTAAAAAAATGGTTGCGAAAAAAGTGGCTCCTAAAAAAGTGGCTCCTAAAAAAGCTGTAGCCAAAGTTGCAGCGAAACCGTTGAAAAAAGCGGCTGTGAAAAAAGTGGCCCCGAAAGTGACTCCCAAAAAAGTTGCAGTTAAAAAAACTGCAGCAATAAAAAAAGTAGTTGCTAAAAAAGTTACTCCGAAAGTAGCTCCAAAAGTTACTCCGAAAGTAGCTCCAAAAGTTACTCCGAAAGTAGCTCCAAAAGTTACTCCAAAAGTTACTCCGAAAGTAGCTCCAAAAGTGACTCCGAAAGTAGCTCCAAAAGTTACTCCGAAAGTAGCTCCAAAAGTTGCAGAAAAACCGGTTAAGAAGGTTGCTGTAAAAAAAGCTGACACTAAAAAAGTTGACAAAGCTCCTGCAAAACCGGTTGTAAAAGTGATTGAAACAATGACTGAAAAAACAATTGAAAAAATGGTAGAACCAAACGAAAAAATAAGATATACAGACAAGGAATTATTGGAATTCAAAGAAATTATTCTCAATAAACTTGAAGAAGCAAGACGTGACTTCGTTTTGCTGACAGAAGCCTATACCACCAAGAATGATAACGACACCAACGACACTTCTCCGACATTCAAAGTGCTTGAAGAAGGTTCGAATGTACTTTCGAAAGAGGAAAACAGCCAGCTCGCTTCAAGGCAGCAGAAGTTTATCCGCGATCTTGAAAATGCATTGCTGAGGATCGAAAACAAAACTTATGGTATATGCCGCATCACAGGCAAACTCATTCCTAAAGAACGGTTGAAAGTGGTGCCTCACGCAACAATGAGCATTGAAGCCAAACTCAGCCAGCAAAAAGCAAAGAAATAGTGTAGTGGCAAGGTATAGTGGTATAAGGAATAAGGGTATAAGGATCTCAGTTGCCGGCAGGCAAACAATCGTCCGGTTACCAATGACCGATTACTTTTATTACCTGATCCCCTTAAATCTTGTACCTTATATCCTTAATTCTTTTACCAAAAGCCAATTATTTCAAGACTTTTAAACTGTTTCATTGTGCTGAAGAAATCATTACTCATCATATTCCTCATCCTTTTGATTGACCAGATCGTGAAGATCTGGATCAAGACACACATGTATCTTGGCCAGGAAATACATGTGCTCGGCAACTGGTTCATCATTCATTTTACTGAAAACAACGGGATGGCCTTCGGCATGGAGTTCTCAGGAGGTTATGGCAAATTATTCCTGAGCGTTTTCCGCATTGTGGCAATTGGCGCAATAGGATATTATCTTTACACTTTGACAAAAAAGAAGAGCACTTCGTTCTTACTTGTCGTGAGCATTTCGCTTATCCTCGCAGGCGCTATCGGCAACATTATTGACAGCGCGTTTTACGGACTTCTTTTCAGCGACAGCGCTTACTACACCACACAGGCTTCGCAATTCATGCCCAGTGGAGGCGGTTACAGCAGCTTCCTTCATGGCAAAGTGGTTGACATGTTCTATTTCCCGATGTGGCAGGGGCATTTCCCAAAGTGGCTCCCTGTATGGGGCGGCGAGCCTTTCGAGTTCTTCAGGCCTGTGTTTAACCTGGCTGATTCCAGCATCACCATTGGTGTTTTGATACTGATAATTTTTCAGAAGAAATTATTCCGCAAACCCGCAACTGAAAATACTGAAGATAATCCCACAACCGGCGAAACCGAAACAGAACAAAACACTGTTGCCAACGAACAGGCATAGGTAAACGTTTTGATTTGTGATTTCTGATTTGTGATTTCTGAACTGAAACCCGAAACTCAACAAGCACGAACTTTTGAAATAAAACAATGATAGCGCGCGTTTCAAACGCGTGCTACAATAGAATATTGTTTTAATAATTTTCTCTTGCACTCCGTCAGGAGACCAAGCGCGAACCTGGCGAGAAAGCCACTAACTACTAACAACAAACCCTTCAAACATTTCAAACTCTTCAAACTTTTCAAACGCTGATTTATCCAGTTTTCGCTGTATCCAAGCCTCAGGTAATTCTCCATTGCCCTGTCAATGCTCAATTCCGGGTCCTGCGATTCTTCTATTCTCTCATAACCGGTCTTTGCCAGCCATTGTTTGAAAGGTTCAGCTTTTGGTGAGGGGATAGATTGAATTATACGTAGTAGTCCTTCGGTGTCTGTGCAATCTGTTTCATATTTTTTGCCATCAGATGATTCCATTTTGAGTTGTCGACAAATTGTCGATAACTCAACGCCGGAAAGTTTTTCCCGTTTTTTCATTCTATACCAATAATCCTTTGGGTCAGAACTATCGGTTAAAACTGATACTACATCTATAACAGAGAAAAACCATTTTTCTTGTTCTTCATCTCAGTGGCTGCGGATTTTTTTGCTTTCAAAAAGTTTTATGTTGCTCATAGAAATTGAAATTGTTATTGTAGAGGTAAAGAAAGTTGTGATAGTATTGAGAGCAATGGTTAGTTAGAAATTATTTTTTCTCTATTCTCTTTTTTTCTTTTGCAGGAGGCAGGAAATTTTCTGATGTAATGACTTTCTTTCCTGTTTTCTTTTCCAATGCAAGCCTTGCATCTTTGGCTATTCTTCCGCCTTTCTTTCCTGCTATTGCGTTTTGTGGCACGCCTTTAGCCTTTTCGGTTTCTGCAATTTGACGGGTTGAAAGCTCTGCAAGAGCTGTAAAAATAAGCTCCGCTTCACTCATGTGATCACGAAGATTTTGTGTTTTCAGTCCTTTCAGGTCTTTGTGTTTCTTTACAGTTAAACCGCTCCATTCCTGGTGAATAATGTTAGTGAGAAAAGCGAATTCATCCGACTTCTCTACACCACTTTCTTTCCAGTAATCAGTAAGTTTGTTTCGTGTTTCCTGTCCGGTCATCCGCTGTTGAATCCATTTTTCACTTCTGCCCAATCGTTGCCAGTTTTCACGTGCTCTGTCAAGACTTTGTTCGGGGTTCGAAATTTCCTGCATTCTCTCATAACCGGTCTTTGCCAGCCATTGCTTGAAAGGTTCAGCTTTTGGTGAGGGGATAGATTGAATAATACGAAGCAAAGTTTCAGTATCTGCTACGTCTGTCAGATAATATTTCCCATCTTCTGATTGCATTTTCAGTTGTCCCAAATTATGGGACAACTCACTTCCTTCCGCCTGAAGTTTGGTTTTTAAAGCATTCCAATACTTTCTTGGTCTTGGACTATCAGTTAAAATTTCTACTACATCTATAACGGAGAAATACCATTTCTGTTCTTCTTCGTTCCAGGATGAACGGATTTTTTTGCTTTCAAAAAGCTTTATGTTGCTCATAGATATTGGGTTTAATTGAGGTGTTGCATAAAAGAGTATCAGGTTATCATTATTGCAAATTCACTCATCTGCATTGAGGTTATAAAATTAAAGAAAAAAATAGTTGCTCGATCAATTGTTGATAAAAAAATGGGGAAAGTGAAACTTGAAATTGAAAACTTGAGTTTACTCCGAAAAGTAATAAATGTGAAAATTACCACTAAAACACAAATACACAAAAAAACACAAAATGCAAGTTTTTAATAAAATACAATTTCGTAGAATTTTGTGTTTTCGTGTTTTTGTGGCAAAAAGGACTTATCGGAGTGGACTCAATAATATTTACTTGCAATCGTGAAAATAGTTTTACTTTTACCTGCTCAATTTTCATGAAAGTATTTAATACCAATTAAAATTTTCAACATGGAAGATATACTGAAATCAACCGTTCTGGAATATGATAAGAGCACTTTTCTGATTGATTTGAGAGAGGAGAAGGCGGGAAAGGAGTATGTGAAAAGCAGAGAGAATATTGAAGGAAATAAAGGTACTTTGGAATTGAAAATAAATATTCGCAGATAGATATAATTCTTTTGATTAAGATGATTCTTTTTAGTGAGACACTGTCTCACAAATTGAAACATTAATAAATTTCCTCTTCCATTAAACGAATAATCTCTAATTTTGCACAATGCAAAAAGACATCATATACCTCGATAATAACGCTACAACCAAAGTAGATCCAAGAGTATTGGAGGCGATGATGCCTTTTCTTACCGATAATTTTGCCAATGCAAATAGCACACATCAGTTTGGTGTAGGCGCTTTTGATGCTGTAAAGAATGCAAGGGCTCAAGTTGCAGGTTTAATTGGCGCAGAAACCAATGAAATTATTTTCACAAGCGGCTCCACAGAAGCAATCAATCTGGCTATTAAAGGCGTTGCAGAAAATTATAAAGAAAAAGGAAAACATATTATTACTGTTGCAACAGAACATTCTGCCGTACTTGACACCTGCAAACATCTTGACAGCAGAGGATATGAGGTAACTTATTTGCCTGTAAACACAGATGGTTTGATAGACCTTGAACTGCTCAGAAGTTCTTTAAGAAAGGATACTGTTTTGGTTTCAGTAATGTATGCAAATAACGAAACAGGAGTAATACAACCAATCAAAGAAATTGCAAAACTGACTCATGATGCTGGAGCATTCTTTATGACTGATGCTACGCAGGCAGTTGGAAAAATTCCGATAAATGTTGATGAATTGAAAATTGACCTTTTGTGTTTGAGTGGGCATAAAATGTATGCACCAAAAGGGGTAGGTGCTTTATTCGTGAGGCAACATCTGAACAGAGTTAAAATACCAGCTCTTTTGCACGGTGGCGGACATGAAAAAGGATTGCGCAGCGGAACGCTGAATGTACCAGGGATAGTTGCATTAGGCAAAGCCTGTGAGTTGGCACAAAAAGAAATGAAAAAGAATGCTGAAAGCATTTTAACATTGAGAGATTACCAGGAAGAACAATTACTTAAAATTGCCGGAACCAAAGTAAATGGAAACACCAGGCATCGGTTATATAACACATCAAATATCCTCTTTAAAGATGCAGATAGTGATGCCATCATTATGGGATTAAGCAATCCCGAAAATGATTTGCTATTGATTGCAGTTAGTAATGGAAGCGCATGCACTTCAGCAAGTATTGACCCAAGCCATGTTTTAACTGCTATGGGTTTAGATGAAAAAGATGCATTTAGCAGTATTCGTTTTTCACTTGGGAAATTTAATACGAAAGAAGAAATTGTTGTTGTGATTGAGGTTGTAGGGAAAGTTGTTAAAACTTTGAGGGCGATGGTTCTGTAATGATTATAAAATCTTTATTAAAAAAACTGGACTATGGTAAAAAGTAAAATAATAACCGTACAAAACATTCCGATTTCAGTATCATCAAAGAATGACAAGGATTATATTTGCCTTACAGATATGGCAAAAGCCAAAGAAGGAGAAGCCCGTGCTGCAGACATTATAAAAAATTGGATAAGAACCCGCACCACCCTTGAATTTCTGGGAACATGGGAAGAAATGTATAACCCCGGTTTTAAAGTGGTCGAATTTGACCACTTTAAAATGCAGGCTGGTCTGCCTTCATTTGTTTTAAGTCCGGGGCAATGGGTTGAAAAAACCGGAGCAATAGGCATTTATGTCAGTTCAGGGCGCTATGGCGGAACTTATGCACATAAAGATATAGCTTTTGAATTTGGCTCTGCAATAAGTTCAGTTTTTAAACTTTACCTCATCAAAGAATTCCAACGCCTAAAGGATGATGAAAACGACAGATTTAAGCTTGAATGGAGTATCCAACGTACACTTGCCAAAATAAATTATCACATCCACACCGACGCTATTAAAGAAAACCTTATTCCGGCTGATGTTACAAAAGAACAAGCGGCAATGACTTATGCCAGCGAAGCTGATTTGCTTAATGTTGCCTTATTTGGTATTACCGCCAAACAATGGCGCGAAGCCAATCCAAAACTGGAAGGTAATATTCGCGACTATGCCAACATTGAACAACTCGTGGTTTTATCAAACCTCGAAAGTATCAATGCTGTGTTGATTCGGCAGGAATTACCACAACAAGAAAGGCTCTTGCAACTTAACAAAATTGCTATTGTACAAATGAAGAGTTTGCTGAAGGTAAAAGAGGTGAAAAAATTGAAGTGATGTTGTATTCTATCAAACTTGCTATGGGTTTAGATGAAAAAAATGCTTTTAGCAGCATTCGTTTTTCGCTTGGGAAATTTAACACTAAAGAAGAAATTGATATTGTGCTTGCTGAATTAAAGAACATTATTAAAACGCTGAGAGCGATGATCACTTAACATGAAAAATTTAGCTCAAGAGAATATTAAACTAAAAGAAAAAATCAAAACCCTTCAGCAAACAATTAAGGAGCAAAATAAAATAATTGCTGAATACGAAAATAATTGGACACTTCAATTATTCGATGCCCTTGATGCAATAATAAATGAATATTCTTTACTCCTTTCTCCTTATGAAATTAAAATTAAGGCATCTCATCAGAATAAAAGCGAAGAGTATGTAATAAAAACCAGCAACATAATTTGTGTGTTTTCAGTTGGAAGAGTAAAAAATATATTATTGAAAGAGTCTGTTATTGAAAAGGGACACAACGAAAGAAAAACAAACTTAATTTCAACTGATAGTGATTGGGAAACAATTATTCAAAAATTAGATCCTTCGAAATTTTATCTTTGTGAAGCCAACAAAAGCATTTGGGTAAATGTCAAATTCTACAATTTTGAGATGGGTAAAATTATTACAGAATCTGAAAGAGATGTTGAAGGTTTGAATTATTTACGAATAGAGATAAAGAAAAAGCACAAAGAGAATTTTATTGTAATGAAAGAATTTAATAAACACATAATCTCGTTACATAAATTGCATGTTGATTACAAACTCAAAAATGGGGTTTCTTTATAAACGAACTTTGCTCAAACTTTAAATTTGAAATTATGAATAAAAAAATTAAACCAGCTGACAATAGCTCCAATCAGCAGAACAAGAACAAGGGAACCAAAGGTACAAATGTGCAATATGATAAAGCACAAGGTAACCGGGGAAAGCAATTAAATCAACAACCACCGAAGAAATAGTCTGATACAAATGCTGAAAAAAGGGAAGACGTTTAAATCTTCCCTTTTTTTAATTAATTATTTGATCATCCCCAAATGAATTAATATGCCTCTTGCTGGTGAATGCCTAATAGGAACATAAGGCTTGAAATTAACTGTGGCAAAATCCTCTAGTTCTGAATAAGCAAGATAGATGCAATTTAAATCAAAAGACCAATCCAAATCGCCATCTGCATCTATCCTTTTGAAAAACATTACATCATTTTCGATTTTTGTAACTTTATAACGCTTGCCCGTCGAACTACTAAATGTGGTTACTTTTTTAGCTTTTGCTAAAAAATCAGTTAAAGATAAAATCGGCTTTGATTTATGAAATGTCTCAGGCATTATTAGGTTTCGTTTTCTTCTGTTGACTCTATTTCATTTCCTGCATCCAAAAGTATCTTTGTTTCCGGCGCTGGCAATTCTTCAAAGTCTTTTAATTTGCGCTGTATTTGGCGGGTTCTTGTACCTACTAACTTATCAATATCATCATGTGCATTGATAATTTTCTTCTGTGCACTGGTCAAAACATCTCCAAATAATTTGAATTCAGTTTTCACTGCCTGAAGCACTTTCTTTATCTCTCCACTGCGCTGCTCCAATGCCATTGTCTTGTAGCCAAAAGAAATGGTTGAAAGGATTGCTGATAATGTTGTTGGTCCTGTAAGAATGATCTGATACTCTCTTTGCAATATCTCCATTAATGCAGGTCTGCGGGCTGCTTCAGCATACAAACCTTCAATAGGTAAAAACAACAATCCTATTTCTGTGGTGTCAGGAGGGTTGATGTATTTTTCGTGTATGTCTTTTGCTGCCTTTTTAATAGCGTTTTCCAGTGCTTTGCCTGCTGCATCCGCGGCAATAGTATCACCCGCTTCATAAGCAGCAAGTAATGTCTGATAATCCTCTATTGGAAACTTTGAATCAATAGGCATCAATAGGATTTTGTTGTCCTGGTTTTGCTGAGGTATTTTTATAGCAAACTCAACTCTGAAGCTCGTGCCCTTTTTTGTGACAGTGTTTATTTCGTATTGTTCAGGTGCAAGCAACTGTTCCAAAATGTTTGACAATTGCAATTCGCCAAGAATACCGCGTGTTTTCACATTACTTAAAACTTTTTTCAAATCACCAACACCGGTTGCCAAGGATTGCATTTCGCCCAAACCTTTATTTACAGATTCTAAGTTCTTGCTCACTGCTTCAAATGCAGCCGATAAGCGTGTTTCCAATGTTTTCTGCAACTTTTCATCAACAGTGTTGCGCATTTCTTCTAACTTCTTCTCATTGCCTTCCTGCAAATTCTTTATTGAAGTTTCAAGAGTTTTCTTGATGTTATCAAGCTTTTCGCTGCTTGCAACATTTTGTGTTTGCTGCTGCCTGTTGAAATCTGTAAAGTTTTCTCTCAGTTTTTCCTTGTAATCCTTTAACGCTTCATTCAATTCCTTTTTGAAGGCTTCAAGGCTGTCTTTTAACTCGGTTCTGTTTTGTTTGCCAACATTCTCAATGCTTAATTGAAAAGCTGTAAGCTTTTCTTCTATGGCTTTGCGTATTGCCTCTAGCCTTTCTTCATTCGATTTTGTAAGGTTGGCAAATTGTTCGGCGAAGGTTTGAGTGAACGTATTTAACTGATTTCCTATTTCTGTTCTCAGTCCTACGGCCGATTCAGAACTCTCTTTTCTATTGATTACAAATTCAGCCTTTAAGTTCTTTTCTGTATCTTTCAAGTTTTGAGTAAGCGTAGCAACCGAGGTTTTAATTTCAGCAAGGTCGTTGTTTTCTTCTTTCTTACCGGCTTTGAGGGTGAGAATGATGTTTGCGATTAACAAAATCGCTGTAACAATAATTGAAATCTGAATAAATAACATTTATATTAATTTCTTAGGCAACTTAAGTTTTTTAAATTCTGCTGAAAGCTCATTGATGTTATAAACTTTTGCAAGAGATTTTTTTAATGAAATATTTGATACAGTAATCTTTTCTCCAAGTAAATACAGGGCTAGATTTCTTCCTAATGTTTTATTTCCCGTTTCAATTTTATTTTTCACGGGATTAAAATAAATATATTTAAAAGTACCTTTATAAAGATCGAAATCTAATTTATTTATAAGTTTTCTGAGATTTATTATTTTATTTTTCATCTTAAAGTGAGCATACAATTCGGCAATGAGATTTAAACCTATGGGAAGAAATAAAAGATTCAATGGTTTTTTGTGAGTAGTGTTTCTAAAGTTATTTAATGTTTTGTAGCCACCAAAATATTCTTTATATTCCTTAATATTAGAAATTACAAAGTCATAGAATTCTGTTGCAACAGAATAAAGTTCTTCTCTTTTTTCAAAAGATGGAGAAGCATATTTTGACTCTTTAAATTTTACAGCCTTGAAAAGCTTTTTATTGACTTCAACCAAATTTAGCAGGTTAGTAAAATGTATGTGCTCATTTCTATCAAGGTCGTAATTATCCGTAAGCTTTATTTTGTCTTTGAATTTATCATACCTTGCATAAATCATTCTTGCAACAATATTATAGGCATATATTTCATCTATAATTGCCAAATCGTTAGATGAAGGTTTTTTTGCTTCACGATTAATTGTTGCAAATAATTTTCTTGTTCTAACATAACCCTTTTCATCTTCTGAATGCCCTACAAAGATTACCGACAATTCATCAGTTTTGAAAATTTCAGGATTCTCCCTCTTTGCTCTTTTAATTGCTTCAATCCTATGTTGGCCATCAATCGTAAAAAGAATTTCTTCTCCACTTAAAGACAGAACGCCTAAACTTTCTCTGACACTTTCTGAAATATTGATTTTAAATTTTTCTTCAAGGATTGAAATATCTAATGAATACCAATCCGGGAGTTCACCATATACACCAACAATTATAGAGTTGAAAAATCTTTCACTTTCGCTTAAAAGGTATTGCTTTATTCCCTCAACTCGTTCACTTAGTTTTCTTTGAAGCCACTTGTCAAGACATTTATCTTCTTTTATTTTGTGGTCGTTATCAATTCTTTCAAGTTCGTTAAAAGACACGACTGTGCTGTAGTAAACCCAGTTACCAATCGAACCGCGTAGACAAGGCAGATTTAATGCTTTATGTTTTTTCATTTTGACATCTTTGATTTTTTTGCTTCTTTTATTGGAGTTGGTTCATCTTTTCTGTTAATAGGTGGATCACAGAAATAACCAATTAAATATGATTCTACTTCTTTTAACTGTGTCACTGTAAATCCAGGTAGTGGCAAATAATACCATCTTAAAAACCTTCCATAATCTAAAATCATTCTCCAAACATGAGGTCTCAATTTCACTTGACTAGGAGTTCTATATCCGCCATTTAATCTTTCATTCAATCCTTCTTCTGACATTCCCACATACATTACATGATTATATTCTTCAAACACTGAATGGGGAGGTCTTAAAACAAAAAGATAAATCCCTGGAGTAGATCCAGAAACAGCAGGATTTGAATTAGAACTAAAGTCCAAATGTTGCCAATTGAAAGTGATATGATTTAATTTGCGATTAAAATATCTCCATAATGGTGGGTAAAACGTAAAAGAAGCAGCGTTGTTTTCCAATCTTTTTTGAAGGTCAAGATACTTTGTTCCTGTTGACAAACTTTTAATTAATAAATCGAATTTCATAATTCAAATTGAATAGTTATGCTTTAAAAAGTTCCGTAACTTTATATTCTTTCAAGTTGCTTATCAATTGATATTTTTGAATATTTTCCATGCTCGTTTTTAGCTTATTGGAGTATTTATCTCCAATCCCCAAAAACCTTTCAATCATTTTTAAATTCGTTTTATCTTTAATGTCAAACAAGAAGGCCGTTTCACACATACTGCTAAAATCAAAAGAAGGCTGATTGAATTCCTCAATACCCTGTGAAAGCAATACAACAGAAACACCTTTACTCCTTATTTCACGAAGTATTTTTTCAAGTAAGTCCTGACTTTTCTTTTCTTTAAAAATTACATGAGCCTCATCAATTAAAAACACATACCTCATTCCCTGGCATATTCCTTCAATTGGTGCATTCTCCATATTCATGAAGGTGTTGTAAATATAATTTATAATCAGGAAAACCGAAGTGAAGCGAATGCTTTTGTCTAATTCTCCTGATAAACTGAAATAGTAATTTTGGTTAAGAAAACTGTTTTTTAAATCTACCTTGGTTTCAAACAAATCAAGCTCACTAAGGTTTTGCATAATCTCTCTGAGTGTGCTTGGTCTGTCATCAACTTCAATGATATTATTGTAAATGTCTTTTATGGATGGATATTCCCCGTTCTTTGCATTTGCAAAAGCCAACCGGGTAGCATCTTTTAAAGTTTGTTGCTGAACCTTTCCAATTTTGCTGTAATTGGTGATAATATCAACAAACTTGTTTATCCCCATGATTTTGTTCTTCTCATTGATGTTGTCAATGAAAGCAAGTGGATTTATTGGAAATGGTTTTTGCGGAGCGTCGATGTAAATGGCTTTTGTTTTATCAAAGAATGGTTGTAGCGCTTTTTCATCTTCCTTTTTCAGTCCTTTAAAATCTAGGTAAATAAAATTCACCTCACCCTTTGATTCCTCAACTATCTGCCTTAAAAATTTATTTGCAAAAAATGTTTTCCCTGTACCTGTATTTCCTGCAACAGCAACGTGTGCGTTGTTATGGATACTGGTGTCGTTCAAATTAAAATAAATCGGTTCATCTTCAAATGTGCTACCCACATTTATTTTTATTTTTTCCGAATAATACTTTTTCTCTGTAATCCTTGATTTTCTTGTGTATTCATCAAATATGATAGCACCATCCGAAACGGAATTTTCTTCCATAAACTCAATTCCATTGTCAATTTGTTCAAGCAGAAAATCCATACCAGAGTAGTTTTTATTTTCCTCAAAAAGTTTATTCATTAAACTCAGGCCATGGTCAATATGCATTTTGATATACTTGCCAATATTGGGATCGGTCTTGTATATCTGGTAATGTTGACAAATAATTGCAAAATAATATTCGCGATAATTGCCAAACAGAATATCATCTTTATATTCTTTTCCCCTGTTATCCAGCAAATGTTCTTTATTATTTGGGTCAAAGTATTCTCCTTTTGAAATGGAATATGCAAATGCAACCCTGGAAATATAGTTTTCAGCTGCACCGGGAAAAACTTTGCGGGTCAGTTCCTGTACGACTGTTTTATTGGCTTCCGATGTTCGAATATTAATTAGCATTATTATACATTTTATTGTAAGTACTTAAAAAATCTGCTGGTTCTATTGATAAGAACTCACTTTTATCAGCATGTAAATTATTTATTAGGTAAGTTTTTGCAATATGTTTTGATAAAATATTGTACTCTTTCTCGGTTAATTCTTTATTGATCAAAGGGAATATTACAACCTGATCAGAGACATTTGGGTAAAAATATCTCACAATATTTTCAGCATGTTGTTCATCAAATTTTTGCATTGGCGAATCAATAAAAACAGGGAATTGTATATCACTTTCTTCAACTAGTCCACGCAAAAGTGCAGTAGCATACATTTGTTGTTCTCCTTTACTTAATGATTCTTTTTTAATTTCTTCGTCACGGCTATTCTTCAATACAATATCAATATCATCACCTATAATTTCAACTTCAACTCTTTTAATAAAGCCTTTTTTGTGCATTAATATCTCAAGTCCTTTTAAAATCTGTTCTTCAAGAGATTCTTTTTTCTTTGCCTTAAACTTGGTAATAAAATCTTTCAGATTAGTAATGTTCCTTGCAATAATTTCATCCTTTTCTTTATTTTTTTCCGAGACCTTTAATTTCTTTGAAAGGTCTTCAATTTTTTTTCCTTTTTGTGTTTTTTCATTGGTCCACCCACCAATTTCACGATTCAGTGAATCAATGGTATCATTGATTCTTATTATTTCTTTATCTAATTCATCCTTTCTTTTTCTCAATTCTGTAATAAAAGGATTTTCCTGGTTTGATTCAGCATCTTTTATTTTTCTTTTCAATGCATTCAATTCATTACGCGCGAAATTATAATCAGAATTGATCCGTTTGAATGACTCTTTAAATGAAAGTTTTACATTGTTCAACAATGCGAATAATTCATTTTTCTCTGTGTCAGAAAACTCATGAATCATTTTGAAATCTTCCGGCAGTTCAGGAGTATCAGAAAAGAAATGTTTACGAATTAATTTTTCAAATGCATCTGCATAAAATTTATGGACCTGATGATCTATAGCTAGATTTTCAGGTTTAGGTGTATTCAGAAGATCGGTGAGAATTTTATTTGTTACTCCTTTTACATTTTCCTCTTTAAATTTAGCAGTCTTATAATTGGTCTCATTTTCTAATTGTTTACTTACATCAAGAAACTTTTCACCTGCAATTGTAAAAGGGGGAGTGTTCAGAAAAGTGTGTCAGTAGTATCTTTGCAGGGTTCTGCCCTGGAGCCG
>CAISZK010000136.1 GCA_903889915.1 uncultured Bacteroidota bacterium
GAGCGGAAATATTTTGTCGAATTAGAGGATACATATCTACCTGTCGCAAACAAGGCGTGGCCGTTCTATACGCTATTGAAAAGGCGTTGATGGGCCAACCCGTCTTTTTGACTCAATTTACTACCTGAACTGTAACCAAATTTCACACTAAGCCAGGGAACATCAACCATCAGGTTTACGAATTCAATTTTAAGTTTTATCAGTTTCAGAGCCTTTGCAGCCACAACAAATATCACGTTCAATAATGTTGAATTCACCGGAACAGGTGGTGTAGATTCTATCAGTAACAGCACACCTTATTCATTTATCATTAAAAAACTCTTCATTGCCGGAATCGGAAGAATAAGTGGAAATAATTCAATAGACACTTTGATCTTCGCTGCAGGGAAGGTCCATATAATTCAATCAGGCACGGTGCAAACAGTGAAAAATATTTCTATCCCCAATGGTACTTGCGGAAGTAACACTTCCATCTTTTCTTCTATCTCCGGATCAAACACTACATTCAATAAAACCGGAAGCGGTGCGATCACTATTCATTATGTTCTGCTCAAAGACATCAATGCAACAGGAGGAACTTTCAATGCCTTAAACTCGATCTCATTGGCAAACACAACAGGATGGAACATCACCGCTCCTGTAAATTCGAGCGGAAGCTATTATTGGATCGGGGATTCCGGCTCATGGAGCGATCTGAATCATTGGTCATCGTCAAGCAACGGACCGGCCAACCAGTCATGCTTACCGGGCCCGGGCAACAATGTGATTTTCGATAACAATTCTTTTCATCTGGCAAATCAAACAGTGAACATTGATGTCAGCACCGCATATTGCAACTCACTCATCTGTTCAGGTAATTTGCGCTCAGCATACCTTGCCGGAAACTCTGATAAATGCCTGCAAATTTTCGGGTCGTTGACTTTTAATTCCAACATACTTTTTACTTTTTTCGGAAAGACAATCTTTTCATCAGGCAACGCTGGAAACACAATCACCATGGCAGGAAGTCAATTTCAGAATCAGGTAACATTTTCCGGCAGCGGTGCATGGACTTTACAGGATGCTTTTGTCTGCAATTCCACGCTGAACTTTTTTAATGGAAGTCTTACAACGAACAATATGCCGTTCACAATAGACGCTCTTAACTCTGCAATTCCAAACAACAGAACCCTGATCCTTGGCAACTCACTGCTGACTGTAACTGCAAACAGCTATAGCGGATTCTCCATAGATTTCACAAATTTCAATTTCGATGCCGGCACGTCAACCATCTGCTTTAACTATAACAATGGCTACTGCACTCCGGGAATACTGTCTTATGTTTCACCTAATGATATTCATTTTTACAATGTGACATTTACCGGAACATATTGCACAGGATATATACTCAACTATACCGGAAAACAATTTTTCTTCAACAATGTTTCTTTTACAGGAAATGCTTATGTTCAGGGAAACAATACCTATAACGGGATTCTTCTATTTTCACCGGGAACTACCTGTAAATTCGTTTCGGGACAAACCCAAACCATCAATGGCAATCTATCAGCAAATGGCAGCTGCGAATACAATATCAACCTTGAAGGAACGACAATGGGAGTACCGGCAATCTTCAAAAAAACAAGCGGTGTTGTCAATGCCAGTTTTTTCAACATAAAATATGTCAATGCCACGGGAGGAGCCACATGGAATGCTCTCAACTCGGATAATGTTTTTTCAAGCACAGGGTGGAACACCACTCCCCCACCAAACAATGGCAACGATCTTTATTTTGTTGGTCATACCAATAACTGGAGGTCACCTGCCAACTGGTCATATACCAGCGGTGGCACTTCGAATGCTGCCGGTTGTATTCCCGGTCCTTCAAACAATGTGATCTTCGACGACAATTCTTTCATCACACATGATACAGTAAACATTGATATGACTCAGGCATCATGCAAAAACATGATATGGAACACACATTTTACTCCTGTTCTGACGGGTATTTACTTTAACTCAATTCACATTTATGGTTCTCTGAGCATATCAAATCCCATTTCTATTCCTTTCGCAGGGGCTGTTTATTTTGAATCAACTTCCAGCAACAATACAATTGCATCAGGAGGTTCAGTATTCTCAGGCCCTGTTTATTTTGAAGGAGCAGGCGGCACATTCACACTTTCCGATTCACTGAGTTGTTTAAATAAGGTCTATTTGAACCAGGGTAATTTGAATTTTAACAATAAAAATGTCAGGGCTGCTTATTTTAATTCAACCACGGCATCAGTGCGCACACTGAATATGGGCGCCTCTCATTTTACGATTACAGCATGCGATCCCAAAGCAGTCTATCTGAATTGTGTGAACCTTCAGGTAAATGCCAACACTTCATCCTTTGTTTTTTCCGACAATACCGGTGGTTCCAATGGCTTCTATATAGTATCAGCTAATCAACCTGTGAATTTTAATGATATTATTTATTCAGGGATTTATTCAACAGGTGTGGTTAATAATATCTCAACAGAAACCATCAATTTTCATAATCTGACTTTTTACGGAAGTGGTATAATTAACGGTTCAAATACCTTTAATGATGTGGTGTTTCACAAGCAGGGAACTATCAACAGCAGCAATAATTTTCATATTCTCACACTCACACCTGGGAATAATTATATCCTCAAAGACAGTACCACGCAGACCATTCAAAGTTACTTCTGGACACAGGGGACATGCACATCCTATATCTTTTTGATGTCGTCATCAACGGGAAGTCGAGCAAACATTATTAATTCAGGGCAACAGGTTCCGGGATACAATTTGCATGTCAGAGATATTAATTATTCAGCCCCGGTGTTTATCGCATACAATTCGGTGAACCTTGGCAACAACTCGGGTATCTCGTTCCAGACATTGCCGGCTATGTCAAATCTGCAGAGTATTGTTGGTCCCGCTTCAGTTTGTAAAGGAAGCATAGCTGCCTATTCTATTCCTTCAGTTGCCGGCGCTATCTATTATCACTGGAGCTATCCCGGCGGAGATACCATTATTTCCGGGCAGGGCGATACGCTGGTGCATATTCAATTTGACACAGTAACTACAGCCAATATCAGTGTCGCTGCATGGAACGGCTGTAGCTTTAATACGCCAAGTGTTCTGACAATAACTGTAAATCCAAAACCATTGGCTGAGGCAGGACCTAACCAATCTATATGCAAAGGATCATCCACAACACTGACTGCAACAGGA
>CAISZK010000137.1 GCA_903889915.1 uncultured Bacteroidota bacterium
CGCCCCCGCACTGACTCCCGGCTGACGGTGGACCGTCAGGATCATCGCATCACTGGTATTGCTGCAAGAGGTATTAGCGGTCACATTTAAGGTTATCGTCACTGTTCCATTGATGATATCCTGTGTACTCGGGGTATATACAGGCGTCAGTGTAGTTGAGTTATTGCTGAAGGTTCCTGTGCCACTGGTGGTCCATAAATAGGAAGCATAGTTGGTGGCAGTACCATTCAACGTATAGGTCGTGGTCTCACAGATCGTGGCATCGGCTCCTGCATTGGCAGTAGCGGCTCCATTGATAGTGATGGTCATTGTCGACACGGCGGATATGGAACATCCTGTATTCGGTGTGGCTGTCAGGGTCAGTGTTACGACGCCTGTCTCACCTGCTCCAGGTGTATAGGTCGGTGTAAGTGTTGTTCCATTACTTATTGTTCCGGTTCCATTGGATGTCCATTGGATGCCTGCATAGTTGCTGGCGCTGGCGCCGCTGACGGTATAGGTCGTGCCTGAACAGATCGTTGCATTTGGACCGGCATTGTCCACAGGAGCTCTGTTGATCGTCAGTGTCATCGTGCTTGTTGCATTGCCACAGGGGGCGTTGCCATAAGAAATAAGTGTGAGTGTTACTGTGCCTGCTGTAATATCTGCTGCACTTGGAGTGTAGGATGGATTTAATGCTTCATCATTATTAAAATAGCCTGAACCACTGGTGCTCCATTCTATGGTACTATAGTTCGTGGCTGTAGCTATATTGAGTGGATAATCACTACCTGCACTTATTGTTGTGTGAACGGATTATGGTGGCTCTTTTGCGAAACGAATCAAAGGCAAATGTTTTTACCAAAGGATAATCTTTTTCAACATCGTCCAGTTGAAAGCCTGCTTTCATGGCAAGTGTGGCAAATGAAGTTTCAGTGGGGTCGCCAATGGAATACCATGACGGATGATACTTATCAGGCGGGCTTATTTTGCCAATGGATGACAGGTAGCCCGACAACAGAAATATTTTTAAATCGCCAAGAGAATCCTTTTTGAGTACTTCGTCTTTTTCGTTTTTAATATCACCCACAGGTTCGTAGCCAAAACCACCAACAGTAAAGGTCTGTCCATTGATGTAGCATCCCGTGATGGTCATTTCATTTTTGGTGATCGTTCCGGTTTTGTCGGATGCGATAAGAGTTGCTGAGCCCAATGTTTGTGCGGAGGCGATCTTCTTCACGATGGCCTTTCTTTTGGCAAGTCTTCCGACAGCGAGCGACAAGGCCATTGAAATCTGGGCGGGCAATCCTTCGGGCACCATGGCCGCAGCTACACTCACTGAAAAAACCAGCGCTATTGTAAGCGAATCATTCATGAACAATCGGGTTGCAAAAAGAACAGCAGCAATGATGAGTGTGGCGTAGGTGAGTTTTTTGGCAACATCGGCAATTTCAATTTGCACAGGCGCCTTTGCGGGTTTTATATGTTCGGATGTGGAACTTATTTTACCTATTTCTGTTTGCGTTCCGGTGGCATAAACAATGCCGATAGCCTCTCCCCTGGCGACTGTTGTACCCATGAAAATGCAATTTTTAATTTCTGCAATTGACAGGGTTTTGTCAGCAACAAACAGATGGTCCTTATTTGATGGCAATGATTCGCCGGTAAGTATAAATTCATTTGCTGAATAGTTGTTCGATTCAATAAGGCGGATGTCGGCAGGGATGCCTTCGCCTTCGTTTAGCTTAACAATATCGCCAGGCACAAGATCGCTGACAAGAATTTCAATGGTCTTTCCATTACGAATAACATTGCATTTGTCAACAACGAGGCTTTTCAGAGAAGCAAGAATGTTTTCTGATTTCCATTCCTGGTAAAAGCCAATAGCGGCATTGATAACAACGATAGCAATAAGAATGGACCCGTCGCGAAACTGACCAAGGTAAAAAGAAACCGAAGAAGCAACTATCAGAATAAGTACAAGCGGACTGATGAACTGACGCAACAGAATTTTAAAAACACCAATGGTGTTGGATGATCTCAGAACATTGCTGCCATACTTTTGCCTTGCAGATTTAATTTTGCTTTCATCAAGACCATTTTGAACATTGCTGTTTAATTCCTTCAAGACTGCATCAATATTTTTTTTGTAAAAATCCATGAATTGAAAATTTTATTAGGATGATTTGCATGTTCACACTTTTTAAGCGGGCATGTTTATCAACTTACAAAGATAATTCCAGGTAAGTGCTGAGGAGTTACACAGTTTTTGAAAAAAGTTACATTATTCACACATGGTCAAAAGTCATTAGTCATTTGTCATTTGTCATTTGTCAATAGTCAATAGTCATTTGAAATTTGAGGGGGCATGGATTGGATAAGTGGTCCATCGCAGATGAGACTGAAGTCAATTGCTCTTTTGCTTTTTTCAGATTGTTGAAACAAAATGTAATAAATGCTCTTCGCATGGCATTTATTATAGTAGAGATTTATGCACACTGTCCAAGAAAGATAGAATGGGCACGCGTTTGAAACGCACGCCAACGCGGAAACAAACTGCAATTAATCTCTTCGTCGTTTTCAAAAAGTGTGAAAGATGTAACTTATTCCCAAAGTTATGTAACACTCGCACAAAATTATGCCCACACCTTTGTAGCCTGAAAATTTATTCAGTTTTTCAAGCTCAATCGTCATGAATAGTAAATTGCTATTTGTTGTTTCAGTCATTACAATGATATTTTTTCCGAAAGTAAATTCCGGTCAGGCGCCTGATCTGAGATCAGCTTCCGGCTTTGCAATATTTACGGCTGCCGGAGCATTTGACAATGCCGGAACAACAATTATAACAGGTGATATTGGTTCAAATTCAGCCTCAGTAAGCGGATTTCCACCGGGAACTATTGAAGGAATTATTCATACACAGGACGCAATAACAGCGCAAGCTGCAACAGATGTTGCTTCCGCATATAGCGATTTAAGCTCACGCGGAGGCTCTGTTATTGGAGTTACAATGGGAAGCGGACAAACACTTACACCCGGGGTTTACACAACAGGAGCTGCAGCAGCAACATTAAACGGCAATCTAACTCTGGACGGGCTTGGCAATCCGGATGCATTATTTATTATAAGAATAGGCGGCGCATTTGCTACCGGCACTTATTCAAATATTATTCTGATCAATCAGGCTTCAGCCTGTAATGTCTATTGGCAGGCAGGCGGAGAATTTGATCTGGGAGATCATTCCATTTTCAAAGGAACATTAATCGTTGACGGAGCTATCAACTTATTGGAGGGATCTTCGCTCAATGGCAGAGCGCTTTCAACAGCAGGAGCTATTTCGCTTCATAATAATAATGTGGATTTTCAACCATCAACGGCAAGTGATATTACAGGAACTGCGCTTGTTTGCCAGGGGCAAACAGGAGTTAATTACTCTATCCTTGCTATTGACAATGCAACAGATTACGTGTGGACATTGCCTGCAGGAGCAACAATAGCTACAGGAATTAATACAAATACCATTGCCGTTAATTTCAGTTCAATGGCAACATCAGGAAATATCACGGTTTATGGAACCAATGCCTGTGGGAATGGAATTGTATCATCTAATTATACAGTAACTATTGGGCAAGTTGTTCCAACATCACCAATATATCATCAGTGAGTAAACAAATAAATTAATTAACGAAGTACAAAAAAACTGAACAATGAATTTATCTGAAATTACTTTCCGATGGCATAGATAGCTGCAACACGAAAAACATGGCCAATAATTCGAGCAACAGTCAATGCTTCGTGTTATTCAAATTAATTCAATCAAGCACTGCACAATTAAAAATAATTTTTCAAAATAAAATCAATTTAAAAAAACAAAACAAACATGAAAACAAAATTACGTTTATTACAAGTGTTCATTGTGATCATCATCACGGCTTCTTTTGCAACGGCTACATGGGCACTGACAAGTCAAACCTCAACACAAACGGTGTGTGTGGGCAATCAGCCTTACCAGGTGGATCCAATAGCGGGTGCAACATTTGTATGGAGCATTACCGGAGGAGTACCTGCAAATTACCAGATCAATGGTTCAGGTAATAGTATCACCGTTGACTGGAATACTCCGGGAGTGTATGTTCTTTCAGTATATTCCTATATGGTCATTGGTTGCCCGGGAGCAACCCAACAGGTCACTGTAACTGTGGTTGCACAGCCCGTAGGACCTACGCTGGATGTTAAAACTCCAAATGTTGCCAGTGTTTGTAGCGGAACAGATGTTTCAGCAACATTCATTGCCGGTAGTGGCGGAGTTGGATGCACTGATGCTTTTGAATACAGATTCGATGGTGGTTCATGGTCAGCTTATACTCCGGGAACAAACCTGAATACTATAGGACATACTTTGGTAGAAATACAAGGACAACGAAACGGATGTTCCCCGAATGCAGGATGCTCAGGAACACCATGGGTAACTCTGGCAAGCTGGATCGTCAACCCGAATCTACCTGTCAGCGTTAATATAGCAGTAAACCTGAACAATGTTTGCGCCAATACAGCAACTATATATACTGCAACGCCGGTCAATGGTGGAACAACTCCTGTTTATGCATGGTATGTGAACGGAACCATACAGGCAGGAACAGGTGCAACTTTCAGTTATACTCCTGCTAACGGTGATGCAATCTATGCAACATTAACTTCAAATGCAACCTGTGCAGCAGGAAGCCCGGCTACTTCAAATACGGTTATAATGATCATTAACCCGATACCGGCAACTTCACCAATCTGGCATAATTAATAGGAGAAGGTAAAATAACAGGTTATAGGTATAGAGCATAGGGGAAAACAAATTAAAACACTACTATCTCTATACCTAAATACCAGTCACAATTAAGTCATCACATCAACAAGTAAAATAGAAAACCAAGAGATATGCTTAGCCTGCTCCGATACATACTATTATTAAACATTGGGCTGTTCAGTAGCCTCATAGCGGCTGCTCAACTTGCAATGCCCGACAGTGTATGCATCGGGGCGGCAAAGCATTATTTTGTAGATCCCAATCCTTTTCCGGGTTCCACATACATCTGGAGAATTGATGGAATAACTCAATCCGGTTCTGTTGCAAATGAAATTGATATTACCTGGAATACTACAGGAACTTTTTTACTGGATGTTCAGGAATTGGCTTTAGATGGATGCCCAGGACCATTAAGATCGGGGCAAGTATTTGTCAGTTCCGCACCCACGGTAATTGCAAATAGTAATTCACCTGTGTGCACAGGTAATTCAATAAATCTAACAGCCGAAACAGTTACGGGGGGCAATTACTTCTGGACAGGACCGAATGGATATACATCAAATGTTCAAAATTCAGTGATACTTTTTGCATCAGTAGCAGATGACGGTATTTATTCACTGGTCGTTTCAGCCAACGGATGCACTTCTGATACCACAACCTTCGCAATAGTAGTCAGTTTTTGTGATGTCGCTGATTTCAACATTCCCGAAGGATTCTCACCAAATGGTGATGGAATAAATGATCTGTTTGTTATCAAAGGAATTGATCATTATCCTGACAATTCTATTGTGATCTTTAACCGTTGGGGTGATAAGATTTTTGAAGCAAGCCCGTACGAAAACACATGGGATGGCAAATGTACAGTCGGATTCAGAGCAGGAGGAGATCAATTACCAATAGGGACTTACTTCTATCTACTTAATTTGGGTGATGGATCTGAAATCATTAAAGGAACGATTTATCTGAATAAATAACAATAGTCAATAGTCATTAGTCAATGGTCATTAGTCAAAAGTCAATAGGAAACAGAATACAATTTTACAAAATGAAAATACTCAACATCAAATTTCTGATCTTTCAACTTTTCAAAAAGTGTGAATCATGCAACTTATTTCGAAAGTTATGTAACACACACACTATTTAATGTCCGGACCTTTGTATCAAAATAATTATACACAATTTAAACTTTAAAAAAATGAACGCAACCATAGTAAAAGGCAGCTGGCTTGAACAAAAAGGACGGCTCAAACAAAAATTCGCAATACTTACAGAAAACGACCTGGTCTTTGAAGAAGGGAAAAAAGAAGAGATGATGGGGAGGCTTGAAAAAAGGCTTGGGAAATCGAAAGAAGAATTGTATAAAATCATAGAATCTCTTTAAAAAACAAACCACTTAAATTTAATAAAATGAAAAACACAACAAAATTCGTACTCTTTACAATTATTATTGTATTCATGTTACCGGTCATGCAAGGTTGTAAGAAATACCAGGATGGACCAATGATCAGTTTAGTTTCAAGAACAGACCGTGTAGCCAATACGTGGAAAGTTGACAATTACAAATTGAATGGAACAGATTACACTTCGCTTGTAACAAATTATTCAGAAACTTATTCAAAAGCGGGAGACTATTCTTATGTGTGGGGATTGCTTTCAGGATCGGGAAAATGGGCATTTCAAAACAATGATGCAGAGGTCAGAATCACCGGAACCGATAATCAATCATCGGTAACCTTGGTTATCCTGAAGCTGGAAGAAAAAGAATTCTGGTATTACTATATGGATGGTAATGATAAAAAAGAATATCACATGATTCAACAATAATACAATCTCAAAAAACAATAACAAAATGAAAAGAACAATTTTTACCCTGTCTATAGCAATGTTTATAGCAGGGACGATCTTCACAGGATGCCAATCGTCGGCAAAAAAAGTGGAAGATGCACAGGATAAAGTAGTGGTCGCTAACGAAGAGCTGAACCAGGCCGTCAAAGATTCAATCATGCAATTTGAAAAAGAATCGCAGGATAAGATTGCTGCACATGAAAAAAGCATTGCAGATTTCAAAACCCGGATAACAAAAGAGAAAAAGGAAAACCAGGCACAATACGACAAGAAGCTGGCTGAAATTGAACAACAGAATACAGATTTGAAAAAGAAATTGGATGATTACAAGGCTGACGGAAAGGAAAGCTGGACAACTTTTAAATCGGATTTTTCAAAGAGCATGGACGCAATCAATAAGGCGCTTACAGATTTAATAATTAAAAAATAGCTCACAATAATTCCTTAAAAAAATGAAAAAGACACTTACGGTAATGGCTATAATTGCATTTATAACCTGCTTTATTTCGATTTCAATTGGGCAGACTCCTGATAAAAAATCTCAAAAAGCAAGGGAGAAATTGCAGGAAGCCCAAAAGGATTCCATTAATCCGATACTGGAACAATTGAAAAAAGAATCTGCAATAAAATTCGCAAGCAATGAAAAAAGCATGGCTTCTTATAAAACAAGCATTGTTAATGAGAAGAAGAAAGCCAAGGCCAATGATGAAAAGAAACTGGCAAATTTGGAACAGAAAAACAGCTATTTAAAAACCAAGCTGAACGATTACAAAATAGTTGGAAAAGAGAATTGGGCAATATTCAAAGCCGGATTTAATCAGGATATGGACGCTCTTACCAAAGCATTAAGTGATTTAACAAGTCAAAACGCAAAATAACAACAATTATTAAGGTCAATAAAATTAAACAATCAAAAACAAATAAAATGAAAAAAACAATTATTTTAATAGCAGCATTTATGGCTATTGCAACATTTAGCAAAGCTCAGGATAACAAAACTGATTTTCGCGACAGACCAGTGTTCGGTGTGAAAGCTGGTTTAAACCTGTCTAACGTTTACGATTCACAGGGAGATCAATTCACAACAGATGGAAAATTTGGTTTTGCTGCCGGTGGTTTTGTAGCAATCCCTATTGGAACCTATTTAGGCATTCAGCCTGAAATATTGTTTTCCCAAAAAGGTTTTCAGGCAAGTGGTAACGTTCTGGGCCTTGCTTATAAATTTAACCGCACCCTGAACTATATTGATGTGCCAATATTTTTTGCAGTAAAACCAAGTGAGTTTTTCACAATACTTGTAGGACCTCAATACTCTTACCTTGTTAAACAAAGTGACAGGTTTTCAAGTTCAGCAATTAGTTCAGATCAGGAACATGATTTTAGCAATAATAATATTCGCAAGAATACTTTGTGTTTCATATTTGGCGGCGATGTCACAATTCAGCATATAGTGGTTGGGCTCAGAGCAGGCTGGGATGTTATGAATAACAATGGTGACGGAACTTCAACAAATCCGCGCTATAAAAATGTTTGGTATCAGGCCACAATCGGATTCAGGATTTAATAATACCTATCATGGACAACTGCTATGTTTAAACTAAATATCGCAGTTGTCTGTGGTACTTTGTACAAGTAAAACAGAATAATAAATTTTAAAAATAAACAAAATGGGATCTCTTCTTTATGTGATTGCTATAATACTTTTAATAGGTTGGGCAGTCGGATTTTTCTTCTTCAGTGCAGGATACCTTATACACGTTCTTCTTGTTATTGCAATAATCGCAATAATATTTAGACTTATACAGGGAGATAGAAAATCGTTGGTATAATTACCTGGTAAGAATTATTTATTCAGGTAAAAAGGCAATAAACTGAAGGAAGGAAGCAAAAAAGAGTTTAAAAAACTCCGGCCTGAATTCCTTCAGTTTAAAAGCTTTCTAAAAATTCAAAACGAATCAAAAAATCAAAAAAATGAAAAACTTAAAATTACTCACAATACCAGCTTTCTTTACAATAATTGTAATGTTACTCACTTCATGTGGAACGACAAGAATTAGTGATTTCTCCAGGCAGAAATACACAAATTTCAAAAAAGGTGAATCAACTGTCAATGTAAAGAGGGTTGCCAAACAAAAAAATGAAGTAATCATGGCCCGGGTGGTTCCTGAAAAAATTGAAATTAATGCAACGGTTGTAGTCGCGGATAATACAACAAAGACAATAGTTACGCAAGTTCCTAAGATCACGAATGAATCAAATGAAAGTGTAACTAAAACAAATACTATCACAAAAGAAACAAACAATGAAAAAGTAAAACAAGTAATCGCCCAGCTGAATCATAAACTGGGGAATAAAACCAGCACCACATCTTACGATAGAAATGGGGATGGCTTAAGTTTATTCTGGATTGTTATACTGATCGTATTGGTGTTATGGGCTCTGGGACTATTGGCAGGACTAGGGGGATTGATCAACATTCTTTTGGTGATTGCACTTGTACTTTTAATACTCTGGTTATTGGAAATTATTTAAAGGCAAATAATCAGACAGAAAAAATAACCGACAGAGGTTAACTTATACTCAATTTATTAAATAAAATCGTCATGGGAACAATTATTCAGATTGTTGAGATCACACTAAAAGTAGCAGGCATTGGCTTAATTATTTTTTTAACCGGGTGTTTCATTATGTACAGGGAATACCGCAAATACAGAGAAAATATTGAGGAGAATTAAATCAATAAAAACGCATCTATCAAAATAAGAATTTATTTTTCGATCAAATCAACAAACTAAAAAATGAAAAAAGTTATGGACAACATGCTTTACATTATTGCTTTTTTTCTGATCGTTCTGTGGGGTGTGGGATACTTTGTCTTCAATGCCTTTTGGATCATACATCTTCTACTGATCATTGGCCTTTTGGCAGTCATTCTAAAAGTAGTTAGAAGCAGCAAAATTTAACAGTAAAAAATTATTAATCAATAAAAAATCAAACAATGGAAAATTCAAACAGTACAGTAAAAGTAGCAGGCGCATTGGTAATAGGCGCAGCAATAGGTGGCATATTGGGAGTTCTTTTTGCTCCTGCCAAAGGTTCTGATACACGGAAAAAAATATGTAAAAAGGGTCAGGATTGCTCAGATTCAATGAGGGATAAAGTAAATGATTTCCTTGAAAGTGTAACAGACAAATTTGACAAGGTGAAAGAAGAAGTTTGTGATTTTGCTGAAGAGAGTAAAGCCAAATCATTCAAAAAGGGTGAAGATATTGCTGATATTCTGAAAGAAAAATTAAATGAGTTTCTTGACAGTGTTAGCGAAAAACTTGAGAAAATTAAAGCTGAAGAAGCTGCCAGAAATATGAAATCTGAAAATGTTTAAACTACTTTCATTTTTGCTTATCAACTGCAAATGAAATTATGAGATAAGATGGAAAAAGAAAAGTCTAAAATTAAATCTTCCACTCGTAAAGTCAATGGGATTGCGGATGCTTCATTACTCACTTTTGATTTACCATCATTGGTAGAGAAAATGAAGCATAAGCATACCCGGTCAAAGGGAGAGCTCAATGCAATGATACTTTTGAAAAGTCCAGACAAACAGATTGTGCTTACTGCATTGCATGAAGGAACAGAAATCAAATCCTCTCCATCGAATGATTCAATTACCTTCCACATTATTGAAGGGAAAATGAAGTTTCAAACAAAAAAAGAATCAGTAAACCTCGAAAAAGGTCAATTGCTGACACTTCATGAAAACATAAAATATTGTCTGACGATCAAAGAAGAAACGGTGTTGTTGTTAACTTTTGCAAACGTTAATATGAAAGCGAAAAAAATTGACACAGCAGGTATTTCAAAAATTTAAAAAAACAAAGTAATGAAAGACAATTCAAAGATATTAGAACCACTTTTAGAAAGAGTGATTGACTATGGCAAAACAAGCTGTGATCTGGCAAAGCTAAAAACGATTGATAAAACATCAGATGTTGTTTCATCATTCTTGCCATACTCTATCGTTCTTTTCTTAATTGGTTCTTTTATCCTGTTTTTAAGTTTGGGATTGGCTTTATGGCTCGGCGAATTACTGGGTAAAACCTATCTGGGTTTCCTGGTGGTTGCTGCACTATATGCCATTAAAGGAATCTTTTTCTATTTCTTTATGCGCAAATGGTTCAAAAGAATATTCCGCAATTATCTCATCAAACAACTACAAAATTAATTTCAAATGTCAAACACATCTTCCATATCAGAACTTAAAAATAACATCAGGTTATTAGAAGCAGAACAAGAGTTGAAGAAACAATTATTGCTTGCACAGATTGGCATTACAGTTATAAGTTTAAAACCTGTAAACCTTATCAAAAATGCACTGATAGATATTGCTGAATCACCATTTCTGGTTGAAAATATTTTAAGCACCGGCATTGGCATAGCCACAGGCTATGTTTCGAAAAAAGTTGTGGCAGGAGCATCGGGAAATTTGTTTAGAAAACTTATGGGAAATGTTTTGCAGTTTGGTGTTGCCAACATTGTTTCAAGGCACCCGGATATGATTAAAACGTACGGGCAGTATCTCATTCAACATGTTTTCCATCGGAAAGAAAAAGAAATAAATCCTTAGGAACTTTGGCTGAAAAAGAATTTAAAATACCACAATTTGCAAAGGTCAGCATATTCCTGGTGGGATTGTTTGCCTTGTTTACGATTTTGTACATCGGGAGGAACATCATTGTCCCGCTGGTTTTCGCCATCATCGTTTCAATATTGCTACATCCTGTTGTGAACTTTTTTGTAAGAAAAAAAATAAATAGGGTAATTGCGATCATGATCACAATTGTTCTTGCTTTTCTATGCATAATTGCACTTGGCGGGCTTATATTTTCACAAGCAAGCCGGTTTAGTGAATCATGGCCTGCACTGGTAAATAAATTCACCTTACTGATCAACCACAGCATTACTTGGGCTTCGGGATATTTCGACATCAATGCACAGCAAATTCATGAATGGATAACAAAGACCAAAGGAGAGCTCATCAATTCCATCAGCGCATCACTTGGTAAAACGCTGGTCAGTGTCGGTAGCACATTGGTTGCTTTGTTTCTTATTCCTGTGTATATCTTCATGATTTTATTTTACCAGCCACTTTTGCTTGACTTTATCCGCAAGCTATTTGCAAAAAATGATCAAAGTCAGGTTCACGAAATTGTAACGCTTACAAAGACTGTCATTCAGCGTTATCTTATAGGTCTTGTGATAGAATTTGTGATTATAGCAACCCTTTATACAGCCACATTGCTGATACTTGGAATTGATTACGCTATTCTTATAGGTATTATCGGCGCTTTACTGAATGTCATTCCATATGTTGGGGGTTTCGTAGGAATAGCATTGCCTATGATGGTTGCGCTGGCAACAAAGGATTCGGCATGGTATTCGGTTTATGTTTTAGTGATCTTTTATTTCATACAGGCTTTCGACAATCATTTTATTATTCCAAAAATTGTTGCTTCAAAAGTTAAGATCAATGCACTTTTTGCAATAATAATTGTTCTGGTTGGAAACGCATTATGGGGCATATCAGGAATGTTTCTTGCCATTCCATTGCTTGCCATCGTAAAACTCATTTTCGATCATATAGAACCTCTAAAACCATGGGGGTTTTTACTGGGTGACACTATGCCTGCTCTGCTTAAAATTATTCCTGACCGGCTAAAACGGAAAACAAAGAAAACAGTAGTTTAACCTGAATTGTTTTGTTACCTCCAAAGATAACAACGCAAAACGCAGAGAATATGCGTTTGGGGAAATTTAAATTTTTCTAAAAAGTCAATATTAAACTTACAAACATTCTACTTTTGTTATCAAAACTTACTCAAAGTACAATTTGATATAAAATTCCTGTACTTTTGAAAAAAATTGAACTCTGTAGTTTTACAGTAGTTCACCAATTATTATTTTCTTTTGTTGCCTGGTTGTATACTGAATTTACATCACAACAAAATTTGACTTTTTAAAAATTGACAAGCTCTGTTCGTTGACGAAGAAGAAAACGAAGAAAGAAATTATAGGAACCTCCCTATTTTCCTCAGAGGGTAGGAAATAATGGATGTTGTTCGCCATATAGGTGAGCTTATTCCTGAAGACAATGAACATCTTCATTACATAAAGGGCTTCATGTTGTCGGATGCTGCGCAATTGACAGTGAAAATTGCCGGAGCAGAAGGTGGCGTTCTCTATGACCTCAAAATGGAATCTGCAGCCATTATACGCAAAGCTGCACGCGATCTTGTTGTTCATTCACATTCTCTAAAAGAGTTTGGATTTAAGGAAATGGAGTATTATCAAATTGTCCGGAACCTTGGTGGAAGAATACCGTTTATTATTTATTGATTGGGTTGCAAGCTTTGACAAATGGAATTATATCATTGACCGCTGGGGCTTGTTCAACCCACCAGGAATTGGCCCTTTTGATAAAGATCCGGATGATGATATTCCCTTTAATGGTTTTGAGGAGTAATAATGTAAATAATGAGATATCGTTCCACACTTAGTAAAGTTAGAAAGAAAACATTTGACATATTTAATAAAAAGTAAAAAACACAATTAATTAAAAGTGTGTGTTTCTGTGTGTATAAAATCAAACCCCTATTATATCACTTAACAATAGGGGGGGGTAAATCTTTTTCAGTGATCCCGGCGGGATTCGAACCCACGACCCACAGCTTAGAAGGCTGTTGCTCTATCCAACTGAGCTACGGAACCTCAAATAGTTACATTACTTCGCTTTTTATTTGCATAACAAATTGCATAACTACGCAATTGAAGCAACCGAAAGAAAACTAATGAACTTTTGGGCTGCAAAGATACATCATTTTTTAAAAACTGAAAGCCTATTATTTTTTCATTTTTTGCTTTTCGACATTTCTTTAACACTACAGTTCTCCCCTGTCACAAAATCCTCACATTTTGTGAAGCTACACAAATGTAAAATACAAAAACATTTGAGTAGTGTGACAAGAGCAAGCGCAGTGACAAAAAATGTGAATGTAGAGTAAAAGGAACTGAATGTTTTTTCACAAGAAACGAGTGTATTGAGAAACGTTGCAAATGTTTTTTTCTCGCAATGAATGTAGTGTGAAAAAAATTGAATGTAGCGTGAAAAAACATTTATGTTTTTTGAAGCGTTCCAGATGTTCTGAGAAACTTTCCTTTATTTCGTGTTTTAAGGCTATTAGAGAGGATTTTAAACAACAAAGGGTGCAAGGCTTGCAGGTGTTTAAGCTTGCGCTTATTTCTCTGTTTCCTTGCACCCTTCGGTACTACCGGGGATTTGTGACTTTGATTTTAGGTAATCAAAATTGCGATTGGATCACTCCATTCTGTTGGGCCCTCAATCATTATTGTACGGTAGCGAAAGTAAACCACTTTTCCAACAGGAAGGTTTTTTACAACTGTCTTTGCCTTCATTGTGGGATCAATGGGATTCTGCAG
>CAISZK010000138.1 GCA_903889915.1 uncultured Bacteroidota bacterium
CTTTCTGTGGGAACTTTATACCGGTGGCGAAACTACCTGCACACCCAATGTAAGAAAGGCGATCAAGACGCTGAGAGGCAAACTCGAAAAAGCGCTGTCAGCTATTTATAATGATATACCTGCCAGCATCTGGAATGATGACGACCGCAGCATTTTTAGTCTTAAAAAGGGAACACGTACTCCTCCTACCAAACCCCCTAAAATTGAAGAAAAAATTGTTCCTGTAACAAAAAATATTGGTGGAGGAAAGATAAAAATTGGTTGCAGAACAACCACCGATGAAAAAAGATCATCGTTGGCATTTGGCGCTACCGGAGTTAAAATAGCTTATTCGGTGTTTGACCACCCGTCAAAGAATGATGTGCAGGATGAGTCCAAAGTAAAACGTCAGGTTGTGGATTCAGCCGACGGTTGCGATAATCTCGATTATTTTTCGGGAGCAACTTTTGAACTTGAGCTTGACCCTGCAGATGTTGGCCGCGAACTTCAATATTTTTTGCGTTGGTACAATGTAAAACATAAAGAAAATGCAGGACCATGGTGCGGACCTTTCAGCGCCAATATTTAATTGGTATTGAAAAGAAACTTTTCCAAAGTTTTCTTCACTTTGGAAAAGTTTAAAAAAACGAAGAAAAGAATGCCGTATAAATAATTGAATTCTGGCAGGCAAAATGAATAAGTAAAAAAAAAGATTAGTAAAGATGAAGTAAGATGCAATTTTGATTAAACTGTTGTGTGAATTAAAACAACAAAAATGAAAAATTTAGAAAATGTTGAAATGCCTTCTGTTTCCTTTCATGAAAGGGGATGGGAGGCATTTTTGTTAATGGGAATGAAAATTTGATTGAAATTTTTTTTTTGAAAACAAACTCTATATAAAATAAAAAAAACCGGCAAGGGCTTGCATACCCAGGTGCCGGTTATCTTGCCAGATAAATATATTTAGTAACTTTACCAAATATTTTGCAAAAATAGAAAATCAAAATCAAAATTGAAGAAAAATTTTTCTGGATTTTTTGCGCCGGATTTTCCTTAAAAAGATTCCCTGCGAAAGTGGAAAAAAATTTATTAATCAAAACGTAAAAGAAATTGTTAGATCATTAAAAAAACAAAATATGAAAAAGTCAAAAATTATCTTTCTTATTGCTATTTTTATAGCAATGTTTAATGCAAATGGCAAAGCACAATCGCTGTCAATTAATGGCGATTCTATCAATTGTGCAAGTCCTAACTATACACTTTCAAACTATGTTGGAGGTGTAACTTATACCTGGAGTGGTACGGGAGGCGTAACATTTAGTCCTACTACAGGTATTGCTTCAGCTGCCAATTGGGCAGGTTTTTCGGGTACTTCTTCAACCATTACCGTTACCGGTAGTGATGGTACATCTGCAACCTTTATTGTTTATGAATGTTGCACTCCAGGATTATCTAATAGTTTTACGAATAGTACTGCATCTGCAATAATAGCAATGTATACTAATGTTGTTTATGGACGAACTATATATATTAATGGAACTTTAACAATTGATGCTAATATTGAATTTGACAATACCAAAGTTTATATGGGTGAGCATGCAACAATAATAAATTCTAGTGGTTATACTTTAAAATTTACTGATAATACGCAGGTTCAATCTCCATGCAATTATATGTGGGATGGCATTATTACGACAAATAATACTGCAAAGGTAATTGTGAGTGATGTTGGTACTAATGGCACTGCCAGTCCGACAATTCAAGATGCTTTTTATGCAATAGTTTCAGTTAATGGTGGCGAGTTTGATATTACAAACTCTAACCTTCTTAATAATTATAGAGATATAGCCATACAAGCATATTCCGGTACTTATAATAGTTTCATTAAAGGAAGTACACTTAGTTGCACAAGAGATTTATATGCTCCTTATGTTAATGAACGTACTTATTGTGGTATTACCATCACTGAACTTGTAGCTAACTGGACAATTGGCAATACAGCTTCGGCTGCAAATAAAAACACATTTAATAACATGTGGTATGGAATTTATAATACAAAAACAAATAATAGTACTACACAAAATATTGCCATTTATAATAATGCATTTACAAAGATTAATCCCTCTTATGATGGTATAATAAATACTGCTGCAGGAATTGCCATTGTTTATTCAAGTAATCCAAGCTACACTACTTTATCAACACTAACTGTTGGAGGCACAGGTACTAATCAAGCCAATACCTTTGGACAAGCGGTAGCTGGTGCTCAGGATAGCTATATGGGTATAGAATGTCTTAGATTTACGAATACTTATATCAATGGAAATACTTTCACTAATTTAGCTAAAGGTATTTATGTGGATAATGTAAGAGGCGGCATTCCTATTCATATCAATTATAATACTATGGAAGAAATTAACCCAAGCGGTGTAACAGGTTGCACAGGCTCATGGGGGATTTCAACACTTTATACAGTAGGGGCGCTACAGGTAGAAAATAATAATATCAACTACTACAGCACTACTACCTCTTATCAATGTGCTTATGGCATAGAAAATCAAACCAATCAAAATGCTGCTGGATTTTCATGCTCAACTACGGTTAGTGGCAATAATATTAAGCAAAGTATCATTGCAATTTATGAATTAACAGACGATATAACTAGTGTAACTGGTAACACCATTCATATTCCATCTTCGCTCGGCACTACTGCGCATTATGGTATTGGTATAGCTAGTTGTGCTGGTACAAATGCCAATAACAATTATATTTACAACAATAACATTACTTGGGATGGTGGTACACCAGGTTCCACTCAAGTTAATCTTTGTCGTGGAATTCAAGTTCAGGGTAGCACTTATACCCAAGTAAACCAGAACATTCTTACCAATTGTGGTTCAGGCATACGTTGTTATGGTAGTGGTTATAGTCCAAATTACTTAATTTGCAATTACATGTATTACTGCTACTATGGTGTCTATCTTGATGGTGGTGATATTGGTAATCAAAATCCAAGTGGTATTGCCTGGGATAACCAATGGTTTGATCAAGTGTCTCCAACTTATAGAGTATATGGTAGTATGGGGGGAGGCGCAACATGTGTTTGGTATTATGTAATTGGTACTAATACTTCATTAGGCGCAGGGCAAACGAGCGTAGCCGGAACATTTTCTACAGTAAGTGTAGGAACAGGAACTGGCTGTACACTTAAGATGGCAATATATGATCCTATATCATCTTCTGAAGAAAGGCAGGATTTCCTTGGTATAAATTCATCTATAATGAGTGATGTTGACATTTCTAATTATACTGATCCAAGTCTTTATTTAATGACTAAAAATGCTTATGAAAAAATCAAAGCCGACACTTCAATTTTATATCTTGGTTTGCCTGATGATAAACAGTATCAAAAATTTTATCAGAGAGTAAAATCATCCAATATTGGTAAGCTTGATAATATTAAAGCATTAATAGCTGCTGAAAATTATAATGCAGCTATCATAAGCAATAGTTTCTTTACTCCTCTAAACACTATTGAAAAAAACATAAAAACAGTGAATGACATCTTCCTTCATACCTGGGCAAATGAGCAGTTTGCATTTACTTCAGCCGATTCAACTACGCTTATGGACATTGCTACTCAAAATCCAGCTTATTCAGGCGAGGGAGTTTATATGGCAAGAGTGTTAATGCAATATTTCCAAACAGATTATTTGAACTCAAGTAACATGAAAATTGCACACGAAACTCCGGTAGTAAGTAGTAATTCGGAAATTTTAGTTTATCCAAATCCTGCATCGGATAATGTAACCTTACAATTCAGTAACATAACCAATGAAAATTGCACATTTGAACTTTTTGATGCAATGGGTAATAAAATATTTTCAAAAGAATTCGTTTCATCTGAAAACCTAGTAAACGTTTCACTTACAAATGTTGCAAAGGGTGTTTATATTTGCAGGATTATAGATTCAAACCACATTAATTTGTATAATAGTAAACTCGTGATTATTAAATAAAATTCTTAATTTTGCATCCTGGGCGTAATTTCCCAGGATGCATTTTTTATTAATTATGAAAAATTTAATAATTTATTTAATAATGTTTTCCCCGTTATTTTTATTCTCCCAGAATTTAGTACCAAATCCAAGCTTTGAAACAATATCTTCATGTCCTACAGATCAAGGTCAACTAAACTATGCAATTCCCTGGTTCAGCCCCACTTATTATGGTAGTTCTCCCATGTCAGATTTATTTGATACATGTGAAGCACAATGGCCAAATGGGGATTGTTATGGTATTCCATTAGATCCAAGGGGATATCAATATCCAAGAACAGGTAATGCTATGGCAGGTGTATATGTATTTGCTGATTATGAACAAGGGAGGGAATATATTTCAGTACAATTAAATAATCCATTAGGAGCAGGTAAAAAATATTGTATTGGATTTTATGTTTCATTAGCAAATTTTGGAGATACTGCTTTTCAACCAAATATGGGATCAAGATATGCTATAGATCGTATGGGTGTTTATTTATCGGATACTATAATTCATTTAAATACAATATACCTAATTCCAGTAAAGCCTCAAATAGAAAATCCACAAGGTCATTTTCTTTCTGATACATTGAATTGGATGCTTGTTTCTGGCACTTATTCTTCTAAAACCGGTGGAGAACAATATATTACCATTGGTAATTTTTATTCAAATGATAGCACAAATTATATAAAAATAAGCAATAGCCATTCTCATCTTGCTTACTATTATATAGATGATGTTTATGTAATGGATTGTAATGATACCTTGGGAATTGAAAATTACCAAAATTCAACTACCATCAATGTTTTCCCAAATCCGGCAACTGATTATCTTACCATTGAAACAACGCAACCAGGCACAATTGAAATCTCCAACATCCAAGGGAAATTAATAAAAACCCTCACAACCACCGGCACCAAAACAAATGTTGACCACGTTGGATACTCATCCTACGTGGTTGATGTTTCAGAATTTCCAAGTGGAGTGTATATAGTGGAAGTGAAAACAGAAAAAGGAGTGGTGGTGAAAAAATTTGTGAAGGAGTAAAAACATTCTGTCGTGTGTGATTTGCACGAAGCGCCGGATTGCAAATGCCGTTCCGACGCGCTGCAAATCCGGAGCGGCGGAACGAAATGATGCTCCTGTAGTATTAAAACTAAAAAATTTATTGGGAGGCAGTTTAAAAGAAATAGATACTTTTGGTAATAACTTAAAAATGGATTGTAGCAATTTTTCAAAGGGAATTTATCTTCTTGAAATTAATACCGAAAATAAAATTATAACAAAAAAATTAATCATTAATTAAAATCAAAAATATGAAAACAAAAATTTTAATATTTGCAATTCTGGCTTCTTTTCAAATTTCTATTATAAATTCTAATAGTTATGGGCAAAGCTGGTTATGGGCAAAAAAAATAAGTGGTAATGCCGATGTTGAAGGGGGAACAAAGATTGATGCGAACAATAATATTTATTGTTCTGGTTATTTCATGAACAAATGCTATTTACCAAATGATACATTTTATTCATCAGGTTATAATGATATTTTCTTGGCCAAATATGATGCTAATGGTAATGAAGTATGGGCAAAAAAAATTGGTGCAAATAATCCTTATGGTACAATTGAATATGGAAGCATTGGCGCAATTGATAATGCCAATGCATGTTTTTACTTTTCAGGTACTTTTAACGGTACGGGATTGACCATTGATGGTCATTCAATTTCAGGCATAGGTGGCTCGGAAATATTTTTAGCAAAATTTGATTTTAATGGGAATTGTTTATGGTTGAAAAAAGCAGAAAGTTACGGTAACGACAATGCCAATTCAATGTGTTTGGATGCAAATAATAATATTTATTTTTCAGGATATCTTTTTACATCGGGAACTTTCGATACTACTCATTTGGCTTTAGGATCATTTTTAGCAAAAATAGATCCTAATGGTAATACACTTTGGGCACGCCATATAATAAGTGGTAATGGTTATGCTTGTTGTATGAAAATTAAAAATAATAATCTGTTAATTTCAGGAGTAACCTCTTACGGTGATACTACATATATTGATACTACTATGCTAATAGCTACCCATAAAAATAATGATGGATTTATTGCTAAGTTTGATTTAACAGGAAACTGTATTAAAGCAAAAAGATTTAAAGGTCATTCTTCCGATTTTGCTGGTAATTTTGTCACTGATGCAAGTAACAATATATACCTAGGAGGTATGTTCACCGATACTATTACTATTGACACATCAAAATTAATTGCAAATAATAATAGTCAGGATTTGTTTTTTTGTAAATTAGATAGCGCTTTCCATGTAAAATGGATGAGACAGAGCCATGCTAATGGAATTGCTGGAGCCAATAGTATGGGTGTTGAAAAAGACGCGAATGGTGATATTTATTTGACCGGTGATTTTGGCGGCAATGCAATATTTGGAACTTATAATGTTAATTCTTATAAAACAGTAGATATGTTTATCGCAAAATATAATATTAATGGCAGTTGTTTAGGATTGATCCATTTTGGTGGAGCAGAGCCAAGTGATATTTTTACAGGAAGCTTAAATATTGCAAGTAATACAGATTTAATTGTATCAGGTAATTTTAAGGATACTATAAGTGTCGGAAATACTGATTTAATGAGTAATGGAAATAATGCAATGTTTTTTGCTAGAACAACTGCAATTTCAGGTCTTAAAGAATTGAATCCAGTTGATAATAATCTTCTTATAATTTATGCAAACCCCACAACTGGGAAATGCAACATAACTGTTCCTGATGAATTTTTGAATGAGAAAAATTTAACTCTGAGTATATTCAATACCAATGGGCAACTGATTCAACAAAAAAAATTAGAAATGAATGATGGAAAAATAAAACTCAACCTTGAGGAGGAAGCCAAGGGAATTTATAATGTTACCCTGAGTGATGGAAAAAAGGTTTATAGTGGTAAAATAGTGTTTGAATAAACATTGTAAATCAAAGTTTTTTGTATTCAAAAAGATTCCTCAATTATTTTGGGGAATCTTTTTTATTTTAGAAAAAAATTCTGGTTTTTATTATTGTCAATGATCCTTTATTTATGACGCCATCATTAATGATAGAGTGCAAATTTTTATAAATAATTATCATTCGCTGAGTGTATATAGTGGAAGTGTAAACGGAAAAGGGAGTGGCGGTGAAGAAATTTGTGAAAGAATAAAATTGTCAATAGTCAGTAGTCAGTAGTAAGCAAAATGACCTTTGACCATTGACAATTGACTAATGACTAATGACCTTTGACTATTTTCTGAAATTCTTAATAAATTCTTCTACTTCCGGCACACCACCCTGGTAAATCAGGTATCCATTGTAAGGTTCGCGTCTTGTTATTTCGGTACTGATAGGTGTAAGCATCATTTCTCTTACTTTTTCCAGGTCGTTGGTTTGTCCGAGCGCCCAGCCAAGCTTGATGTAAGCAACTTCGGGCAGCATATTTTCGGCAGGGATAACTCCTTTTGCCATCAGGTCGCGGCCTGTGTCGTAAACAAACATGTGCACATAGCCCCACAGCGTTTGAACCGTCATGTAAATGGCAACGCCTTTTTTGGTGGCTCTTTCAATAGCGGGATAAAGAGGTTTGTTCACATGTCCCAGCCCTGTACCAATGATGATGATCCCTTTGTAACCATTGTCAACCATGGAGTCTATCATGTCGGGATTCATGTTGGTGTAATAATAGATCATCCCCACTTTTTCTTCAAAGTAAGGAAGTATCGTAACGTTTCTGTCTTTACGGCGGGGGTTATAAATTTGTTTGATTGGTTTCACGCCTTCGCGGGTAACAGTGGCAACAGGAGTATCGCCAATGGTGCGGAAAGTTGACCTGTATGAAGAGTGCATTTTCCTTACTCTTGTTCCTCTGTGGAGGAAACCATAAGAATCGGAAGTAGGCCCGAACATGCAAACCATCACTTCGGCAATGTCACCATGGCCTGCTGCTGTGGCAGCATGCATCAGGTTTAAAGCTGCATCGGATGAAGGACGATCGGACGAACGCTGTGAACCAACAAGAATAATAGGAATGGGTGAATTCTGTACCATGAAAGTAAGTGCAGCGGCAGTGTAATGCAGAGTATCTGTTCCGTGACCGATGATGATGCCATCAATACCATTTTCAATTTCTTTCCCGATGGCAATGGCTAGTTTCTTGTATTGATCGGGACCCATGTTTTCGCTGAACACAGCAAAAACTTTTTCAGTAGTCAGGTTACAAATGTCGGCAAGTTCAGGTACAGCTCCATAAAGTTCGCCCGGACTGAAAGCAGGAATAACAGCGCCTGTGCGATAATCCAAACGTGAAGCAATTGTTCCGCCGGTTCCTATGAGTTTTACTTTTGGCAGCCCTTCGGTGTATGGAAATTCTTTTTCAGGGATCTTATAATTTGCTTTTTTGTAGCCGGTCTCTATCATGTCAATGACTGTGCTGGTATCAATGCCGATGTTATAACCGGTAGCTATTTTAAGTACAATATGAGTGTCATCATCATTTTCCGAACGTGGTAAAATTGTTCCTTTAAAAGTACCGCGTTTGGTGTTGATCTCGGCTTGTCCCCAAACCCGGACATTGAATTTTTTCAGCATTTCCAATGCTGTGCCTTTATAACCCTGAAAAAAATCTTCTAACATTTTTATTTATGATTTGATTTTTGAAATACTCTTTTTTATTTAATTACCACTAAAGCACAAAAGCTCGAAAACCCACTAAAGATAATTTTCTGATTATGAAATTCAGAGCAATTTGGTGGTTTTGTGTTTTGGTGGCTTTTTTATTTTTTTGTTACAACCTTGTACAATTCATTCATTGAAATATTGCCCACTGCTTTTTTCCTCAACTCTCCCATTATCCAGTTTGCTTCAATTTCCGGTGTGTTCTTTCTGCAAACAGTTTTAAATTTATCTTTAAGGAACGGCACGTACGACACTATTTCGTTTTCTTCAATTCTCTTGAAATTGATGCTGACCAGAACAGATTCAAAATCCATCTGCGGATGTTCATAAACAACTGGCAGCATTTTTTTCAAAATCTGCACATCAAGTTTTTCATCTTTTACAAATTTGAAAAGTTCGTAGATCTTTTCGCAACTGAATTTGGAAGCAGGCACATAATGTCCTTTCACGAATTTTAAAGTATGTCCAAAGAATGTTCCTACAAATTTCGGATCATGCTTAAGTTCCTTAACGATCCTCGTGATCATCGGGAAATGATTACGTTTAAAAATGAAAGTATAGGTGTCCTCAGGAACATCCCATTTCTTTAGCTGATGATATCTTTCAATCACTTCCTGCGGTAGATTTTTGCTGAGACTTTCAATGTAGTCATTGTCGAGAGGGATAGGTTTTGAATCTGTGTCCGGATACATACGATCGGCTCCGGGAAGCACGCGTTCAAAAATTGTTGTCCCGTCTTCAAATGATTTGCGTGTTTCGTTTGGAACACCTTCCAGTGCCATCTGGCATCGCTCTTCGATAACATTAAGCGCTGTAGCAATATCTTCTTCGGGTCCCCAGAAAATAATCTGAGTATCATTTTCACCAGCTTTAAGTTGTTTCCTTATCTTTTCAAAATTGGATTCATTGAGCATGGGTTCGAATTCCTCTGAATGCGTCATGTTTGGTCTTTCAAGACATGCGATCACTTTAAGCCTGTCGCAGATCTCATTTGCAAACATCTTTCCGGGCATTGTAAAATGTGAAAGTATTCCATTAAAATGAGGCAGGTTCACTGCAACAAGTTTATATTGTTTTGCCTTTGCTTCCTTGAAAATAACTGTCTTTTGTTTCAATGAAGTCCACGACATAAAAGCGTGAGAGATCTTATAGTGTTTCAAATCAGAGATCCTTTCCCCCAGCAGCTTTTTAATGTGCAGCAATGCCCATTGACGGTAACATTCGTTGTGTGTAAGCTCAGGTATCCATTTGGTATGTGCCACACCTTTGATCTCCACCCTTGAACCTCCGCGGCAACTAACATTGACATCTTCACGGCCTGCACCTATTCCTACGCGCACCAATCCTGTACTTCTGTTCAGAAAACGAATGTAATCACAGGCTTCTTTCACTTCCATGGGGTTGGTCATGTCGGGATGCGTGACTGTTTCAATCAGCGGCATGCCGAGCCTGTCGGTTTTATATATCCTGGTATGTCTGATGTCGCTAACTTCCCTGCATGAATCCTCTTCAAGACTTAACTGGATTAGCCGTACTTTTTTATTTTTTAAAGGGATTTCGCCTTCTACACCTATGATAGCCGTACGCTGAAACCCTGTCGGGATACTTCCGTCAAGATATTGCTTGCGGGTGATATGCACTTCGCCAACTATCTTCAGTTTTGAAAGGAAAGATATTTTAATTGCTTTTTCGAGCGCATCCATGTTGAGTGGAAAAGGAGGAGTATCGTCCACTTCATACGTACAGGTAGTTTCATTTTTGATCCTGTAAACAATTTCCTTTTTTGTTTTA
>CAISZK010000139.1 GCA_903889915.1 uncultured Bacteroidota bacterium
TGTTTTTACTTCCTCCTGCAACCTTTTATTACAAAGATTTTGCAACTACGTTGCAGGATATAACTGAATATCCTTCCGAAATTATGGAATGCAGAATTTTAAAATGCTTATAATAAAAACCAAACTTGATTAAAGGAGATAAGCAGTTAATATTTTTGAAGATTTTATTTTAAACTTTTTACGTACTTTTGAAAATTGTAAAAAATCATTAAAGTATTCAATTGGCAATTTGAATTTTTTAATAAAAAAACCATACCCATGAAAATAAAGACCAGTTTATTTCTCACAGTCCTTTTATTCGCTTGTACAATTGCAAGGTCACAGGACAAGATCTACATGCCGTTTTTCCAGATCGAAAACATGCATTGGGAATACCAGATGAGCGCTGCAAAAATTTTCAAAAATTATGTCAATGACATAAACAAATATACGCTGATACTGCCCGAAACAAAAGATACTACCTATCCAAAAGAAAGTTTTCACCAAACAATATTAAATGCAAAAACAGCAGGAACGAAATATTTTATCATTGCCGAAATGAATGCACTTAATGATGTGATGATCGTTTCAATGACCATGTACAACACTTCCGACAGCAGCAAGGTGTGGAATGATTTGCTCAAAGCCCGCACTCCTGATGACCTTGACCCCATTCTTCAGCGGTTGGCAAAGTGTTTGGGAACCGATAAAAAAGCTTCGGTTGACGGCGATATTTATTCTGTTACAAATTATGATTCCAAACCACTTTCGAAAGTGAATACTTCGGTCAATTTTGGGGTTGCGATCAGCGGGGCATATTGCTTTGTGAATAAAGTTTCGAATCAAACTCCTGCCGGCTTTGGGTTGTTGGCTTCGTACGATGCAAGAGATGTCATTTTCGACCTTCAGGGTGATTTTCTTTTCGGAGATATCAAAATGTATGGAGTGAGAATTTCAGGTTTGTACCCATTCAAAAGCTCAAAAAATACACCGTATATAGGCGGAAGTATAGCATGGAGCGGAACTACTTTATCCAGCAATGATAATAGCTATTATTCCACCTCACACAGCGGAGGCGGCCTTGCCTTTTATGCCAATGGTGGTTATATTTTCAACCGCAATTCAACGGTAAATTTCAGGGTAGCAGGTTCAATAATTATCCCTACTTATAAAACAGATGACAACCAGGTTCCGCTTGGATTGATGATGAATGTTGCCATTTTATTCTGATGTTCAAAAGGAGAAATATTTTAATCATCCTCTCATTTTGTTCACTACTGTTGTTTGGTTGTGGAATGAGTACCATTGTCGTGAAAAATGCGAATGTTGACCTGTATGTAAATAATGTTTACAGAGGCAAAGGAAGTGTTGAAGTTCGCAGGACAGGCTTTCCAAAAAGACTGTACATTGAAGCCAAATATAACGGGGCAACAGTTGGTCAGCTTACAGTGAAAAGAAAATTGACAGGAATTGGTTGTTTGACGGGCTATTTTACTTATGGTTTAGGATTGTTGTTTTCTTTCAGGTATCCCGAAACCATTATCGTTCCTATCAACGAAACCCCTAACGAACCCAACCCCTGGAAAGAAAGTATTTGGAAAAAACCTCCGAAAAGCTGGAAATAAATATTTTTGTAAAAATAAATTAAGAATAAAAACCAAAATCATGAGACGACTATTACTACTCATTGCAATGCTCGCTACAACCTGCTTGAGCACAAATGCACAAACGGCCTACATTACGAATTATACCGGCAACAACGTTTCAGTAATTGATGTTGCAACCCATGCCGTTGTTGACACCATCATTGTAGGCTCCGGGCCTTATGGAGTTGGGGTGAGTCCTTTTGCAAATTATGTTTATGTTACCAATTACAATGATGGAACTGTAAGTGTGATCAACGCTTCAACAGATACAATAAGCGCTACAATACATGTTGGCAATTATCCGATTGGAGTTTGTGTAACCCCTGATGGACATCAGGTGTATGTTGCAAACAGTGATTATCCTGGTTCAGTATCCATTATCAATGCTCTTTCAAATACTGTAACAGCCACTGTTCCGGTGGGTATTTATCCTTATGATGTTTGCTTTACTCCAAATGGAAATTTTGCGTACGTTACAAGTTCCGATGGCAATTCAGTAAGTGTTATAAATACTACTACACATGCTGTAACTACAATACCGGTTGGCAAAAGTCCTTATGGTATTGTTGCCGGCACCAACGGTAGCAAAGTTTATGTCGCCAACGATGGCGCTAATAATGTTATGGTGATAAACACTTCAACAAACACCATCACTGATACAATCCATGTAGGTATCCAGCCTTATGGAATAACCATAAGTCCTGACGGGAGCAAATTATACGTTGCAAACACAGGGAATTCAGTGTATGTCATCAATACCGTATCCGACATTGTAACTGATTCAATCAGGGTTGGTCTGTTGCCGGCAGGAATTTCTGTAAGCCCTGACGGAAGCAAAGTGTATGTTGTGAACCGTAGCGGGAATAATGTGAGCATCATAAACACTGCCACAAATACAGTCACAGATTCAATTACTGTTGGAACATTTCCTGAAGGATTTGGAAATTTTATTTCAACTTATCCGGTGATCACAGGGCTTTCGCAGGCAAGTATTGATCACGCCGGCATTGAAGTTTATCCGAATCCTGCAAATAACAAACTCACCATCGAAGCACCTCAAACCTCAATAATAAACATTACAAACCTCAGAGGCCAATTGATAAAAACTCTGACAGCAAAAAGCGATACCACCAGCCTTGATGTTTCAACATTTCCGAATGGTGTTTACCTGGTGAAGGTAAAAATGGAAAATGGCATTGCAGTGAAAAAGTTTGTAATAAACAGGAAATAATTTAATGATGTGAATGACATCAACTATTCAACACTATTGAAATTTATCAGCAATGTCAAGGAAAACAGAGATGTTATTCTTTTGAAAAAAAATTAAAAAATATTCTTGCAGTTGCTAGAAAATAGTATATTTGCAGACCAATTAATTAACGAATTAATTTTTTAAACCAAAAACAAGAACAATATGAAAAAAATTTTACTTTCAACACTAGCAATCGGGCTTGTAGTCTCGATAAGTGCGCAAACAGCAAAACACATTGTGCATTTAAAAACGAACATCGTTAAAGCAACTACAACTATCAAGGATGCACCATCAACAAATGTTGCAATTCCTGCAAAGAATGATGTGAAAAAGGGCAAATCAATCGAAACAGGTGTTACTGTTGATTCAATTGGCCAGGCTGCAAATCCACTGGGTTTGTACAATGGCGGACGTACTGCTTTATGGGCAGATCCTAACATCAACAGCGTAATGTTTACTCACCGTGAAGTTTCACCAAGCGGAAGCATTTCTTATGATTATTCAACCGATGGTGGAACTACTTTTACAGTTAACCATGTAGTATTTATTTCAGCTTACAATGGTGCAAGGTATCCACAAGGTTTAATTTACAACCCAAGCGGAAACACAACTGCTGCCAACGCTTATGCAGTTACTTTTGCAGCACTGAGAGATGGTTCAAACCCTGATGCAGCTTCAAGTGGCGACTGGGGCGGTTATGCAATTGCAACAAACGCTTTCGGACAAGCTACTCCTCTTGTAGAAGACACTATGCATTCACATGGCGCATACAGACAAGCTATTCCTGATGCAATGCACATTAATCCGGTTTCCGGCAAAGTGTGGGTTGTTGAACCTGCACTCATCAATTCACTGAATAATGGCTACACAGATTCTTTAATTATCAACCAGGGCGTATTTAATTCAACAACCCATGCAGTTGAATATACACAGAGCTTATTATATGCTCCTGTTTCTGTAATGACCTCCGGTAAAAATGCAGCTTGCTTAACTCCAAGGATCGCTTTTGCTCCTGATGGACAAAAAGGATGGATTTCATTCTTATCATGCAACGATCCAGCTTTAGTAGCTGACTCATGTTATTATCCAATTTTATATAAAACTACTGATGGTGGCGCTACCTGGACTGGTCCTATCAATGTTGACATTTCTTCAATCCCTTCAGTTAAAAACTTTATTTCTGACAGTCTCCTCGGAGTTTTATTAGGTCACGCTGTTGTTACCGGAACTCCGGGAACACGCGATTCTATTTTATACACTACAGCATTTGATGATGACATGGCTGTTGACGCAAACGGCAATCCTTACATTGCTATTGACATCAGCATTGGTGTTGGCTCATGGTCTGTTTCTTCAAAACCTGGCGCTTTAGGTATGTTCACAGTTTATTCAACAGATGGTGGAACAACATGGGATGGAAAATTCGATAGCTACATTGAAACATTACGCGGAACATTCGGAACAGGCTCAACAGTTATTTCAGAAGACAACCGTCCTCAGATTTCAACAGACTGGGCTGGTACAAAAATGTTCACTTCATGGATTGACACAGACACTATTTTATACACAAGCGCCAATGGCAACTACTATCCGGACATTCACGTTAGAGGTCTTGATTGTGTAACTAAAAATATGACTCCAGCATTTGACGTTTCTAAAAATCATGGCGTAGCTGATGGTGGATCATACATGGGAACCGCTTCTTACTATGTTTTCAAAACAGGAACCACATACACTCTTCCATTTGCATTCCAGATTTTCGATCCAACCGATGCTACTACTGAAGCTCAGTTCTACTATATCAATGGATTCACATTAACAGATGCTGATTTCACATCTGGTATTAATGAACAAAGCAGCAACATCAATTTCGTTTCACAGAACTATCCTAACCCATTCAATGGAAACACTCAAATTACTGTTGGTCTTCTTAAATCATGCGACCTTTCAGTTAATGTTGTTAACATGATTGGACAGTCAGTTGAAACAATCAACATGGGCAACGTTGCAGCCGGCAATCACAATATCATTATTGATGGCAGCAAACTTAACTCAGGAATTTATTTCTACACTGTAACAGCAGGTGGAAATTCAGTTACACATAAAATGATCGTTGAGTAATTCTCACTTTTCATTCAATAAAAAAACCCTTCCGGAAACGGGAGGGTTTTTTTATTGCACAATATTTTTTTATTTTTTTCAGAACATTCTTTTGGTTCCACACTTACCACAAAAATTCCCTGTGTAGTTATCAGGAAATTTATATCCGCATTTGCTGCAGAATTTTTGTTTAGGTGCATTCTGCTGCATTTGTTGAACCGGAGGTGGTGGCGCTTTATATTGTTGTTGCGATTGAAATTGTTGTTGCACCGGTTGCTGAACAGGATTTTGTTGTGCAGGATTATAAACAGGTGGTGCATTATAATAAGGGGCTGCTTGATTTTTGTTCGAACTCATCTGCTTTATCAACGCAGTTATAGCAATACCAGCATAACATAAAAGTGCGAGATAAGCGCCAATTTCCATTTGAATTCCGTATGTAACACCATCCTGCGATCCGGTATATTTGTTTTTAGCAATAAAATAAGCAATTAAAAAAGTGCTAAGGCCTGCAATGCCTCCGATCATAAATTGAATAGGTTTTTTAAAAGCTAAAATTATCAACCCACAAACCATTGACAACATAAAAAGGAGAGTCATGGTTGTGTCCATAGCCGTCCCTGTTTGCATACCAAAATTAACCGATCCTGAATTGAAAAAACCTTTTACTATATCCCATCCTTTCCAGGTAAAATTTCTTGCTTCACCCATGTTCATCGGACCATTGTAGTCACATCCGGCAACCGGCAGAAAAAGCAGGAATACCACAGCAAGAGCGCCTGCTATTTTTAAGATTAGATTAATAGTAGAAAATGGCTTGTTGCCATTTTGAACATTTGAGGTTTGGGGGTTATTGTAAGTTTCCATAATTAAAAGTTTGAACAAAACTATAAAAAAAATTGAAATCAACTAAGTGAATTTTATTTTAAAAAGTAACAAAAATCAGAAATGACACTTCCGGAGCAAAAAGAAGCAGCATTTTATCAGACTATAAATGAAGTGTTTTGTTCTAAATTTCAAAAAAATGAGTAAAAATATTGCATAGTTTCCCTTTGTTTGCTAATTTTGTATTGTTATTATTCTATGCATTTCTATGGACAAAGTTTCAATTATTGTTTCGGGACTTGAATATAAAGTAAAAAAAATCGTAGATTTGCAGAATCAAACGCTGATTGAAAACCAAAAATTAAAACAAGAAATTCAAAACAATAAACTTATAGTTGAAACCCAAAAAGTTATCATTAAAGATTTAGAGGAAAAATTAAAAGTTCTGAAGGTTGCAAAAACACTTGAAAGTGGTAAGGACACTTACCAAACCAAGGTGAAGATCAACGAACTTGTGCGAGAAATTGATAAATGTATAGCTCTTTTAAACAAGTAGAAAAACAAAATATTCATAATGACGTCTCTTTCCATAACAGTAAATATCGCAGACAGGCCTTACAGGCTTAAGATAGATGCCAGTGAGGAGGAAACGGTTAGAAATGCAGTGAAATCAATAAATGAAAAGATAAAAGCTTACGCTTCTACTTATGCCTACAAGGATAAACAAGACTTGCTGGCCATGGTGGCGCTTCAGTTTTCGACCTATGCGGTCAATTACGAAGCAACAGCAAAAGCAAACGATGATCAGATAATTGGAAAACTGACAGATTTGGATACGATATTGACAGATTGTTTAAATAAAGCATAAATCGTTCTTTGAAGACATGTCGAAAGACATACCCGCATTAATTCAAGCACACGTTTGTAAAACTTAACACTATTACAATTAGAGCATAAGCTCTCGATTTCAAAAACAGGCCTCATTCCCTTCTTCGGGCGGGAATTCCTAACACAGGGACAGTGGACGTTTGAAAGATCAGGCAGCTCTAAAAATTTCTTTATTGAGGTTTTATGAACCTTCTTGAATTATGCGGGTTTTTTTTTAATTATTATTAATATTTAGACGTAAAGAAACAAAGATGGACATGTATATTATTGCAATTGTCATTACTGCTGTGGTTTCTTTGCTGGCGGGATTTCTGATAACAAATACACTTATCAAGAAATCTATTCAGGAAAAAAACCAGCATATCATAAGAGATGCACAGGCAGAAGCAGAGGTCATTAAAAAAGAAAAGATCCTGCAGGCCAAAGAAAAGTTCCTGCAATTAAAAGCGGAACACGAAAAATTTGTCAGCGACAAGAACGCTGTTATCAATACTGCTGAAACAAGAGTCAAACAAAAAGAAACTTCTCTCAACCAAAGATTAGAGGAAGCAAGCAGGAAACAAAAAGAACTTAATACTCTCAAAGAAAATCTGAACAACCAGCTTGAACTTGTAACAAAAAAACAAAACGAGCTTGAAAGAGCCCATAGCAAACAGGTTGAACAGTTAGAAGCAATTTCAGGACTGACTGCGGCAGAAGCACGGGCACTCATTGTTGAATCGCTGAAAACAGAAGCGAAAACAGAAGCACTTTCATTTATCAAGGATTCAATGGAAGAAGCTAAAATGACTGCCAACATGGAAGCCAAAAAGATCATTATTGAAACCATACAGCGAACAGCAACAGAGCAGGCAGTCGAGAATTCAGTGTCTGTTTTCAACATTGAAAATGACGAAATGAAGGGGCGCATCATCGGTCGTGAAGGCCGCAATATACGCGCTCTTGAAGCAGCCACTGGTGTTGAGATCATTGTTGACGATACTCCTGATGCCATTCTTCTTTCAGGTTTCGATCCGGTGAGAAGAGAAATTGCACGTCTTTCCCTGCACAAACTGGTTACTGATGGTCGCATTCACCCTGCACGTATTGAAGAAGTGGTTGCAAAAACCAAAAAACAAATTGAGCAGGAAATAGTAGAAATTGGTAAACGCACAACCATTGACCTTGGAATTCATGGAATGCATCATGAACTTGTGAGAATGATCGGAAGGATGAAATACCGTTCTTCTTACGGACAAAATCTTTTACAGCATAGCAAAGAAACTGCAAATTTATGTGCTACGATGGCTGCGGAATTAGGACTAAATCCAAAAGTTGCCAAAAGAGCAGGACTATTGCATGACATTGGTAAAGTTCCCGACAACGAACCTGATCTGCCACATGCTTTACATGGAATGAAACTGGCAGAGAAATTTAAAGAAAGTGCAGAAATATGCAATGCCATAGGCGCTCACCATGATGAAATGGAGATGAACAGTCTTATTTCACCAATAGTGCAGGTTTGTGATGCAATATCAGGAGCACGTCCTGGTGCACGCCGTGAAGTGGTGGAAGCATATATCAAAAGGCTGAAAGACCTTGAACAATTAGCCCTTTCATACAATGGCGTAGTGAAAACTTATGCCATTCAGGCCGGGCGCGAGTTAAGAGTGATTGTAGGCGCTGAACTGGTATCGGATCAGGAAGCCAATGAACTCTCTTATGAACTGTCGAAAAAGATACAGACTGAAATGACGTATCCGGGACAGATTAAAATCACCGTTATCCGCGAAACACGGGCTGTAAGCTACGCTAAGTAGCCGAAAGTTTTGCAAATATCTACTCGTGTTTTTTTTGTAGTAGCAACCGGCATCGAAAGATGCCGGTTTTTTTTAAGTTCAAAGTTTAAAGTTCAAGGTTCAAAGTTACGCTTGATTTGAGATTTCTGTAAAACTGGTTTAACAAAAACGTTTCAATGAAAATTACGATTTATCGTTCTCAAAATAATTAAGCTCATATTCCTATAATTTTACTAACTTTGATAATTCAATCAGCGAGTTTTGCTTTTACAAAAAAACATTGATTCAAATACTCTGATAAAAAACTTCGAATGCCTGGCTGGACAAATAAAATTCTTGAAATAGATCTCACTGCACGAAAAACTGAAGTTATTGAACTTCCCGCAGAGACTTACCAGAAGTATATTGGAGGGAAAGGTTTGTCAGGTTATTATCTGCGGCAACACATTCATCACCCCTGGGATTCTCCTGAAATGCCACTTCTTTTTTTCACCGGTCCTTTGGTTGGAACAGCTTCGCCAACATCCGGAAGAATGACCATCTCATCAAAGTCGCCGCAAACAGGGACAGTTGGCGATACTTCTGTTGGCGGAAAGTTTGGAACACAAATCAAAAAAGCAGGATGGGATGGGATCATAATTAAAGGAAAAAGCCGGAATCTTTGCGGCATTTCTATCATTGATTCTAAAGTTGAATTTTCGGACGCTTCTTCTTTTTACAATAAACCCATTTCGGAAATTATTAAACATCTTCCCAGGCAAGGTTCAAATGCAATCACAGGGCCTGCTGCAGATAATCATGTGCTCTTTTCCAGTATTTGCATTGACGGGCATTATATAGCCGGAAGGAATGGACTGGGACTGATCATGAGCAGCAAAAATCTCAAATTTATACAGGTTACCGGAAACGGAAAGGTTGATGTTTGTGACCCTGTTGAATTGGAAAAAGCACGCGAAGAAATTTTCAGGCTTGTGGCAGCTTCGCCCATTCTGAAAGGAGAAGCGGGTATTTCAGATTATGGCACCGGCGCTCTTTACGACTTGATGCATAACCGCAGGATGATGCCTACTGACAACTTTAAAAGCACATGGTTTGCAAAAGCTCCTGCTTTGAATGCATGGCATTATAAAGATAAATATCAAACGAAAAAAACGGGCTGTGCAGGCTGCCATATTCTTTGCAAAAAGACAGGCGCCAATGGGAGCATCATGCCTGAATTTGAAACCATGTCCCACTTTACTGCTTTGCTTGATAATGACGATATGGATATTGTTGTTGAAGCAAACAGGCTTTGCAATGAGTTTGGGATGGACACAATTTCTGCTGCTTCAACTTTGGCATGTTATGCTGAAATAAATAAAATCAAAATTGCAGGGCAAAATATTCCCGGATTATTAAAGGACATAGCTTTTTCACAAAATGAAGGCAAGGAATTAAAACTCGGCGCAAGGAAATATGCTATGCTGAAAGGCCAGGAAGAATCAGCTATTACTGTGAAGGGGCTTGAACTTCCGGGCTACGATCCGCGCGGGGCTTATGGGATGGCGCTTGCTTATGCAACTTCCACAAGAGGTGGATGCCACCTGAGGGCTTATCCTGTTTCGCACGAAATATTGCGCAAGCCGGTTTCAACTGACAGGTTCTCTTTTAGCGGAAAAGCCCGTATCATCAAACTTAATGAAGATATGAATGCAGTGGTTGATTCTCTCACAGCCTGCAAATTTATTTTTTTTGCAGCGACACTTGAAGAATATGCCAAAATGCTTACGGCTGTCACAGGATATCAAACCAGCGCACTGGAACTGATGAAAACCGGCGAGAGAATTTATTTTAATGACAGGATCATGAATGCCATCAATGGTTTTACGGCTTCGGATGACGATTTGCCAAAACGCTTTTTTACTGAAGATGGAACAAGCGGCGATGGCATGGAAATTAAAGCAATTGATCGTGATGAATTCCTGCTGGCACGTTCAAACTATTACAAAATAAGAGGCCTTGATGAAAACGGTTTGCCTCTGAAAGAAAAGTGCATTGAACTTGGACTTGAATGGAA
>CAISZK010000140.1 GCA_903889915.1 uncultured Bacteroidota bacterium
CAAGCATCAAACTGCAGCCCCTTTGCGATAGAATTCCTAACAGGGGCTGTTGTTTTTGAATATTGTGCCTGCAAAAGACAAACATTGTAATGTTCCTTCACGTCCTTTACACCAAAGAGGATGTTCCGTTGTGTCGTATTTCCGCCGTGTCGTACTTGCAATGCGACACGTTGATAATATTAGGATTTGCAATCTGACAAACAAGAACAGCCTTTTTTATCGGGTGAAAAATCCTGATAATAAACCGGGATTTAATAACTGCCTTTATTCTTTCAGCGTACATGTTTTTTAAGGAACATTTTCCTTGACAAAAAATATTTGGTTTATTGAATATTTTATACTTTTACAGTCCGAAATAATAGTGTTTAATCATCCCCTGTGTTTAATGAATGGATTTTTATTTTCTTTCGCGACCTTACTTCTCTTGCTCGTGCACGCACATAAAATATTATCTTTGAACTTTTAAATTACTGAATGAAATAACGAATGTCCAAAAAAGAAATTAAAGAAAAAAGCATAGAAGTTACCCTTTGGGAAACTGCCAACAAACTAAGGGGGAGTGTGGAGCCTGCGGAATACAAGCACGTGGTGCTGGGATTGATATTCCTGAAATTTGCCAGCGACAAGTTTGAAGAACACCGCAAAAAACTGATTGCCGAAGGCAAAGAGAAGTATATTGAAATGGCGGACTTCTACAATATGAGCAATGTGTTTTTCCTTGATGAAATTTCACGTTGGAGTTACATTGCAAAAAAGGCCAAGCAAAGCGACATTGCCTTGATTATTGACACAGCCCTGCACACCATTGAGAAAAACAATAAATCCCTGAAAGGCGCTTTGCCTGACAACTACTTTTCGCGCCTTGGATTGGACATTACAAAGCTGGCTTCGCTGATTGACGAAATAAACAAGATAAACACCCTCAAAGACAAGGAGCAGGATTTGGTGGGCCGTGTGTATGAATACTTCCTGAAAAAGTTTGCTATTGCAGAAGGCAAAGGCAAAGGAGAATTCTACACACCCAAGACCATTGTAAACCTTATTGCCGAAATGATTGAACCTTACAGGGGGATTATTTATGACCCTTGCTGCGGTTCAGGTGGTATGTTTGTTCAGAGTGTGAAGTTTATTCAGGCACATCAGGGCAACACTAAGAATGTTGCTATTTACGGACAAGAGTACACCAAGACAACTTATAAACTGGCAAAAATGAATCTTGCCATTCGCGGCATTTCTGCAAATCTTGGAGAAAAAGATGCAGATACTTTTGCTGACGACCAGCACAAAGATTTAAAGGCAGATTACATAATGGCTAATCCACCATTTAACCAAAAGGATTGGAGAGGGGAGAATGAGTTAATTGATGATCCACGTTGGAGAGGTTATGATGTTCCACCAAAAAGTAACGCAAACTACGCATGGATACTGAACATGGTTTCCAAACTTTCTGAAAACGGAACAGCGGGCTTTATATTGGCCAATGGCGCATTGAGTGGTGGAGGCGAAGAGTACAAAATCAGAAAAACATTAATTGAAAATAATTTAGTAGAAGCCATTATCATTATTCCCCGCGACACTTTTTATACTACCGACATAAGTGTTACACTCTGGATACTCAACAAAAACAAAAAAGCAAGAAGCATTGAAATAAACGGGAAACAGAAAAACTACAGAGACCGTGAAAAAGAAATTCTTTTTGTGGATTTACGTCGTTGGGGAACGGAATACGAAAAAATGTTTATTGAAATAATCCCTGAAGACATTACTGAAGTTGCGAGGAATTTTCACAACTGGCAACAAGCCGACTATAAAAGGACGTACAAAAATGTCCCTGAATATTGCTATTCTGCCAATTTTGAAGAACTGCAGGAAAACAATTTTTCGCTTGTGCCAAGCAAATACATAGAGTTTGTTGACCGCAACAGCGAGATTGATTTTGACACAGAAATGAAGCGAATTCAAAAGGAATTCAAAACACTATTGAATGAAGAAAAACAATCGCAAGACCAATTAATAAACGCTTTCAAGATTTTAGGCTATGAGTTATAAGCGTATTGGCAATTACATACAACTGGTTGATAACCGCAACAAAGATTTGACGGTTACAAATCTTTTGGGAATAAACATTACCAAAAACTTTATGCCTTCAGTTGCCAATACTTCTGAGTCTGATTTATCGAGATATAAAATCATTCAAAAAAATCAATTTGCTTATAGTGCAATGCAAGTAGGAAGGGATGAAACTATTCGCCTTGCTTTATATTCAGAAGATAAACCGGCAATCATTTCACCTGCCTATTTAGTAATTGAAGTAAAGGATAAAAATGAATTATTGCCCGAATATATGATGATGTGGTTTCAAAGAACCGAATCAGATAGGTACGGTTGGTTTATCAGCGACAGCAGCGTAAGAGCAAGTTTAGAATGGGAACGTTTTTGCGAAATAAAAATCCCTATTCCACACATTGACGAGCAGCGAAAATATGTTGCTCTTTATTCAGCTTTATTAACCAATCAAAAAACCTATCAAGATAGCTTGGAAGATTTGCAATTGATTTGTGATACCTATATTGAAAACTTAATCAAAACTGAAAAGCCAAAAGTGCTTGGAGAATATATTGAGCAATCGGATGAAAGGAATTATGATTTGCAAAATGATAATTTGATTGGAATAAGTGTGAACAAAGTTTTCATGGAAACAAAATCAAATAAGGAACAACTTGATTTGTCAAATTACAAAGTTGTTAATCCAAGAGAGTTCGGTTATGTTTCTGTTACTTCAAGAAACGGAGAAAAAATTTCAATTGCTCTTCTTGATGGTAATGCAGGACTTGTATCAAGCACCTATACAATTTTCAGAGTGAAAAACATTTTAGAATTATTGCCTGAATATTTATTTTTATTTTTCAAACGACTAGAGTTTGACCGCTACGCAAGATTTCATTCCTGGGGCAGCGCAAGAGAAACATTTGATTGGGCTGATATGTGCAATGTAAAATTGCCGATTCCAGATATAAAAGTTCAGGAAGCCATAGTAACAATTTATCATACTTTGGAAACACGAAAGAGAATAAATGAACAATTGAAAAATAGTATAAAACCGCTATGCCCGGTGTTGATGAGGGGGGTGGTGGAAAATATGAAAAAAAACGTGGAAGTAGAAAATTATGAACCATATGCTTTTATTATTAAATAACTTTCCAATATTAAATGGAAACACTTTAGAACTTCATTATGGGTTAATTGACGAAACCCATTCAATGGATGCAATTGTTCAAAACAAATGCGAATATGAATTTCTGGGTATTATTAAAGAAATTGCTGCAATTTTTAATGCGGAAATTATTATTGAAACAGAACCCCTTGCAGAAGGAGGATTACGAAGATGGTTTAAAATTATTTCTAAAGAAGAAAGTAAAAAATCAACAATTAAAATTGCTTTGGTAGTTGCTTTAACGACAGGAATTTTAATTACTCCGATTACATCTTCTATAAGTAAAATGACAGAAATTTTTATTGAAAGAATATTTGAAGATAAAGAAATCAAAAAACTCGAAAAAGAAAAACTAAAGCTTGAAATTGAAAAGCTCAAAAGAGATTCAAAAATAAATGCTGAAATATTGGGGAAGAACAATACTATTAAAAAACGAAGGTCAAACTTTTATGAAGCACTTGATAAATATTGTAAAGTTAAGATGATTTCATTAATAATTGAAGATGAATCGAAGAAAATAATGATTAAGGAGGAGAAGATTGACAGGGTTAATTTTAAAGAATTTATTTTAGTAAGTGATGATTTGGAGCCGCAAGAAATTGATGGTGCGGTAATTGAAATTATATCACCTGTTTTAAAAAGAGGAAATTATAAATGGATGGGAATTTATAAAGGTGAAGCAATACATTTTAATATGGCATCAAAAGAGTTTAAAACACTTGTGCAGACTGGCAAAGTTGAATTTAAGAATGGTACGTCTATAAATTGCTTTTTGCAAATTAAGAAAAAAGTTGATAATGATGCTCGAGAAAAAATTACTGCATATGATGTTGTAAGGGTTAATCATTATTTTGAAAATGAAACTCCAATTGAAACTCCAGAAGGTAAGAGACACAGACAAAAAAAGGAAGGAGAGAAAAATCAACTTAAGATGTTTGATGAAGGAGAAATAATTACTTAATTTTATTTTAACACTGAAGATTCATGCCCTACAATCCCGCAATCCACCACCGCCGCAGCATCCGCCTGAAAGGATATGATTATTCGCAGGCGGGATTGTATTTTATTACAATTTGTGTGCTGGACAGGGAATGTTTTTTCGGGGAAATAAGGGATGGGGAAATGGTGTTGAATGATGCGGGGATAATGGTAAATAAATGGTGGCAAAAAATACCCGAAAAATTCCCGGATATTGAAATGGATGTTTACCAAATCATGCCCAATCATTTTCATGCCATCGTTAATAATAATGGCACGGGCGTAGGGGCGAATCCATGTGTTCGCCCCATGGATGATACAACGAATAACATCGTAGGGGTTGACCCATGTGTCAACCCAACGCATATGGGGCAGGATTTCGCGGGGTATTCAGGGCAGACACGTGGGTCTGCCCCTACGCCGGATACCGACCGTGGTATTGGAAACGGCGACGGTGGTGCGGATTCCATTTTGGGCGAACACGGCAATAATATTTTGGGCGAACACGGCAATAATATTTTGGGCGAACACGTGGGTTCGCCCCTACACCGGGTGGTGCAATGGTTCAAAACGATGACGACAAATGAATATATACGCGGGGTGAAAACGTTGGGGTGGACACGGTTTAACAGGAAATTGTGGCAACGCAATTATTGGGAACATATCATCCGCAACGAACAGGAATACCAACGTATAGCAGACTACATCATCAACAACCCTGCCCGTTGGCAGGATGATAAATTGTATAATAACGAATAGGGCACAGGCCCTTGTGTCTGTCCCCATGTAAGGGCAGACCCACGTGTCTGCTCCAAAAAGGATAAAAATGAAATTCACCGAAGAAAAACTGGAACTGACTTTTGTAGAATTGCTGGGAAACGAAGGGTTTCCGCACCATCATGGTATTACTATTACCCGTGCCGTTGATGAGGTGCTGATAGAAGAAGACCTGCGAAACTTTCTTCTTACCCAATACAAAGCCGAAGGACTCACCCTTACCGAAGCAAAAACCATCATCCTGCAACTGAAATCCCTGCCATCATCGGACCTTTACGAAAGCAACAAAACATTTATAAAAATGCTTTCCGATGGTTTTATCCTGAAAAGAGAAAACAGAAACGACAAGGACATCTACATTCAGCTTATAGACTACAAAGGGCTGGAAAGAGTGCGGGCTACGGCAGCGGCGGCAGCGGATGTACGGACACGACATGTCGTGTCCATACAGCAGCAGCTACCCACGCCACCCCTACCGCTAGCCGCCGAACCTGACGAACTCTATGGCAAGGACAACAACATTTACAAGTTTGTAAATCAACTGGAGATTGTTGGAAACGAAAAACGGATACCTGATGGCATCGTTTACATCAATGGTTTGCCGGTGGTGGTGTTTGAATTTAAAAGCGCCATACGTGAAGAAGCCACCATCTTTGATGCATGGAAACAGCTTACCATCCGCTACCGCCGCGACATTCCCGAACTGTTTAAATACAATGCTTTTTGTGTTATCAGCGATGGCGTAAATAACAAGGCCGGTTCATTTTTCGCACCTTACGAGTTTTATTATTCATGGCGCAGGGTGGCTGGATTGGCAAAGGATGTGGACGGAATTGATAGTATGTTTACGCTGGTGCAGGGTATGTTTAACCATAACCGCTTTCGCGATATTCTACGCAATTTTATTTACATACCCGACTCATCAAAGAAAAACGAGAAGATAGTTTGTCGCTATCCCCAATACTATGCAGCCCGCTGCCTGTTTGAGAACATCAAGAAAGCACAGAAACCCGGAGGCAATGGAAAGGGCGGGACATATTTTGGAGCTACAGGTTGCGGCAAAAGTTTCACCATGCTTTATCTCACAAGGCTGCTTATGCGCAGCGAGCACTTTGAAAGCCCAACTATTGTTTTGATTACCGATCGCAACGACCTTGATGACCAACTGTCGGGGCAGTTTACCAATGCAAAGAATTTCATAGGCGACAACAATATTGTAAGCGCTGAAAGCAGGGCAGATCTGCGGGAATTGCTGCAGGGCAGAGAAAGTGGCGGCGTGTTTCTGACCACCATTCACAAGTTTACAGAAGACACCGAATTGCTCACCAACAGGAGCAATGTGATTTGCATTTCGGACGAGGCGCACCGCAGCCAGGTGAATCTTGACCAGAAAATAAAATTAACGGAGAAAGGTGTTACCAAGACTTTTGGCTTTGCCAAATACCTGCATGATTCTTTGCCTAATGCAACATACGTAGGCTTTACAGGAACTCCGATAGATGCAACTTTGGATGTGTTTGGAAAAGTCATTGATGCTTACACTATGACCGAATCTGTTAGGGATGAAATTACGGTAAGGATAGTGTATGAAGGCAGGGCAGCAAAAGTATTGCTGAACAATTCCAAGCTCAAAGAAATTGAGGATTATTATGCAATATGCGCCGAAGAAGGCAGCAATGAAAACCAGATCGAACAGAGCAAAAAAGAAATGGCGCAGATGTATGCTATTCTCGGTGATCCTGAAAGATTAAAAGACGTTGCAGAAGATTTTGTGAAGCATTATGAAAACAGGGTTTCAGAAGGCGCTACCGTAAAAGGCAAAGCAATGTTTGTATGCGCCACCCGTGAAATTGCTTATGAATTGTACAAAAACATCATCGCTCTGAGGCCCGAATGGGCAACGCAATCCCTCACGGATACAGATGTACGGACACGACATGAGGATGTACGGACACGACATGTCGTGTCCTTAACAGAAAAAGATAAAAGAGAACTCAAACCCATCGAGCGCATCAAGATGGTAATGACCAGAGATAAGGATGACGAGGAAACACTGTATAAATTGCTGGGCACAAAAGATTATCGCAAAGAATTAGACAGGCAATTCAAAAATGAAAAATCAAATTTCAAGATTGCTATTATTGTTGATATGTGGTTGACAGGCTTTGATGTTCCTTTCCTCGACAGCATTTACATTGACAAACCTATAAAGCAGCACAATCTGATTCAAACCATTTCACGCGTGAACCGCAGGGTTGAAGGCAAAAACAAAGGGTTGGTGGTGGATTACATCGGAATAAAAAAACAAATGAATCTGGCTTTGGCCAAATACAACAAAGGCGACGAAACCAATTTTGAAGATATTGCGGAATCGCTGATTGTAGTGCGAAATCATCTGGATCTCTTGGCGAAACTGTTTCACAAATTTGACAGTTCCAGGTATTTTGATGGTTCACCATTGCAGCAATTAAACACATTGAATCTGGCTGCTGAATTTGCTCAACAGACGAAGGAGTTTGAAACCCGTTTTATGGGTCTGGTCAAGCGATTGAAAGCCGCTTATGATATTTGTGCGGGCAGTGAACATATAAAGCAAGTTGAAAAGGATCATATTCATTTTTATCTGGCAGTTCGTTCTATTGTTTTCAAACTCACCAAAGGCGATGCGCCCGACACAGCCCGGATGAATGCCCGTGTGCGTGAAATGATCAAAGATGCATTGCAAAGTGATGGTGTGGAAGAAATTTTCAAACTGGGAGACGAAGAAGAAACCGAACAGGACATTTTTGATGAAAACTATTTAGCTAAGATTGCCAATATCAAATTGCCAAACACGAAAATAAAATTGCTTCAACAACTATTAGCAAAGGTGATTGGTGAAATAAGAAAGGTCAATAAAGTAAAAGGAATTGACTTCACCAAAAAGATGCAAGCACTTGTAGAGCGATACAACCAGCGTGATGAAAACGATGTGTTGAGAAGCGAGGTTTATGAGGAAATGGCCGAGCAACTCACCAACATGATTTGGGAAGTGCACAAAGAATTTTCAGCAGGAGAAGCATTGGGTATTGACTTTGAAGAAAAAGCCTTTTACGACATACTGAAAGAACTTTGCATAAAGTACGACTTCACCTATCCCGATGACAAAATGATAGAGCTTGCCAAATCCGTTAAAGAATTGGTTGACTCACAAGCCAAATTTCCTGACTGGAACAGGCGCGATGATATTAAATCAGCCCTGAAAGTTGGTTTGATTCTGTTACTGGATGAGTTTGGTTATCCACCGGTAGAAAGGGATGAAGTGTATGTTGAGATATTTGAGCAGGCGGAGAATTTTAAAAAGAATAGAGTGATTGCATAGTTCTGATTATACTCATCACCAAATCAGGCGCATCTTCTGACGCGTTCGTAATCTGTCGTGTCGGATTTGCAGCGTCCGAAAATCCGTCGTGTCGGATTTGCAGTGTGCCCTGTCGTGTCGGATTTGCAGTGCCGCCCGAAAGGATTTGCAATCCTTTCGGTTTTAACCGGGGATTTGAAATCCCCTTAACAAATAAGAAATAGCGCTAATAATGAAGCATATGTAATAGAAACAAACAAAAACAACATAACCAATAATCAAAGCCTTATGACCATGAAAAAAACAAAAAAAAATTACAGTATCACCTCAACAGATGAAGCAATTTCAATAATAGAAAATGAAAAAAATGCTTTTCCGGTTGAGGCAGTTGAATATTTACTTAACGAGGATCGGGATCAAAGAATAATTAAAAAAGCGCATTATCACGTAAGCAATTTCAATAACGAAAAACTATATTATTACGAAAAATCAAAATACGGCCCATACACCCCTCTATGCTTTCTTATTTTAGCAGATAAGCACCATGATGAATCGCTTATCGAACCATGTATAAACCTATATACCGAGCCTGATTCGGATGATTACGATGCAATCTATGATCAGGGAAGCCTTTTATTAATTTTGCTATGCAGGAATTATCCTGATATTGCTATCCCTAAAATTTTTGATGCAATAGACAAAGCTTCTGATACAGATGTAGAAGCTCCTCTGACATATCTGTCAACCGTATTTTTTTATGCTCACAAGGGGAAATACAAAAAAAGGATTTTGCAGATTTTATCGAAGGACGAATTTTATGATTATGCTGCTTTAGCTTTTGAAGCTGCGAACCTGCAAATAAAAGAAGTTATTCCAATACTTAAAAATAAACTTGACAAAATAAAAAATAAAAAATTCCATGAAGTTAATCAAGGTGTCTATCAAACAATGGCAGATGCGCTGCTTATTCTTGAAACAGGTGAATTAGATTTTGAAAGTCCTGACGATGCATACGAAAGATTGAGAGATTGGAGAAGATGGGTTCGCTTTTTAGATTAATAACTGTGACTTTTGGCAATACAGGCAGTTTGCATCAACTGCTTTTCTATCGGTTGGGAATTGCAGCGCATCTGAAAAAAAATTCACTCTGCGTTCAGGCGCATCTCCTGACGCGTTCGTAAATTCAAAAATGCTTTGTTCTCGCATCAGGAGATATTCGCCAACAAGGATTTTATCATAATGCGTAACATCAGTCATTAAAAAAAAGAATCCCGACACAACTGCCGGGATTCTTTTTTTGTTTGAAACTATTTTACGGAATTTATTTCAGTCTCTTTACTTGGAGATCAAAGTAACCCTGCCGGTCATAATATGCTTCAATCCGCCCAGATCCTGTAGTAAAACAAGCCATACATAAACGCCCTGTTGAACAACAGTAGTGCCGCCATTTACAGTGCCATCCCAACCTTTGTTCACATCGGTGGTTTTGAAAATTACTCCTCCCCACCTGTCGAAAACATAGAACTGATAATGGTCAACATCCCACTCTTTTCCCAGAGGAAGGAACACATCATCCAACCCGTCGTTACCAGGCGTAAATGCATTGGGTGCATAGAATGTGAAATCAGATTTTAATGTCACATGATTGGTGGCAGAATCAATGCAGCCATGAGGGCTGGTAACAACAAGAGTAACATTATAAGTTCCCGGATTTGTAAAAATATGTATAGGCGATTGCAAATTTGAATAATTGTCATTGCCTGATAAAGGATTATTAAAATTCCAGTTCCATGAAGCAGCATTTGATGACGAGTTCAGGAATTGAATTTGCGGATCCAGTATGGTTGTCTGAGAAGGTGTATAGGTAAAGTCAGCAACAGGCAGAGGATACACAGTGATCATGTTAAATGATGTATAAGTGGCGGTGCATCCATTGGCCGAGGTTACAGTCAATGTTACAGAATACGTGCCAGAATTGGCATAAACATGATTCGGATTTTGCAGTGAAGAAGTATTGTCCGAACCTGAAGAAGGATCACCAAAATTCCAGTTCCATGCTGTTATTGCCGGCGTGCTGTTATCAAAGAATCTCACACTGAAAGGCTGACAACCCCTGGTTGTATCAGGCGCAAACTGAACTGTCGGGATAGGATAAACCGTTACCAGCACCGAATCAATTCCCGGAACAGAGTTACAGTTATCGGTAACCGTCACAGGATACCATGTAGTAACCGCAGGCGAAACATTTACTGATTGCGTGGAAACGCCAATGCCCTGTCCCCATGTATAGGTATAAAATCCATTGCCACCACTTGGAGAGGCTAACAGACCTGCACTGCCACCAACGCAGAAAGATGCAGGTGTTGCAGTAACTGTAACCGTTATCGGAGTAGCAACAGTGATGGTCAGTGATTGTGGTGCAGCAGAACATCCGTAGATATCCGTAACTGTGACATTGTAAGTAGTAGTTACAAGAGGCGCCACAACAAAATTGTTTCCAACACCAAGTCCATTATCCCAGGTAAAAGTATATGATCCTGTGCCGCCCGTAGCCGAAGCGCTGATAGTGGTGCTTTGCCCGTTACAGGTATGTGTGCTTCCACTGTTACTTAAAATAATTTGCGTAGGTTCATCAACAGTCAGTGAGGAAGAAGTACTACAACCGTTAACATCCGTAACGGTAACTGAATAATTGCCCATAGAGAGATTCGAAGCCAATGAATCGGTAGAAACCGAAGGACTCCATGTATAAAAATAAGGTCTTACACCTCCGTTGGGTAATAAGGTAATAGAACCATCAGCGCCTCCAAAGCAATTCACACTGTCAATAACAGAGGTAAAAGTCAATTGAAGAGGCTCGGTAATGGTAAAGGCAGAATCCAATGTGCAGCCATGAGCATCGGTAACAAGGAAAGTAAAATTTCCGGCCTGCAATCCTGTGGCAGTATTTGTAACAGATGGATTAGGCAGCCAGCTATAAATATAGGAATGTGTTCCTCCCGTTACGGTGGCGCTACCTGATCCGTCACTTGCACCAAAGCATGATACATTTTGAGAGGTAAACACCATCTGCAATGGTTGTGGCTGTGTTAATGTGATCGTCTGACTTGCGGTACATCCGTCAGCATCGGTAACGGTTACCGTATAGGTATTCGCACACAGGTTCGTGAGCGCCTGCGTAGTTTGTGCATTGCTCCATGAATAGGTAAATGGCACTACTCCACCGGCTGTTGCGCTTATCTGTCCGTCGCAAACTCCAAAACAGCTTATGGAATCAACGACAGCCAATGTTACTGTTGCCTGATCAACAAACACAGGCATCGTGGTCAGGGAAGAAGTACAGTTGTTTTCAGTTACAGTAAGGGTAATATTGTAAGTTGAAGGTGAATTCCATCTTATCTGATATGGCCCCTGCCCTGTTCCGTTGACTACAGTTCCGCCGACAAAATTCCATGTATAGTTTGCACCTGTTGAAGCAGTACCTGTGTAGGTGATCGTGGATGTTTGTCCTGCACAAACCGGGCTGGTAACTGTAAAAGTTGAAGTTGGCACCGGGTTAACGGTAACAACAGTGGAATCATGTGCAGTGCATCCAAAGGCATCGCTAATAGTTACAAAGTACGTTGCGGTTGCAGCAGGCGTAGCAGTCGGGTTCGCAGTTCCGGCATTTACAAGTGTTCCTGCGGGGCTCCATGAATAGTTTGCACCACCACCAGCTTGCAGGTTTGCAGATGCTCCTGCACAAATAGCCTGACCGGCATTGATCGTAGGCTGTATCTGAGGATGAACAGTCAATACCATGGCGTCGGTTTGAGAACATCCGTTAATATCTGTTACAGTCACAGTATAGGTTGTCGTATTTACAGGATTGGCCGTGGGATTATAAATATTCGGATTACTCACCGGAGAACTCCATGAATAGCCTGTTCCGCCACCTGCGTGCAGTTGAGCAACAGCGCCATAACAAATGGCTGTGTCAGCGCCTGCACTTGCGACGGGTAACGGATTTACCGTGACAGTTACACTGGCAGAATCAGTACATCCGTTCAGCGTACCGGTCACAGAATAAATTGTCGTTTGTGTTGGTGAAACAATGATGGTGGCTGTAGGAGAACTATTACTCCACAAATAAGTAGTTGCTCCCGTTGCCGTGAATGTCACAGAATGGCCACTGCAAATAGTTTGAGGCGTACCTGCAACCACCGTTGGTCTTGGACTGACTATTACAGTTACCGTGTCTGATGCACTGCATCCCGACGTAGTACCTGTAACAGTGTAGAGAGTGGTTGTAGTTGGACTGACAATATAAGTTGCTGTTGCCGGACCACCCTGCCATTGGTAGGTTGTACCACCGGTTGCATTCAGAGTGGCGCTGGTACCTGTACAGATAGTTTGAGTCATTCCTGCATCAACAGGTGGCAGATTGGTAACAGAGACAGTGACGGTATCCGTAGCGCTGCAACCATTTGTAATTGCTGTTACCACATAAGTGGTTGTAACCAACGGACTGACTATATAAGTATCCGAAGCAGGTCCGCCCTGCCATTGATAGGTTGTTCCTCCTGTTGCAACAAGAGTGGCGCTGCTGCCGGAACATATAGTCTGGTGAGCGCCGGCTTCTGCTATTGGCAATGGTAAAACAATGACTGAAACAGAATCAGTAGAACTGCATCCGGTCAGAGAAGCAGTTACCGTATAAACAGTCGTGGTTGTAGGGCTAACTATGTATTGTGCTGTTGCAGGACCACCTTGCCACAGATAAAAACTTCCGCCTGTAGCTGTAAGTGTTGCACTGCTGCCGGAACAGATCGTTACGGTAGGACCGGCATTTGCTATGGGTGAACTCATCACAGAAACAGTTACGGTATCTGAAGCGGTGCATCCATTTAAGGTTGCTGTTACCGCGTATAGTGTTGATACCACCGGGCTGACAGGATAGACGTCAGTTGCAGGACCATTCAACCACTGATAGGTTGTTCCGCCTGTTGCAGTCAGTGTAGTTCCAAAACCCTGGCAAATTGTTTGGGCCGGACCGGCATCTGTTGCAGGCAAAGGTTTGACAGTGATGGTAACAGTATCTGTAGCCGTACATCCGTTTAAAGTAGCTGTCACGGTATAATGTGTAGTAACGGTTGGACTGACAGGCCAGCTTGCTGTAGAAGGACCACCCGGCGCCCATGTATAAGTTGTTCCTCCTGTTGCTGTAAGTGTAATATTGGTTCCACTACAAACAGTTTGTGCAGGACCCGCATCTGCGGTAGGTGTCGGTTTGACAGTTATTGTTACAGTATCAGAAGCGCTGCAGCCATTCAGATAGGCTGTGACAGTATATTGCGTAGTTGCGGAAGGAGTGACAACATAATTAGCTGCTGCAGGACCTCCCTGCCATTGATAGGTAGTTCCCCCGGATGCAGTAAGTGTCACTGTAGTTCCATTGCAAATAGTTTGTGCAGGACCCGCATCAGTAGCAGGCAATGCATAGACAGAAACTGTTACAGAATCCGATGCGCTGCATCCATTTAAATAGGCAGCAACAGTATAATGAGTAGTTGCAGTCGGGCTTACAATCCATGTAGCTGAAGCCGGACCACCCTGCCATTGATAGGTTGTTCCACCTGAAGCAATCAGTGTTGCGCTACTGCCATGGCATATTGTCTGGTCTGTCCCGGCATCAGTGGCAGGCAATGGTTTTATAGTAATGGTAACAGTATCCGAAGCAGTGCACCCATTTGTTGTTCCGACAACAGTATATTGGGTAGTCACTGAAGGACTGACAACCCATGTTGCCGCAGCGGGTCCTCCCTGCCATTGATAGGTTGTGCCACCTGTAGCTATAAGAGTTGCAGAAGTACCGCTGCAAATTGTTTGAGCTGCACCTGCATCAACATTGGGTATGGAGTTTACAGTGATCGTAACACTGGCAGAAGCACTACAGCCAGTCAGGTAAGCAGTGACTGTATAAGTAGTGGTTACCGACGGCGATACAACATAAGTTTGTGTTGCTGGTCCTCCCAGCCATTGGTACGTGTTTCCACCGCTTGCTGACAGTGTTAAAGAGGTTCCATTGCATATTGTTTGAGGATTGCCTGCACTTGCTACCGGGTTTGATATTACAGCAACAGATACAGTATCAGATGCAGTGCATCCGTTTAATGTTGCAGTTACAGTATAATGTGTAGTAACGATTGGGCTGACAGGCCAGCTAGCTGAAGAAGGACCTCCGGGCGCCCATATATAGGTTGTTCCTCCGGAAGCAGTCAAAGTAGTACTATTACCGGTACATATTAATTGATATGGCCCCGCATCAACAGCCGGCAAGGGCTTGACAGAAACTGAAACAGTATCTGTGGCAATGCACCCATTCGAGGTCACCGAGACAGTATAAACAGTGTTCACGAGAGGTGAAACCGCATAGTTGGCAGTAGAAGGTCCTCCCTGCCATTGATAAGATGTCCCTCCCGAGGCATTGAGCGTTGTACTGGTACCCGTGCAGATTATCTTATGAGGCCCCGCATCTGCAGGGGGCAGATTTTTGACAGAAACAGTTACTGTGTCGGTAGCGCTGCATCCGCTCAGATAAGCCGTTACAGTGTATGTAGTAGTTACCAATGGAGAAACTATATATTGTGCTGTTGCCGGTCCTCCTCCTGACCACTGGTAAGAAGTTCCTCCGGTAGCAAGAAGTGTCGCACTACTACCTGAACATATCGTCTGATGTGCACCTGCATCAATAGAAACGAATGATACAACAGAGACAGTGACAGTATCCGACGCTACGCATCCATTCAGGTATGCGGTTACGGTATAAGTTGTCGTTGATGTAGGATTGACAGTGTATGATTGTCCCATATAACCACCAAACCAAACCCAGAAAGTCCCATCTCCTCCAATCTCCGTTAGAGTGGCGCTATTTCCGGTACAAATTGTTTGAGGTGGCCCTGCATCTGCTACAGGAATGGGTTTAACAGTGACTGTAACCGTATCAGAAGCGCTGCAACCATTCAGGTATGCCGTCACAGTATAAGTTGTCTGTGTGGAAGGAGTGACATTATAAATGTCTGTTGCAGGTCCACCCTGCCATTGATAGGAAGTCCCTCCGAAAGCCTGAAGCATGGCAGTATGTCCCAGGCAAATTGATTGATCAGAACCAGGATCCAGAGGAGGCAATGGTTTGACATTTACAATAACTGAATCCGAGGCAGTGCACCCGTTTAATAATGCAGTAACCACATAGGTTGTAGTATCGGGTGGGCTGACAGTATAGGATGCAGTTGAAGGACCACCTGTCCATGAAAAAGAAGATCCGTTTGTGCCGGTTGCGTTAAGTGTTGCGCTGGTAGCCGGACATATACTTTGTGTTGCACCTGCATCAACTGTCGGCAAAGGATTAACGGTTATGACAACATTATCTGATGCACTACATCCGTTCAGATAAGCCGTCACAGTATAAGTTGTTGTTGTTGCCGGATGCACAGTATCGGTTGCTGTGGCAGGACCTCCCTGCCATTGATAGGTTGTTCCTCCTGTTGCGGCAAGGACAGTAGAATTTCCATTGCAAATTGAAAGTGGCGGGCCTGCATCAGTCAGAGGCTTGGGTTTGACAGTCACAATGAGACTATCCGATGCTGAGCAACCTGTACTTGTTACAGTCACCGTATATGTTGTAGTGGTTGCAGGGCTGACTGTATAATTGGCAGTATTTGGTCCTCCTACCCATGAATAAGTGCCTCCCCCACTCGCTGTAAGATTTGCCGAAGTTCCCTGACAAATTATCTGCGAGGGACCCGCGTTGGCAACAGGTGAAGAATTAACTGTTACATTTACAATATCAGATGCACTGCAACCATTTAAGTATGCTGTAACGGTATAGGTGGTCGCTGCCACAGGATTAATAATGTAGGTGCTGGTTGCTGGTCCATTTAGCCATTGATATGTTGAACCTCCCGTTGCTGTAAGTGTGCCTGGAGTTCCGAGACAAATTGCTTGTGGGGGACCTGCGTCAACAGGAGGTAATGCGGTAACGCTAACAGAAACAGTATCTGTCGCACTACACCCTCCACTAAGATAAACAGTGACAGTGTATAAGGTTGTTACCAAAGGTGTAACAACATAAGTTTGGGAAACGGGGCCACCTTGCCAATGATAGGTTGTTCCACCAGAAGCTGAAAGTGTGGTAGAAGTACCATGACAAATTTTTTGGTGAGGGCCTGCATCTACAATTGGATTTGTGTTTACAATTACAGTGACTGAATCAGACGCAGTACATCCATTATTTGTAACAGTAACATAATACGTTGTTGTTACGCTTGGGGATGGACTAACAAAATAGGTGGCAGAATTAGATCCTCCGGACCAGTGATAAGATCCGCCTCCGGTTGCCGTCAGTACAGCCGGTGTTCCTAAACAAATCGGAAGATCCGGGCCTGCATCTGCTGCAGGTCGGGGGTTAACGGTGACTACAACACTATCGGCAGCACTGCATCCATTCGAAAATCCAGCCACCACATAGGTTGTTGTAGCATTAGGAGTGACAACATAGGTACTTGTTGCAGGACCTCCTGTCCACTGAAAAGATGTTCCTCCTGTGGCAGATAAGGTAGTCGAAATACCCTGACAAATAGTCACTGGATTCCCGGCATCAATAACCGGTACAGGAAGGACAGTAACGGTAACATTGTCTGATGCACTGCAACCTCCTGTCAAAGATGCCGTGACTATGTAGGTTGTTGTGGTTGTGGGGGCGCAAATATAAGTTGCCGTAGAAGGACCTCCAACCCATTGATAAGTTGTTCCTCCTGTTGCAGTAAGCGTAGCATTTGATCCGTTGCAAATAGTCTGCGGAGGACCTGCATCAATCACGGGAGAACTATTTACAGTAACAGTTACCTGAGAAGATGCTATGCAACCAAGATTGGTTACATTTACAGTATATGTTGTCGTCGTTAAAGGGTTCACTGTATAGGTTGCAGTTGAAGGACCACCAACCCATTGATAAGTCCCGCCTCCGGTTGCAATTAAAGTAACGGCAGCGCCCAAACACAAAGCCTGGGGAGGGCCTGCACTGGCATTTGGCAAAGGTTTTACAGTTACAGTAACATTGTCCGTAGCACTACAGCCATTTGAATAACCTGTGACAACATAAGTTGTTGTTGTTGCCGGGGACACAGACCATGCAGCAGTGGCAGGGCCTCCATTCCATTGATAAGTTGTCGCACCTGTCGCTAAAAGATTGGCGACATCACCCGGGCAAATTGACACTGAAGATCCGGCATCGAGAGGCGGCGCTGAATTAACAGTAACAGTAACGTTATCTGAAGCGCTACACCCGTTAGAGTATGCTGTAACAATATAGGTTGTGGTAACAGCCGGCGACACAGTATAAGAAGCAGAAGCAGGTCCGCCAACCCATTGGTAAGTTATTCCTCCGGTTGCCGTAAGTGATGCTGATCCACCACTACAGATACTTTGCGGAAGTCCTGCATCTACAGGTATTACCGGGCTTACTGTAACAGTAACACTTGATGAAGATGAGCAACCGCTGTTATAAGCAGTAACAGTATAGGTTGTAGTTGTCATTGGACACACATTGTAGGTTGATGTAGCCGGACCACCCA
>CAISZK010000141.1 GCA_903889915.1 uncultured Bacteroidota bacterium
ATGGAAAGAATGATCCGGAAAAGATCATTGATTTCGTAAAAATGTGTCAGCACAGTTTTGGCGCTGTCAACCTTGAAGATATTTCACAGCCCAATTGTTTCAGGGTTCTGGATGTTCTGCGCGAAGAATGTGATATTCCCGTTTGGCATGACGACGCACAGGGAACCGCTTGTGTTACACTTGCCGGATTTATCAATGCACTTAAACTTGCAGGCAAGAAAAATTCAGAAGTGAAAATTGTTCTTTTTGGTGCAGGCGCTTCAAATACCACAATTGCAAGATTGCTTATAACCGATGGTGCAAACCCCAAAAACATTATCATGTTCGACACAAAGGGTTCATTGCATTCTGACAGAAAAGACATAGAAGCTGACAAACGTTTCTACAGAAAATGGGAACTTTGTTTATCCACAAATCCCGGCAAAGTTCAGACCATGGACGAAGCTATGAAAGGCGCAGATGTGTTGATCTCGCTTTCAACTCCCGGGCCATGCACTATTAAAAGAGAATGGGTGAAATCAATGGCTTCAAAAGCAATTGTATTTTGTTGTGCAAATCCGGTACCTGAAATTTATCCTTATGCTGCAAAAGAAGAAGGCGCATTTATAGTTGCTACCGGCAGAGGTGATTTTCCAAATCAGGTGAACAACTCCATAGGTTTCCCCGGCATTCTCAAAGGAGCGCTTATGGTAAGAGCTAAAAAGATCACTGATACGATGGCTATAGCAGCAGCTCATTCTCTTGCAAATTTTGCAGAAAAAAGAGGAATAAATCCTGAAAACATTGTTCCGAACATGGAAGAAACAGGAGTTTTTTCAGAAGAAGCTGCCGATGTTGCCATGCAGGCTATTAAGGATGGTGTTGCAAGAGTTCAACTCACAAGAGAAGAAGCCTACAACAGAGCAAAAAAAGATATTGATTATTCAAGAAACTTAACCAAAAGCCTTATTGATACAGGGTTTATTCAGGCACCTCAGCAGGAAATGCTGCAAAAGGCAATGGATTGGGCAATCACACAGGTATCTTAAAGAAGTCAGAGATCAGAAATTAAAAATAAGATATGGGATTGCGTTCATAATTTCCCAAATCATAAATGCAAATGAATGTTAGCTTATATAGAAGGTATTCTTACTGAAAAAAATCCGACCTATGCTGTTATTGACTGCAGCGGGGTCGGTTTTCTTTTATTTATTTCATTAAACACTTATTCAGTTTTACCCGAAGTAAATAAAAAGTGCAAACTGTACACACATCTCACAATTAAATCAGAAGCAACAACTCCGGTTGGCCTTGCCATGTATGGTTTTGCCACAGAAGATGAAAGAAGTTTATTCCTTGAATTAACTTCTGTTTCAGGAATTGGGAACAATACCGCAAGGCTAATATTATCTTCGCTTTCAGTTTCGGAAGTTATATCTGCAATTTCCAATGGTGATTTCTACACTTTCAAAAAAGTTAAAGGAATAGGAGAAAAGACAGCTCAGCGAATTATCATAGACCTGAAAGATAAAATGAGCAAAATGCCAACTTCGAAAGAAATTTTTCTTCCCCAACACAATACTTTGCGAAATGAAGCGTTAAGCGCCTTAATTATGCTAGGATTTAACAAGAATATTGCAGAAAAAACTATTGAAAAAGTTATTAGAAACGAGGGCGTTAACCTCACTATTGAAGAAATTATCAAACAATCCTTAAAACTTTTATAAGGTAAACTAAGTATAATAAGTCTTTATAATTTAATGAATGTCGGTGCGAATAATAAAATATAGGCCTCAGTTTTTACTTTTATTTTTTCTTTTGTTTATTGTGCTCGTGTCAAGCGCTACATACATAGCGCACAAAGCAATTCCGAAAAACACAATACCTAAAGGAGATATCAAGTATGATACGACAAAGGATGATACAATACTTCCTTTTCCTATCCAAACTCTTAAATACCCATTTGAAGGTCCTGCAGACAGCAATGCCTTGTATTTACGTAACCCGCCGAATATCAGCGACAGCATCATTTATGATCCCGATACCAAAACGTATATTTTTACGAATAAAGTTGGCAAGTACGATATCTCTACTCCCAACGCCATGTCATTTGATGATTTTTCGAATTACGATCTCAACAAGGAACTGAAAGATTACTGGAAGGACAAAAATGAAACCACCAATGTTACAAAAAGTAAATCTTTAATACCAAAAATCCGCATAGGTGGTGAAGCTTTTGATAAAATCTTCGGAAGCAGTACCATTGATATTCGTCCACAAGGTTCAGCAGAACTTATTTTTGGGATCAATGCAATCAGGCGTGATGACCCTTCACTTGATGTGAAACAGCGCAAGACCGCCAACTTTGATTTCCAGGAAAAAATTCAGATGAATGTGACCGCCAAGATAGGTGATAAAATTCAGCTTGCTACCAATTATAATACTGAAGCTACCTTCGATTTTGAAAACAAAATGAAGCTTGCTTATGAAGGTAAGGAAGATGAAATTATTAAACTTATAGAAGCAGGCGACGTTACCTTGCCTTTGAACAGCACACTTATCACGGGTAGCCAGAGTCTGTTTGGTTTGAAAACCAAACTGCAGTTTGGCAAGACGACTATTACCAGTGTTTTCTCACAACAAAAAAGCAAAACATCCACTATCAATGTGGCCGGTGGAGCACAAACCAGCATTTTCAATCTGAAAGCTGACCAGTATGAAGAAAACAAGCACTTTTTCATGGCACAGTTTTTCCGTAACCGTTATAATGATGCAATGAAAACCCTTCCTATTATCAACTCAAACATCAATATTACCAAGATTGAGGTGTGGGAAACAAATATAGGCGCTGCTACCACAGAAAACAGAAATATTGTGGCATTCCAGGATCTGGGTGAAAAAGTACCATACAACCACAATGTTCATCCGGGTATCACCTCCAATCAGAATCCTTATAACAGAGTTAACGACTTGTATTCGCATTTCAGTGACACTAACAGTCCGGTCAGAAATATCAATGCTGTCAATGCTTATTTAAGCGGCGCTCCTTTTAATTTTGTTTCAGGAGTGGATTATGAAAAGGTATCTCTTGCAAGAAAGTTATTACCCACTGAATATTCTTTTAACAGCAAACTTGGATTTATTTCATTGAACACTACCATAAATTCTGATCAGGCTTTGGCTGTTGCTTATCAATATACCATCATCGGTGACAATACAGTTTACCAGGTTGGTGAATTTTCAACAGACATTGCAGGACCGAATGCACTTGTTGTAAAACTTGTGAAAAGTACTTCTCTGAGCACAAGAATACCTTTATGGAACCTCATGATGAAGAATGTTTATGCTATCGGGGGTTACCAGATAAATAAGGATGATTTCAGATTGGATATAACTTATACCAGCACTCAAAACGGAGTTCCTACAGGGTATTTTACTGATGGTAACCCACAGGTGAAAGGTATTCCTATTATCAAGTTATTAAATCTTGACAGATTGGATATGCAATTGGATCCTCAGCCCGATGGTGTTTTTGATTTTATTGACAATGCCGCTACTACTGGTGGTACCATTCAGGCATCCAATGGTCGTGTTTATTTCCCGGTGCTTGAACCTTTCGGGAAAGACCTCAGGACAATTTTCAATGACAACACCCTTGCGAATATTTATTGTTATGACTCCTTATATACCATGACAAAAACGGGGGCGCAGCAGTATCCTGACAAAAATAAATTTGCAATACAGGGGACATTCAAATCGTCGTCAAGTTCTGAAATTTCACTGAATGCCATGAATGTGCCGCAAGGCTCTGTTAAAGTTACAGCTGGTGGCATACAGCTGACTGAAAATGTTGATTACACTGTTGACTACACTTTAGGAAGAGTTAAAATAATCAACGAAGGTATTCTGAATTCAGGAACACCAATATCCATTACTCTTGAAAGTAATTCACTGTTCAACATTCAGACAAAAACATTATTGGGAACTCACTTCGATCATATAGTTAATAAAGACTTCACCTTTGGCGGGACTATATTAAACCTGACTGAACGACCTCTTACACAAAAAATAAATTACGGTGATGAACCAATCTCCAATACAATATGGGGTTTGAATGGCACCTATACCAAGGAATCCACTTTCATCACCAAAATGCTTGATAAGCTTCCGTTCTACAGCACCAAAACAGCATCATTGCTGACAGCAACCGGTGAATTTGCTGACCTCATTCCCGGGCATTCAAGAGCCATTGGCAAATCGGGAACATCCTATATTGACGACTTTGAAGGCGCTAATTCCTCAATAGATATTAAGAATGTAGGAACATGGTTCCTCGCCAGTACGCCACAAGGTCAAACAAGCAGTACAATGTTTCCGGAAGGTTCAAGCAATACACTTTCATTCCGTTTTAAAGTTGCACGGCTGGCATGGTATGTAATAGATCCTTTATTTAATACGGCCAACAGCACCAGTTTATTGCCATCGTACATAACCAAAAACGACCAATCGAATCATTATGTAAGAGCCGTCTATGAAGGAGAAATATGGCCCAATAAACAAAGCTCCACCGGACAGCCAACGAACGTTGCCATGCTGAATCTTGCATTCTATCCTACCGAAAGAGGAGCTTATAATTATAGCACCACCGGTATTGATGCAACAGGCAAATTCACCCAACCACAAACAATGTGGGGTGGCATTCAACGTAAAATTGAAACCACCGATTTCGAATCCACAAACATGGAGTACATTGAATTCTGGATGATGGACCCATTTATTGATCCCGATGGTTCAGGACCACTGCAACCAATTTCGAATGGCGGTGATCTTTATTTTGATCTTGGCGATATTTCTGAAGATGTCCTGCGCGATTCCAGGATGGGTTTTGAGAATGGATTACCGGTTTCTTCAACCGTCACCAACGTTGATACCACAATCTGGGGAAGAATACCTACTATTCAGGCTTTGACCTATTCTTTTGCCAACGATCCTGCATCACGCCAATATCAGGATGTAGGTTTGGAAGGATTGGGAGATAACGATGAAAAGTCATTTTTCGACACTACCTACCTTGAAAAACTTAAGAATTTATATGGTGCAACTTCAGCGGCATATCTGGATGCTACGCTAGACCCATCAACAGATGACTATCATTATTTCAGGGGAACAGATCTTGACAACACCCATGTTGGTATTCTTGACAGGTATAAAAAATACAATGGTACAGAGGGTAATTCTCCTGCAAGCGGAACACCTCCTCCCTATTCACAGGTGGAATCCTATCCACAACAGGCAACAACTATACCTGATGGCGAAGACATCAACAGGGATAATACTTTGAGTGAATCGGAAAGATATTTTGAATATCGTGTTCAACTGAGACCCACAAAAATGATAGTCGGGCAAAATGATATTACCGATATGTACCAGGCCGACGGTGTGCATTTGGCAAATGGAACAACAGCAGATGTTAAATGGTATCACTTCAAAATTCCAATCAATTCACCTGACAAGGTTGTTGGAAATATCCAGGATTTTAAATCTATCCGTTTCATACGTATGTTCATGAAAGGATGGACAGAAAACTCCATACTACGTTTTGCAACTCTTGATTTTGTAAGAGGCGAATGGAGGAAGTATAATTTTTCATTGTTATCACCGGGAGAGTATATGCCCACTGATATTATCAATGAAACAACCTTCGACCTTTCTGTAGTTAGTTTGGAACAGGATGGGTCCAAAACACCTATCAATTATGTTATCCCACCGGGAATAACAAGAGAAATCAATGTAGGTACTCAGAACTTGCAACAATTAAACGAGCAATCACTCTCGATGAAAATTTGTAACCTTATTGACGGCGATTCACGTGCCTGTTACAAAACCTGTGATTTTGATATGCGTCAATTTAAAAACATAGAAATGTTTGTTCATGCTGAATCAAGCGGTGCAAGTGATGCATTAAGAAAGGGTGATCTCACAGTATTCATGAGATTGGGGACTGACTTTACTGACAATTATTACGAATACGAAATACCCCTTACACCTACTCCATGGAATACGCCGGCAAGTGAGGATTACGCAATATGGCCCGATTCAAATTCATTCAATATTACTCTTAGCGTTTTGGAAAATGCAAAATTAGTAAGAGATGTTCAAATGCGAACACCCGGTTCAGGTGTAACTTTAAGCACACCTTATGTTGCATACGATCATGGACACAAGATCACTATTGTGGGAACACCAACATTAAGTGC
>CAISZK010000142.1 GCA_903889915.1 uncultured Bacteroidota bacterium
GCATGAACTTTAAAAACTATATCTTTGCCAAAAAATTGGAAATGAAAACACACACTTTTTTATTTTTTTTAATCCTGATTTCAATGCTTTCTTCATGCACTTCAAATCAGGAGAAGATTGATAAATTTCAGAAAGCAGGAATTATGGATTTAAGGAATAATGATAATAAAGCTGCGATAGTAGATTTTACAAATATTATCAAACTTGACACGAACAATTATGAAGCTTTTTATTACAGAGGCAATGCAGAATTTAATCTTCGGCAGGGAAAGGAAGCTATACTGGATTATAATAAAGCGATTGAATTGAAGCCTGATTATGCAGATGCCTATTATAACAGGGCGTTTTGTAAACAATTTTTGAACGATAAGGATGGTGCCTGTAATGACTGGCAAAAAAGTATTGCTTTGGGCAGGCACAATGTGAGTGATCTATTAAACATCTGCAAGTAAATGCTACTAAAACCCGGTGATAAAGTCAGCTTCTTGAATGAAAAGCGTGACGGAGTTGTTCAAAAAATTCTGAATAATAAAATGGTCCTTGTAGAAATTGAGGATGGTTTTACGATTCCTGTTCTTGAGCATGATTTGGTAAAAATTTATTCTGCTGCACAATCTGAAGAAAGGAATATCCCTGCACCAAAACCTGCTGAGGAGGTCGTTGAAGAAACAGAAGGCAGGTTTGCAAAACGCATTGAACTTTCAAAAAGTTTAACGGATCAGGAGAAGGTAAACTCAGGATTATTTATTGCCTTTGTTCCTGAATATCCTCACAACATATTGTCATCTGGAATCGGGGTTTATTTGGTCAATCACAATGAGCATGACACCTTATTTATTTATAGCATCAAAGAACAGGGACAATTTGTAGGTAGAGATTTTGACAAGTTGGATGAAGAATCAGCCATTTTGCTTGACATTATTGATGCAACTGATATAGCCACATGGTGTGAAATTCAATTTCAGTTTCTGTTTTTCAAACAAGGTGTTGCTCTGAATAAACTTCCGTTTGTTTATGAGATGAACATAAAACCGGTGCGGTTTTACAAAGAAGATAATTTCGTTTTACACTCTTTGCTGAAAGAAAAATGTTTCTTGCTACCCTTAAGTGACAAAGATGAGAAGATACCTGAAGATTGGTCTGAAGAAAAATGGGAAAACAGAAAAATCGAAAAATTGGCCGGGGTAAAAGTTGTTGGGCATATCAATGATTATTTTAAAGTGGAACCTGTTCCTGCGAAACATATTATTGAGAAAGGGGTGGCTGAAGTTGATTTGCACATTCAAGAGATAATAGAAAGTCATTCTGGTCTGAATAGCTTTGAAATAATGAGCATGCAAATGAATTATTTTACGCAAATGCTTGAAATTGCAATAAGTAACAAGTTTAGAAAAATTATTTTCATTCATGGTGTTGGTGATGGCATACTCAAACAAGAGATAATTAACAGGTTGAAAACGGATTACGCTTACCTAAAATTCCAGGACGCTCCACTTATCAAGTACGGTTTGGGAGCAACGGAGGTATTAATCGGGCATTAAAAAGCCTCATAAATACAGGGTTTCACAAAGAACTTGAGTAAATAGTTGATTTAAATTGGTTATAATAATTATAAATTCTATTTTTGCACGCTCAAAATTGTCGGGTCTTGAGTTGGACATTTGAAGCGTGTAATAATATTTTAAAAAGTTGACAGCAAAACAAACATTAAACAAAGTCATAACTCATCATTCAAAATTAACTTAAAAATAGATTTATCTAAATTCTAGAAGTATGCAAAATAAAGGAACCATCAAGTTTTTTGCAATTGCATTTGCACTTGTTTCATTATTCCAGTTATCATTTACTTTCTTTGCCAACAGAGTTGGGTCAAGCGCTACAGAGTATGCCAATTCTGACATTTCAGTGAATCAGGCAAAAATGCTTGCCAAAGGAAACCCGGTAAAGGAAAAAGTTTTATTCGACTCTATTGTAAAATCCAGGGAAGCATTTTATCTGGATTCAATGCAAAACGAAGTTGTATTTAATATTCTGATTAGGAAATATACCTATAAAGAGTGTAAAGACAGGGAAATCAACCTTGGTCTCGACCTTAAAGGTGGTATGAATGTTACACTGGAAATTTCAGTAGTTGATGTTATCAAAGAGATGTCCAACAATAGCAAGAATCCTGTATTCACCAAAGCTATTGCACAGGCTTCTGCCATGGAGAAATCAAGTACGAAAGATTACGTGACCTTATTTGGTGAGGCTATAAAAAATATTGATCCAAATTTTAAACTTTCTTCAGTGTTCAATACTGTGGATTTAAAAGATAAAGTAAATTATAAATCTACCAATGAAGATGTTCTTGCTATTATTAAGAAAGAGACGGGAGATGCTATAGACCGTACATTTGAAATTCTCAGAACTCGTATTGACCGTTTCGGTGTTACCCAACCTAATATCAAAAAGTTGTCAACAGCAGGACGCATACTAGTTGAGCTTCCGGGTGTAAAAGATCCCAACCGTGTTCGTAAACTTTTACAGGGAACTGCAAAACTTGAGTTCTGGCTCACTGAAGAATTCTCAAAAGTATGGCCATATCTGGAAAGTGCCAATAAAAAAGCAAAATTGCTCTTAAAAGGCGACACCACTTTAATTAGCGATTCTACTGCTGTTGCTGAAAAAACAGATAGTAAAACAAAGGCATTAAAAGCCGATGTTAAAACAGGAAAGGATGTTGCTACTGAATCAAAAGATACGAACTCACTTGTAAATAAAAAGAAGAAAGATACTACAGGAAGTAAAGAACTGGCAAGTAAAAAATCGCAGTCTGAATACGCCAAAGAAAATCCTTTATTCGCTTACCTGAGACCAAATTTTGATCAAAAGGCAGATGGTAAAAATTATTTTGGTAAGGGTCCAACTGTTGGTTATTGCCTTATTATTGATACAGCAAAAGTGAATAGGATATTGAATATGGATCAGATCAAAGCCATATTCCCTACTCAATATAAATTCTTATGGGAAGTAAAACCTTTTGATGATAAAAAAACAACATTGCGTTTGATTGCAATTAAGACAGGCAATGATGGAAAAGCGCCTATTGATGGAAGTGCAATTACCGATGCCCGTCAGGACTATGGTCAGACAGGAACCAATGAGGTTTCCATGACAATGAATACCGATGGTGCAAAAACATGGAAACATCTTACTGGTGAACATCTCGGCGAATGCATCGCTATTGTTCTTGACAATTATGTTTACTCATTCCCGACTGTTCAAAGTGAAATACCTAATGGACGTTCACAGATCACCGGTAACTTTACTCTTGATGAAGCAAAGGACCTTGCAAACGTTTTGAAAACAGGTAAACTGCCGGCACCCGCCAAGATCGTCGAAGAGGACATTGTAGGTCCTACACTTGGTAAAGAAGCTGTAAATGCTGGGTTGTGGTCATTCATTGTAGCCTTCGCACTTACACTGCTCTTCATGATCTTTTACTATAACAGATCCGGGCTTGTTGCTGACGTTGCTTTGTTTACCAACATGTTTTTTGTCTTTGGTATCCTTGCTTCTTTAGGCGCCGTTCTTACGCTTCCCGGTATTGCAGGTATTGTGCTTACAATAGGTATGGACGTTGATAAAAACGTAATTATTTATGAGCGTATCAGGGAGGAGATCCGTGTAGGGAAAGGAATAAGGCTTGCCATCAGCGATGGGTACAAGCATGCGTACTCATCAATTATTGATAGCAACGTCACGACTTTATTAACCGGTATAGTACTTTATATTTTTGGTTCAGGACCTGTGCAGGGATTTGCAACCACCCTGATCATTGGTATCATCAGTTCAATGTTCTGCGCAATCTTTATAACAAGGTTGATCTTTATTTGGATGTTGGACAAAAACATTGAAGTTACAGTTTGGAACAAGATCACAAAGAATTTCCTTACCAACATACACATTGATTTTATTGGTGTCAGGAAGAAATTCTACATTTTTTCACTGTCTCTTGTTGTGATTGGAATGATTTCATTATTCACAAAAGGTCTGACCAAGGGTATAGATTTTCTTGGAGGAAGAACTTATGTTGTGAGGTTTGATCAGGATATTAAAACAAATGATGTCAGAGCAGCACTGGCCAAAGTTTATGATGGAAATGAACCTGAAGTAAAAACTTTCGGACCGGATAATCAGGTTAAGATTACAACTTCTTACCTGATCGATGACAAGTCAACTGCAACAGATTCCATTGTTGAAACCAAACTATACAAAGGACTCGCTCCATTCTATAAAGAAAAAATGACTCAGGCAAACTTTACATCTCATGATGAATCAAAATTGCTTGGACGACTCAGATCTCAAAAAGTAGAACCAACCATTGCATACAGTTTATTGTTGAAGGCTTTCTATGCAGTATTCTTTTCACTCCTTATAATATTTGCCTACATTGCTATTCGATTCAAAAAATGGCAGTGGGGGCTGGGTGGTGTTGTTTCACTGTTCCACGATACATTTATCGTAATTTCGGTCTTTTCAATTTTCAATGGTATTCTTCCTTTCAGTCTTGAAATAGATCAACATTTTATTGCGGCAATTTTGACCATCATCGGATATTCTATCATGGACTCTGTGATCATCTTTGACAGGATCAGGGAATATCAGACGTTGTATCCTAAACGTGATATGCATTCAAACATGAACGACGCAATCAACAGTACACTGTCACGAACACTGAATACTTCAGGTATTACCTTTATGGTACTTCTTTCAATGTTTATTTTTGGTGGTGAAGTTATCAGAGGATTTACCTTTGCTTTAATGATTGGTGTGTTAATTGGAACATACTCCTCAGTGCTAAATGCAACACCAATTGCATACGATACATTGCAATGGATCGAAAGAAGAAAGGCAAAGAAAGAAGCCTTGAAAATCAAAAAATAAAAAATTGCAACATTATTTTAAGGCCCCACATTTTGTGGGGCTTTTTTAATTACTTTTGCAATGTTTTTTATGAACCTTTTATTTACATTATTACTGTTTGAAAGTGTAAGCGGTGGTGAACTAATCCTTGTTCTTCTTGCGGTTTTCCTGCTTTTTGGACCCAATAAAATTCCTGAAATTGTCAAGGGTTTGGCAAAAGGAATTAATGATATCAAAAAGGCAACAGGAGATATTCAGGAGGAAGTTAACAAAACAATGGAGCCTATCAGACGTGAATTGCAGGATTCAGTTGATAAAGTAAATGAAGAAAATAAAACAGCAAAACCTGTTGAAACGTCAATAGACAAAGCTTCTTCTGATAATGCAGAAGAAAAAAAGAACGAATTAGCAGGGTGAGAAGTGAATTTTTTTTTGAAAATTGTGTAACTTTTTTCAATAATTTCAGTTATAGTGTTGAAGTAAAAAATAATTAACGTTGAAAATATAATACGCTATAGATTGAAATTTAGTAATTTAATAATTTGTTAGTAAAAGCTCATAGAATTTATTTTTTTTCTTGAGAATATTTTAATTATTTTAGCCGCGAAAATTAAATGTAATCTAAATAATTTACCATGAAAATTTACAGGATACTCTTAACGACAATCATCATTGCAGGGATGCTGATCACTAAAACCTATGCACAGAAAAACTGGGCGCAGGATGCTGACAATGCATTTAAAACCTATCAGTATTACGATGCTGTAAGCCTTTACAAAAAAGCCTTCAGCAAAGTGAAGAAGAATAAAGCGGAAAAGGCCCGTATTATTTTTCAGATAGCAGAATGCTATAAGTTAACAAACGACACAAAGCAGGCTGAAACCTGGTATAAAAAAGCAATTGCAGCAAAATACTCTGACCCAATTGCAACATTGGATTATGCAGATATGTTGAAAATTAATGAAAAATATCCTGAGGCGGTTGTTCAATACGATGCATATAAAGCACTCGTTCCTGCTGATAAACGGGGGGCGAATGGTTCGGAATCATGCACGCTTGCACAGCAATGGAAAGATAATCCAACACGTTTTGAAGTTGAAAACGCCAAGCAATTCAATACAAAAGAAGAGGATTTTGCTGCTGTTTACTATGACAAAAAGAATAAATCCATTTTATTCACTTCTGCCAGAGATGGCTCTGTTGGTAAGGATGTGGACCTTTGGACTGGTCAGAATTTTACCGATCTCTGGATCTCTGCACAGGATAAAAAAGGTGTATGGAGTACTCCTGTTTCAGTAGGTGAAAACATCAATACAAAATTCAATGAAGGAGCTTCATGTCTGAATGAAAAATGTAATGAAATGTATTTTACACGCTGTGCTTATGAAAAGAAAAAACAATTAGGTTGCCAGATATTGGTTTCAAAAAAGAAAGGTCCTGCATGGGATATTCCTGAACCTCTTGTTTTGGGTCCTGATTCCTTTTCTTATGGACATCCATCGCTGACTGCTGATGAACTTACCCTGTATTTTTCTTCAGACATGCCGGGTGGCTATGGTGGCAAGGATATTTGGATGGTACACCGTACTAAAAAAACCAAACCATGGGATAAACCAATCAATCTTGGTGCAAACATAAACACGGAAGGTGATGAAATGTATCCTTATTTGCGTGATGACGGAGTTTTATATTTTTCTTCAAATGGATTGATTGGTATGGGCGGTCTCGATATTTTCAAGGTTGAAAAAGTAGGAGATAAATGGGGAACTCCTGTAAACATGAAATACCCTATCAACTCCGCTGGTGATGATTTTGCAATCATCTTTGAAGGCAAACTCGAAAAAGGCTACCTCTCATCAAATAGAAAAGGCGGCAAAGGAAGCGATGATATTTATTCATTCTACCAACCACCTCTGGTATTCACATTGACCGGTTCTGTTTGCAATGATAGCAGTAAGACCAATCCAAAGGAACTTATTAAAGGTGCTATTGTAACAATTATTGGTTCGGATGGAACTGTTGCTACTGATACAACTACTGTCAACGGAACTTACCTCTTTACAAAAAAACAGATCCTTGCAAATACATCTTATAAAATCACTGTAGAGGCAATAGGATATTTTGGAGCAAAAGGTCAAGAAACAACAGTAGGATTAGAAAGAAGCAAAGATTTCGTGCATGATTTCTGCCTTGTTCCAATTCCTCCTGTGCCAATTGTACTGCCAGAAATCAGGTATGACTTTGCCAGGTGGGAATTAAAACCACAGTATGAAGATTCATTGAATGACTTGATAAAAACAATGCAGGAAAACCCAAAACTTGTAATAGAGTTAGGTTCACACACTGATACACGTGGAGCAGATTTGTACAACGATACGTTATCATATAAACGTGCAAAGTCCGTTGTTGACTATCTTATCACCAAAGGAATTGCTGCTGACAGAATGGTACCTTATGGCTATGGTAAAAAGGTTCCAAGAACTCTTACAAAAGATATTTATGTAAGTAATTATGTTGATAAAGAAGGTAAAACCTTTAATTTGACAATTCCTCTTAAATTTGAAAAGGGAATTACTTTATCAGATGAATATATCAATAAGTTAACAGGAGATAAATTCGAAGCTGCTCATCAGTTAAACAGACGTACGGAATTCCGTATTCTGAGACAAAATTATGTTCCAAGAACTGATACTTCAAAACTAAATGCTCCTGAAATTAAAGTGAAATCTGACACAACTCATGATCAAAACAACCTGACAGTTCCTGTTAAGATCATGACTCCTCAGCCTTTTGAACTTCGCGAAAACCTGGATTTAGCGATAATTTCAGTAAATAATATTGAAGGAATTCAAAACAAAGACATAGAAGATAATTCAGTTTTTAGTCAAAATTAGTTTGACTTAAATATTCAGAAAAGCGTCCTGACATTAGTGTCGGGATGCTTTTTTTATTTGTAAACAAATGATGGATGAGTTTAAATATAGCAAACGCGGAGTTTCTGCATCAAAAGATGATGTGCACAATGCAATAAAGAATATTGACAAAGGATTGTTTCCAAAAGCATTTTGCAAAATTGTTCCAGATTATATCGGCAATGATGAAAACTACTGTCTGGTGATGCATGCTGATGGGGCAGGAACCAAATCTTCCCTGGCTTACATTTATTGGAAAGAAACTGGTGACCTGTCAGTCTGGCGTGGAATTGCACAGGATGCAATCGTCATGAACCTGGATGATCTGCTGTGTGTCGGAGCTATTGAAAATATTCTGATATCATCCACCATTGGAAGAAATAAAAACAACATTCCTGGAGAAGTAATTTCCACTATCATCAATGGTACGGAAGATTTTTTGAAAAACCTCCGCAGTTATGGTATCAATATTTATTCAACAGGTGGAGAAACTGCTGATGTTGGTGACCTGGTCAGAAGCATCATTGTTGATTCTACTGTTGTTTGCAGGATGAAAAGAGCAAACGTAATTTCATGCGATAATATTAAAGCCGGCGACGTTATTATTGGGTTGGCTTCAAATGGTCAGGCCACTTACGAAGATACCTTTAACAGTGGAATGGGCAGCAATGGGCTTACATCAGCACGGCATGATGTTTTCGCAAAAATGTATGCCGGAAAATACCCTGAAAGCTTTGATGCATCTATACCTCGTGAGTTAGTATATTCAGGAACAAAAAAATTAAATGATGTTGACGAAAGCACTCAAATGAGCATTGGTAAAATGGTGCTTTCTCCTACCAGGACTTATGCTCCGGTAATTTTGAAGGTGCTTGAAAAATTCAGAAATGATATTCACGGTATGATACACTGTTCAGGGGGAGCACAAACCAAAGTGATAAATTTTATTGAAAATCTTCACGTGGTAAAAGATAATTTATTCCCTGTCCCACCTTTGTTCAGGATCATTCAGTCGGAATCAGGAACAGGATGGAATGAGATGTATAAAGTTTTCAATATGGGGCATAGAATGGAATTATATGTCCCGGGAGAAATTTCTAAGGAGATCATAAAAATAGTTGAAGCATTCAATATTGAGGCAAGGATAATAGGAAGGTGTGAAGCTTATGATGGAAAAAAGATCACAATAAAGAGTGAATACGGGAGCTTTGAATATTTTTAAATAAGAATAAATTACACCATCTGAAAACAGTTGATGTAATAATCGGTAGAAAAAACAGTATAGAGAGTTTGAAAAAAAGTAATTAATTGAGGGCTTTGAGATGTTAGATAAGTTGGAAGCGATATACAATAGGTGGGAAGAAATAGGGAAGCAAATTGCCGACCCTGAAGTGATTTCAGATATGAAACGCTATATCAGACTGAGCAAGGATTACAAAGAATTGCAGCCAATAGTTGATGCATATAAAAATTACAAGTTGGTGATGGATAACATTACATCAACGAAAGAAATATTGGCAAAGGAAAAAGATGATGAGTTCAGAGAGATGGCAAAAACAGAGCTGGATGAACTTATTGCAATGCGGGATAAAATGGAAGAAGATATCCGCATCATGTTAATTCCGGCCGACCCACAGGATGGCAAAAATGCTATTATGGAAATTCGTGCCGGTACCGGAGGCGATGAGGCGAGTATTTTTGCAGGAGATCTCTACAGAATGTATGTGCGATTTTGCGAAACACGCAAATGGAAGATTGAACTTGTTGATTTTACTGAAGGCACCGTAGGGGGATTCAAGGAAATAATTTTTAATGTTACAGGTGAAAATGTTTATGGTCAGTTGAAATATGAATCAGGGGTTCATCGTGTGCAGCGTGTTCCGCAAACTGAAACACAAGGTAGGGTTCACACTTCTGCGGCCTCAGTTGTAGTATTGCCTGAAGCGGATGAATTTGATGTTGACCTGAAACAATCCGACATAAGAAAAGATACTTTCTGTTCTTCAGGACCGGGTGGGCAATCAGTAAATACAACATATTCGGCAATCAGGTTGACACACATTCCAACTGGTATAGTTGTTTCATGCCAGGACGAAAAGTCCCAGATTAAAAATCTTGACAAGGCTATGAAAGTTTTGCGTTCACGTTTATATGAACTGGAATATCAGAAATATCTTGATGACATTGCAAAGAAACGTAAAACAATGGTCTCTACAGGCGATCGTTCAGCAAAGATCCGTACTTATAATTATGCCCAGAGCAGAGTCACTGATCATCGAATAGGCGTGTCAACATACAACCTTCCGGTCTTTATGGATGGTGCTATACAGGATATGATTGATGCGTTGCAGTTGGCTGAGAATGCTGAAAGACTTAAATCTGCAGGAGAAGAAACAATTTAATATGGTTTGCACACCACTTGTGGTACAAGAAAATTAAAAATTAATTGAAGATTTTTGCCTGCTATGGTATTTCTCCAGGCCGCACCAAACTTATGATTGCTACATATTGATCATTAAAAAACATCAAGGTTAAATCAAAAATAAAAAATCACGAATAATGCTCAAAGAAGAATTATACAAATTAATCATTAAGAAAAAATCATTTCTGTGTGTAGGTCTTGACTCAGATATTGCAAAACTACCAAAACATTTACTGGACTTTGACGATCCTGTTTTTGAATTTAATAAGGCAATAATTGATGCCACTATTGATTATACTGTGGCATACAAACCCAATCTTGCTTTTTATGAAAGCCGTGGTGTTGCAGGTATGCAGAGTCTTAAAAAAACTATTCAATATCTTAATAAATTCCCCGGACAACTTTTTACGATAGCTGATGCCAAACGTGGAGATATTGGAAACACTTCAAAACTTTATGCGAAATCTTTTTTTGGAAATGAGGATGTGTCAAAAAATTTCGATGCTGTTACAGTGGCCCCATATATGGGTGAGGATTCGGTTGCTCCTTTTCTTGAATACAAAGGAAAATGGATAATTCTTCTGGCCCTTACTTCCAATAAAGGCGCTGAGAATTTTCAGTTGATGGAATCTGAAGGAAAAAAAATATTCGAACATGTGCTTGAGAAATCAGGAAAATGGGGCACTTCAGAAAACATGATGTATGTGGTGGGAGCAACACAAGCAAGGATGCTGACAGAGATCAGAAAAATTGTGCCTGATCATTTTTTGTTGGTTCCGGGTGTCGGTGCACAGGGTGGAAGTCTTGAGGAAGTTGCTAAATATGGATTAAATGATGGATGTGGACTGCTTGTAAATGCTTCTCGAAGTATTATCTTTGCTTCAAATGGAAATGACTTTGCTGAGCATGCAAAAAGTGAAGCAGGCGCCATGCAGAAAATTATGCAGACACTACTGTAAGTAGAGAAATGAGATTGTTTTTTTTCTTAATTATGTTTTTCATACTGGGCTTTAAAAATAGCCCTGCACAGACTGTTGATATCAGCGATGTGAACAGTGATACGACTGTTGCAGACACAGAGTCAATTGATGTGTATGATAAATTCAATTCCATTCTTGGCGGCGATTCTGTCCGTTGGAAAGAAAAGGGTGTGAAACTTACCGGATCTTACGAAGAATATTATTCTAATGGAAAATTAAAACATAAAGGGTTTTATACCAACGGTCAACTCAGCACTATTTACAAAAACTACTTTGATAATGGTCAATTGGAGCGTTCATTCAAAATGATTGATTCACGCAATTTCCAGATGGAACTTTATTATAAAAGTGGTGTGATGAAATCGAAGAGGAAATATTTCAAAGGAAAGGAAATAACCGAGGAGGATTATTACCCTAACGGAAAAATGGAATATTTTGAGGAAAACGATAAGTCATTTGAGTTCTACATCACAATGAATTATTATTATAAAAACGGTAGCCCTCAAAGTTCACTCCAGTTGGTTGATAAAAAAAATAAAATGTACGATAGTAAAGAATATTGGCCAAATGGCAACGTGAAAGAAGAAGGGAAAATGTTTTTCAATAAAGTTTTAAATGATTATTTGAAAAACGGCACATGGATATTATATGATGACTCTGGAAAGAAAATAGCAGAGGAAGATTACGTGAAAGGGCAGGTGAATGAGGAAAGGAAGTTTTGAGAAAACTTAATTTGTATCAGGATATTTGTTACTGTTCATGTAAAATTTCCGTCAATAACTATTCTCCATATTGGAATAAATTGTAATTTTGTTTTTTTTTAATTTGATAAAATAGTATAGGTTCTTCAATGATTGTTCTGCAAAGTAGTGGCTTTTCTGAATTTTCGGTTCATTGCTAATCAATAAGAAATCTGTTGGAGTATTTTATGAGTGTAATTGTTTCTCCATAGAGAACCGGCAAAAATTGTTTTTTTTATGAAAGAATTAATAATCGGGGACTTGGTAGCAAAAGTTCCGATCATTCAGGGAGGTATGGCTGTTGGTATTTCATTAAGCGGACTTGCTTCTGCTGTTGCTATTGCCGGAGGTATTGGTGTGATTGCCACAGCCGGTATCGGTCACAATGAAACAGACCTGAAAACAAACTGGAATGAAGTCCATAATCGTGTACTTCGACAGGAGATCAGAAAAGCAAAAGCAAAATCCAATGGTATCATTGGGATCAACATCATGGTTGCACTTTCAAATTATGCCGATTGTGTAAAAACGGCTATCAATGAAGAAGCAGATATTATTTTTTCAGGTGCAGGGCTGCCATTGAGCTTACCCGAATTCCTGCCTGAGGGTAATACAAAAACCAAGCTTGTTCCAATTGTTTCTTCGGGCAAAGCTGCCGGTTTGATTGCAAAGAGATGGATTGAAAAATACAATTATATTCCTGCAGCGATAGTTCTTGAAGGACCACGGGCAGGAGGACATCTGGGGTTTAAGAAAGAAAATATTTTTGATCCCAAATTTGAACTGGAAAATTTATTGCCCGATGTGCTTGCACAAATAAAACCTCTCGAAGACAAATATAATACTGCCATTCCGGTTATCCCCGGAGGTGGGATTTATACAGGTGCGGACATTTACAAATTTATGAAAATGGGCGCTGCCGGAGTGCAAATGGCAACCCGTTTTGTGGGTACTTTTGAATGCGATGCTTCCGATGAGTTTAAACAGGCGTATTTGAACGCAACTAAAGATGATGCAATTATTATTGATAGTCCGTTAGGAATGCCAGGAAGAGCTATTAGGAGCCAATTTCTGACCGATGTGAGTGCGGGCCAGAAAAAACCTTTTAATTGCCCTTACCATTGTATAATTCCGTGCAAAGTGAAAACTGCACCTTATTGCATTGCACATGCATTATGCAATGCCAAAGAAGGAAACCTGCTGGAAGGATTTGCTTTTGCAGGCGAGAATGTTTACAGGGTTAATGAAATTGTCCACGTAAAAGACCTTATGGATTCTCTTGTTGCAGAATATAATAAAGCTGAAGCCTCTGACAAGGCTTAGTTTTGTTCAATCTGCATTTTTATTTAAGTCTTTTTGACCTTAATAAAAATTACTGCTTGAATAACCTATAATCAATCCTGAAATCCATTAACAAAACGAAAGGAAGGTTGATCCCAACTGTGTAATAGGATTCTTCTCCCTTTTCGTGATAGATCTGAATGAAATTAAAGCTGTAGGTCTTGGTGTTTATTTTGAAAGTTTTTGACAACCTTCCGTTGTTTTTGGGGAACATGTAGAACAACTCTTTGTATATCCCACTATCCAGAGCTTTCGCAAGTATTTCAAAGCAGAGTTTCTTGATAGGTTCCATTTTTGCCCAGAAGACCCTGCCAGGGAAGAAAAATCCAAGGTAATCAGCTGTGGTATATTTTATCCACCCTTCTTCGTTAGGATATTTTTTAAAGATCTCAATGTAGATATCGTTCCAATCCTGATCTCTCGATTTTTCAGAAATGGTGACATTCTTGTCGTTGAGTTTTATTGTAAGGCTATGATCACGTTCAATGAATGGCTTGTCCTCTTCCTTGTTTTCAGAATATCGCTTGATTATTTCGGCTTTTAAAACGTTTTTATAGAACATGTCAGCCCTGTTATAATTAGACTCAAAACCATGGTAGTTCTTCATAGAAACTATAACAGGTCTGTTTGCGATTTTTGAAGGTGAAGTTATTTCTTTTTTTGTGCGCCCAACTTCAGCAACAGTTGCACTGGTTTTAGGTGCATCTTTGGTAATTTTTATTGATTTATCCTTTACTGTTTTTGTCTTTGCCTCTGGCTTTTCTACTAAAGTTTCGGTTCCAGATGCCGGTGAAGCCGGAATTCCCTTTTCTTTAGACGGTTTTGAAACAGGGACTTTTGTTTTGGGTTCCTTAGGTTTTACTTCAACAATTTTAATTTCAGGACGTGGTTCAGTCGGTAATTTAGCATTAAGAAGAGTTTTTACGACTGCTGTTTTTACCACAGGCGATTTAATAATAGTGGCCTTTTTTTGAACCGGTTCTGGAATTTTTTGAACGATCTTCTCAACAGGAGTTACAATGACCTTAGCCTTTTGTTTGGGAACAACTTTTTTTACTGCAGTTTTTGTTTCTTTTTTCTTTGTTTGTGCTTTTACCCTGGCTTTAACATTAGCTTTTTGGGGCTGTGGCTTTAGTTTCGGAACAACTTTTTTTACAGCCGGTTTAATAACTTTTTTCTTTGGCTGTACTGTTACTTTGGCAGCTAACTTTTTTTGTAGAGGTTTGTTTTTTGGCGCTACCTTTTTCACTGTTGTCTTTGCCACCTTTTTCTTTGGTGTTACAGTTGCTTTAGTTTTTGCAGCAATCTTTTTTGGTTGTATTTTTACTTTTTGTAAAGTTTTTTTAATAGCATCTTTTAATGTTTTTCCTTTGGGTTGCACAGCCGTTTTTGCTTTTGCAATGATTTTTTTAGGTTGTGGTTTTGTTTTCTTTAAAACCTTTTTTACGGGAAGCTTAGTGATCTTCTTTTTAAGCTGTGGTTTTATTTTTTTAGCAACTTTTTTTAAAGGAAGCTTGGTGATTTTCTTTTTGGGTGTTAAGAGAATCTTTGTTGTGGCAGATGATTTTTTTTGTTGCGGTTTAAGTTTTCTTACAACTTTTATTTCTGCAATTTTTGTTGATTTTTTCTTAGGTACTACAACAATTTTGGCTTTTGTTTTGGCAACAGTTTTCTTCGGCTGAGGTTTTTGATTTATGGCAGCTTTTGCCAATACAGTTTTTTTTGCTACCGGCTTTGATTTGGTGAAAACTTTTTTAGCAGGAACTGGTTTTTTAGTTACAGTTTTTTTTGCTACAAACTTTGATTTTGTGAAAACTTTTTTAGCAGGAACTGGTTTTTTAGTTACAGTTTTTTTTGCTGGTTCTTTCTTTTTAGCAGCAACTGGTTTTACTACCATAACAGGCTTTACAGCTTTTTTAGGGACTGTCTTTTTTACAACAGGCTTAGGTTTTGCAACGGGTTTGTTTGCCTTTTTTGCAGGTTTTGTGGTTGATTTCTTCACGGTAACAGCTACTGCTTTTGCAATAACTTTCTTTTTTGTTGTAGGTTTTTTTGCCATAATATAAAGTTTTATTCCCAAATTCCTGCAATTGCAGTATTGCAATATTCGCAGTTGCCATTTTTTATGTGTTTTTCTAAAATGACAAACCCTTTTCTCGCAATTATTTTTTTAGCACATCCCGGGCAGTATGTGTTTTCTCCGTCATGTCCCGGGACATTGCCAACATAAACGTATTTTAATCCAGCTTTGGTAGCTATTGCCATAGCCTTATCCAGAGTCGCAACCGGTGTGTAAGCAAGATTGGTTAACTTATACATGGGTGTGAAACGAGAAAAATGCAAAGGAGTTTCAGTGAAACCATTCGTTGCAAGCCAATCGCACATTTCTTTGATCATATTCAAATCATCAGTCCATGTTGGAATGACGAGGTTTATAATCTCAAGCCAAACTCCGTTGTCTTTATATGTTTTCAGCGTATCTAGCACAGGTTGCAGGCTTCCACTGTTTAACTTTTGATAAATTGAATCTTTAAAGCTCTTCAGGTTGATGGCAGCCCCGTCAATATATTTGCACAGTTCTTTCAGCGGTGTTTCATTGATGTATCCGTTCGAAACGATGACAGTGCGGATGTCTTGTTCACTTGCTAATTTTGCAGTATCAAGCATGTATTCGTAATAAGAAGTAGGCTCGGAATACGTAAAAGCAATAGCTTTTATGCCTGCGGTTGTGCAGGTGGAAACTACTTCAGCCGGTAGAAGATTAAAATTATCTGTTTCTTCGGGTCCGACTTGTGAAATTGTCCAGTTTTGACAATTCAGGCAACGTAAATTGCAGCCAGCAGTAGCAAGTGAATAAATATCCATCCCCGGGAAGAAATGAAAAAGAGGTTTCTTCTCAATTGGATCGGTGTTAAGGATACACGGATTTCCGTAAGCAATTGTGTAAAGTTTTCCTTTAACATTAAATTTGTTCCTGCATGTACTCCGATCGTTTTCGGCAAGAACACATCCGTTGGGGCAAAGATTGCACTCAACATAATTATCCTTCATTGCAGTATAATTCAATGCTTCTTTTGAATGTTTTAATAGCCCCAGAAGATCATCCTTGGATGTCATTTTATTCTTATTAACTTTAACAGGTTTCAATGGAAGACTGTAAGCTCCTGCTGCAATTCCACAAATTCCGAGAAGACTTTTTTTGAGGAAATCTCTTTTTGAAAGATGTTCGCTTCTATCATTAGGATCCCCGGTTTGCAAGGTCTTACGCATGGTACTTTTTCCTTTTGGTATATAAAATAATACCACTAAAAATGTTCAGTATTCCAATCAAAAAACACACTTCGAAAATGCCGAGCAAAGGTAATAAAAAAGCGGAGATAATCAATGCACCAACGGCTGAACCAAATAAATCGGCACCATAAGATTCGGCCGCCACCGCCGGAATATTTTTTTTAATGATCTTTGAAGAAATTGAGTAGGCCATTCCGGTTAGCCCTCCAATGATGAGGATAAGGATCATGTAGGCAGCCTGAATAATGAATGGGTTTTTCCCTGCGTAGTTCAGCAATAGTAGAATAAATGGAAGGATAATTGAATAAGTTGCAATGCCGCCCTGAATCTTTAAGTACTTTTCAACTGTATAGATTTTGGTTTTCTTGTTTATGTAAAACGAGCCAATCGCAAGTCCTGCCATAAACAGCATGATAATGATTCCTATCATCTGAAACACGTACCCGTATATGATCTGGAAAGTGATCAGCAAAATAACTTCAATGGAAGAAGCAGCAAATCCTCCTGTAAAAAGACAAAGATTTACCGGATTTAGCCGTGCGAGGAATATCAACAATAGCAAAGCAAAAACGATAAACAAGAAATAATAGTTGGTTTTAAAATGACTTAGCCAGAATTTAAGCTGATGGAAGTAAACAACAGGGCGAAAGTCATGGTTGATCTCTGAATCTTTGTCAATGTTTTTCATGATGTATTGCATCCTGTCGTGGATGTTGTTATCATCAAGGTAAAACTTGTTTACATAGATATTGTTGATCTTTTTTTCCTCAACAAGATTTGTGATGTCGGCCCGTAAAGGCGAATCTGAGGCAATAAAATAATTCCTGTCGCCCGGAATGATAATGATGTTCTTAAAAACGTTGTTCAGCGTGTTGAACATTACCGAATTGATACTTCTGGCTTCGGGACTGATATAATCATCAGTTGCAAGCAGGCCAAAGGAAATAACACCATCATCATTCAGATTTTTTTTCAACTCATTATAAAACTCAAGTGTGTAAAAACGGTTCATTTGCGCCGTGGTAGGTTCGGGAAGTGCAATAATTGCGACATCGTATTTTTCCTTAGATTGTTTTAAAAACAGCCGCGCATCCTGATTGATTATTCGTATTTTCGGACTCACTAAATTTGTGGTGTATTTTTTCCCAAGCTCAACAAGCACCGGATTTATTTCAAGATAATCTATAGTGTCAACCGGATATTTTAAAACTTCTTTGGCAAGGCCATTCACACCTCCAGATATCAAAAGCACTTTTCTTGGCTTTTTGTGCTGAAGCATGCCATAGTGTACCGATTCTTCGTTATCAGGGGTATTCTCAGTTGAAAATAATAAAACGCTGTTGTCAAAAAAATTCAGTTGTTTGCTGGTTTTGGTAACTACAAGGTTTCCGTAGGGTGTATCTTTATAATAAACTAATTCCTGGTTTTTGAATTGCCTTTCTTTGGTGTATTTCTCAAGATCATAGCTGATGGTCAGTACAAGAAATCCTGCAATCAGAGTGATCAATAATATTGTTGCCTTTTTACGTTTATTAATAATTGAGATAACAAGCCCGGCTGAAATATTCACGAAAAGCAGGATGTACAAGCTTTGCAAACTGTTGAGAAAGAAAACAAGAATAAAGTTGAAAACAAATCCTCCGATGATACTTCCAATCGTGTCAAAATAATACACCCGGCTAATCTGGTTTCCTTTAAGTCTTTCAGATAGTAAAATGCAGAAAAAAGTAAAAAGAAAACCTGAAATGATGCAGTAAGGAGCCAGGAAAACAAGTGACGTGAGTATTCCATCGGGTATCCCTAGCATGATACCTTCAGGGAAAATAATTTCTCTCAACCAGCGCAATAAAAATACGGTGAGCAAAGGAAGAAAAGCCGTAATAATTTGCAGGATGATGAGGTATCTTTCGCGCCTTCTGATGCGCCCTGAGAATTTTCCAAGATATGCTCCACCGGCTGTTAAAACCATCCAGCTTGCAAGGATAATTCCGAAAATAAGTTCATTACCGTAAAATACATTGAGGAATTCACGAATGAAAATAATTTGAGAAACAACAGAAGAAAACCCGAGAGCGAGCACTGCATAGAAAAGTCCGGCTTGTTTAGTTATCTTCATAGTTTCAAATGGCAAAGTCCAAATTATAATTTTTCTTACCTTTGGTTAAAATTTGGACGTGCAAAATTACAATAATTAAAAACATGTTTCGGAATAAGATAATCTTCTTCATTATGTTCAATATGGTGCTCTTTTCAAACTGTAACTCACAGGATAAGCCTGTGAAGCCAACTTCTGTTGACCGCTATCCTTCTTATGCAGGGCAGTTTTATCCGGCGGATTCTGTCAAACTTTTAGCCTCACTTAAAGAAATGTTTGCAAAAGCTGCGCCAAAGTCAACCGATAGTGTATTCGCAATTATAAGTCCGCATGCAGGCTATATTTATTCCGGTGTCGTTGCAGCTTCAGCCTTTAATCAGCTCGATGCGAATAAGGAGTATAAAACTATTTTTGTGATTGGCGTAAGCCATCATGCATGGTTCGATGGTGCCTGCGTTTATAATAAGGGGAACTACATCACACCTCTTGGCACCGTTGAGGTGGATACCGCACTGGCAAGCCAGATAGTAAAGACTGACAAAGTATTTCAGTGCAGCACGGATTACCAGATCAATGAACATAGTATCGAAGTGCAGCTTCCTTTTTTACAATACCATCTGAAAAAGAAATTTAAAATTGTTCCAATACTGCTGGGCACTGACAATCCTGCATTGTGCAAAAAAATGGCAGAGGTATTACGTCCTTATATGAATTCAGAAAATGCCTTTGTGATAAGTACTGATTTTTCACATTATCCGAAATATGCTGATGCCAATGCAAATGATAAAGAAACTGTAGCTGCTATCTGTAAGAATTCAGCCGCGGAACTTATCAAAGTAATAGGTGCAAATGAGAATAAAAAGATACCTGAGTTGCTGACCAGCCTTTGCGGGTATGATGCAGTGTTGACATTCCTTTATATGACTGAGAAAATAAAGGGTGCAACGATTAAAGAGATCGAATATAAAAATTCAGGGGATGCAACAAAGGACAGCAGCAAGGTTGTTGGTTACTGGGCTTTGGCTTTTCACACCAATGGAAAGGCTGTGTTGCCCGGAGACAATGCAGAATTTGTGCTGACTGCGAAAGACAAAAGCGATCTGTTGAATATTGCCCGCACTACTTTGAACTCCTTTATAAAGGATAAAAAGATCCCGCTGATTGACTCTTCCGGTTTTTCTGAAACCATCAGGCAAAACTGTGGTGCATTTGTAACATTGAAAATAAAAGGTGAATTGCGTGGATGCATTGGAATGTTTATGCCCGGAGAACCGCTTTATAAAGTGGTTCAGAAGATGGCCATCTCATCTTCAACACAAGATTACCGTTTTAATGCAGTAACAAGAGATGAACTTGACAGTATCACTATTGAGATTTCAGTTTTATCTCCACTGAAGAAAATTAATTCTGCTGAAGATTTTGTTCTGGGCAAACAGGGAATCTACATGAAGAAAGGAACGGCTACCGGTACTTTCCTGCCTCAGGTTGCGACAGAGACAGGGTGGACTAAAGAAGAATTTCTTGGACATTGTGCCAAAGACAAAGCCGGTATAGGGTGGGAGGGATGGAAAACCGCCGAACTATGGGTTTATACGGCTGTGGTGTTTGGAGAGAAGTGAAAGTTATTTATTTTTCAGGTTTCATTTAGGAGATTATCAACTTCCGTTTTTAATTTAGGAAGATGATTTATAATTATACCCCATACAGTTTCTTCATCAATACTATCATAACTATGTGAAATACGGTTCCTGAAATTTACAATATTTCTTTTTTCGGAAATTTTAACATCCGGGTCAATTTCAAGTAGCCGTTTCATAGCCTCGCCGATTATTTCTAATTCACGTTCTACAGCCCGCCTGACCAATTTATTATTTTTGTATTCGGCAAAGATTTTTTTTCACCTAAATAGTTGCCAACCTATTGAATAGAAACAGAGATATCAAAAAGTAATTTTTTAACTTCTCTTTTCATATAAGTTAACTTTTTTCTCATTAAGTTCTTCAATGAAATAAGGGTTTGTAAGCGATTTCTCTGTAAGGAGATCTACTTTTCTGTTAAGAGTTTTTTCAAGCTCATCCCATAGTTGCCATATTAATTCACCTCTCTCTAAAGGTTCGAGTTTATCATCTAAATTAACGAGCATATCAATATCGCTTTTTTCATTAAAGGTATCTGTGCATACAGAACCAAATGCAAAGGCTGAAGTGACATGATATTGCTTAAGAAGCTTAATTATTTCAGGAAGTTTATCCTGAAGAAATATGTTTAGCATTTAATCGTTCATTAAAGGATTTAGCAAAATTAATAAATTATTCATTACTGATTGACAATTGTGCTCCAAATAGGACTGATATGTTTTTAACTTTAAATAAAAGATATTTTGCTTTCAAAGCCATTAGTTAAATATTTTTTTTTCTAAAATTAAGTGTTGTTTAATTCAGAAATCAAGTTTACTTTTGCCGCACAAAAATTGTAGTAAAATTTAAAATGGACGAAGGACCTGCGAGATATTGCATAATTAATACAACCCGGATATAGGGGGTCACTCCGTTTGCCTTTCGCTTGCGGCGCATCTCTTATGTCTTTAAAAAGAAGGAGGTGCCCATGACAGCACAAATCACATTCTATTTAAGCCAGATCATTGGAGTTAAACTTTACAATGCTGATGGCGATCGTGTGGGGAAAATTCTCGACGTTATAGTTAATGCCGCCAATACCCCTGCGCCTGCTGATGAATCATTCAGGCCGATGGTGGTTGGCATCAAAACAAGGATCAATGGAAAGCTGCGTTACCTGAATGCTCTCCACATCGAAATCTCACGCATTGAGAAGAAATTTATTTTCTCATGCAAGAAGATCGTTGACCTTACCGAGAAACAATTCGAAAACACACTTCCGCTTGTTCACAATATTCTGGACAGGCAGATCGTGGATATCAACGGCCGCAAGCTTGTAAGGGTTAATGATGTCAGGCTGGTTACAGTTCCTTCGGGTACTTATGCCATTGCTGTTGATATCGGCACTGAGGGACTGTTGCGCCGCATAGGGATCTCGGAGATTGTGAACAAAGTTTTAAGTCTTACAAAGAAGAATATCAACACACGTTTCATACTGTGGGACGATGTTGCCACTTTCGATCATTCTAATTTCAATATCAAACTTTCCAGCACGTCATCAGGATTGCATAAACTGCACCCTTCAGACCTTGCCGATATTATTGAAGAAATGGGAAGATCATCAAGAGCTAAAGTTTTTGAATCACTTGATGAAGAAAAAGCCGCTGATGTGCTCGAAGAACTGGAACCATATGCACAGGCACAGATCATCGAAAGCCTGCCTATAGCAAAGGCAGCTGATGTGCTGGAAAAAATGCCTGCCGACGAAGTTGCCGACCTGCTTGACGGACTTGAAGACGACAAAGCAGAAATGCTGCTGAATGAAATGGAAAAAGAATCTTCGGAAGAGGTAAGAGAACTGCTTGAATATTCAGGAAAAGAAGTGGGAAGTATCATGACGACAGATTACATGTCGTTTCGTGAGACGATGACAGTTGAGGAAACTCTGATTGAATTGCGTCATCAAAAGCCCGAAGCAGATATGATCTACTCACTTTTCGTGACAGATAAGGATGAAAAGCTTGTTGCAACTGTGACACTGCGTGACCTTGTGATATCCGAACCAAATATTACTCTGAAAGACATTATGCAGATAGATGCCATCAGCGTGTTTGACGATGACAAAATTGATACGCTGGCTGAGATCATTTCCAAATACGACCTTCTTGCAATTCCTGTCACAGACAAGGAAATGAAAATGGAAGGAATGGTTGTCATTGATGATATCGTTGAAGACCTTTTAGGCAAACGGAAGACAAAGTAACCGGCAGCGACAACTTTGAACCTTGAACTTTAAACTTTGAACAAAATAAAATCAGCAACAATTTAAAAATTTTACGCCATGCTGAGCTACAAAAATTTCAACAGGAGAAGAAAGTATTACCTGCGCAACCTTGTGTTGTTCCTGGCAATACTCGGACCGGGCATAATCACAGGAAGTGTGGATAATGATGCCGGAGGAATTACAACATATTCTTTAGCCGGAGCGCAGTTTGGTTATAAGTTGCTTTGGACAATGATCCCTGCATTTATCGTGCTTTTCGTTGTTCAGGAAATGAATGCCCGCATGGGTATTGTTACAGGCAAAGGACTTTCAGATCTTATCCGTGAAAACGTGGGTGTGAAAATCACCTTCTTTATTTTTATCGGATTGCTGGTTGCCAACATTGGTAACACCACCACTGAATTTGCCGGAGTGGCCGGGAGTTTGAAAGTTTTTAATGTCAGCAAATATATCAGTGTTCCCATCTCAGCAATATTTGTCTGGTGGCTGGTAGTGAAAGGAACTTATAAAATTGCTGAAAGAGTGTTTCTTTTTTTCAGTGTTTTTCTTCTGGTCTATGTTGTATCGGCAATCATGGGACATCCGCATTGGGGCGAGATCGGAGAATCCATTATTCATCCGGAGATGAAATTTGATGTGCCTTTTCTTTCGATGACAATTGCAATTATAGGAACCACAATTGCGCCATGGATGCAGTTCTACATGCAATCGGCGATCATTGAAAAAGGCATAAATATCAAAGAGTATAAATTCACTTTATGGGATGTTGGCATTGGAAGTATTATCACAGTAGTAGTTGCTTTTTTTATTATCGTTGCCTGTGCTTCCACATTGTATAAAAATAACGTCAGCATCGTTGAAGCCAAAGATGCTGCATTGGCGCTGAAACCTCTTGCCGGACAGCTTGCATCGGCAACATTTGCTTTTGGATTATTTATAGCTTCGGTTTTTTCAGCAACAATATTGCCTGTGGCAACAGCTTTCTTCGTATGTGAAGCTTTCGGTTTTGAAGCTGGTATTGACAAAAAATGGAAAGAAGCTCCTCAATTTTACTGGTTGTTTACCATTATCATTATAATAGGAGCAGGGATCATTCTTATGCCAAATGCGCCCCTGATCACAATTACATTGTGGTCGCAGGTGGCAAACGGAGTATTGCTGCCGGTGGTACTTCTCTGCATGATCATGCTTATAAACAAAAAAGAGATCATGGGGGATTATGTGAACAAACCTTTTGCCAATGTTATTAGTTGGGCAACGGTGATCATCATGATAGGGTTGTCGGTGACACTGCTGGTGACTTCGTTTTTGTAAAAGTTTGTGGTTTGTAGTTTGTGGTTTGTTGTTGCGGAGTTCATGCAGCAACTACTGTCTTAGCAACAAAACATGAATTAATTTAATTGCATAAGATTTTTATTCCTTCACAAACTTTTTCACAACAATCCCCTTATCACTTTTAATTTTTACAAAGTACATTCCCTTTGCAAAGCTTGAAATATCAAGAGTTGTTTTGGATTGTTGCATGTATTGCTGTATGAGAATCTGGCCTTCGATATTGCAAATTGAAATCATGGCTCCTTTTGAAAGTGCAGTGTTTTCAATAGTTATTATATCACTTGCAGGATTGGGATAAATATGAATTGAGTTCTGCGTTGATGTTTCCTGAATTCCTCCGATTCCACTGAAAGCTTTATTTGATAACGTTGTTGAGAAATCAGTTGGTGTTTTTGAAGATGGATTACATGGTACTGCCGGTTTTACTTCAACCACGTAGTAAACCGTACCGGATGGTGGTGTAAGATCAGTATAGGATGTGACTGTACTGGAAACAGAATCCAGCAAAATTAAATTACCGTTGCTGGTGCCCCTGTAAATATAGTAGGAGCCATAAGAGAATCCGATATAGTCATTCCATATCAGGTTCCAGCCTCCGCTTATAGCAGGACTGATTGCAAGGTGAATGGTTTGATGATATGCTGAAGTTTGCGAAGTGTCACCACAATTATCCAACAGGGCCAGTTCATAGCGGTAGGGCTGTTGTGCAGGAATGGCAGTGGAATCAACAAAAATGCTCAGGTTGCTGTAATTATTGGTTCCTATCAGAGCATAGACACCCGAAACTGTGGTTTCCCTATAAATAAGATACTTATTGATCCCTGTGGTGACGGGCTTATTCCACACAACCACATTATATCCTGTGGTTGTATCAGTAGTTACAATGCAGATATCAGGAGCGGCAAAATAAATAGTGTCCACAGTAACACATGTGATAACAGAATCACTTGCATTATCAACAACAGTTACGCAATAATTACCAGGTGGTACATTGGAAATATTTTGCGTTGTCTGCGGTGGTGTTGTATTCCATAAGAATGTGAACGGCGGTGTAGCTGAATTGTTGATGATATTAATACTTACTGCCCCGTTGCTTGAATTGCAGTTGGAATTTGTAACATTTGATACGAAAACACCAAGAGGGGCAACCTGAAATCTCCATGCTTCATTAGTTGCCGTCCATTGCCCTGTATTTCTCCCGGGAGGTGTTAGTCCTAGCGTCCCTGTGGAATCCTGGATTCCTATTACAGCATTTCCGCTGTTCCATTGAGTGCAAAGCGGTTTTTCGTGAACGACGATGTCAATATTATTTGTAGTTTCATAAAGCACAATCTGTGATGTTGCAAATGTGGAGTTGCAACTGAACATTGCAATGGAATCGAAATTTATTACAAATTCTCTGTTGGGCGCAGTCCCGTATGTTTTATAATAAATATTCCCATAAACAGAAGGGTCAATATCTTCAAAAGCGCCAAAAATGTATGGACCGGTACTGCCAATAACAATTGATGAATTTGGACAGCTTGCAGTAAAAGACCAGGGACAAAAAAGTCCGGAGTTGGCAGGGCCAAATGAAACAACTCCATTGGCTCCTATTACGATTTGATTGTAACTAACTCCATAAAAAATAAAATTAAAAGGCAGCGTTATCGCCTGACTCCATACATCATCCAGGTTAACAAGGACGGGAGTCCCGGTATTGAATGCGTAAGGTGTGTAAGGGATGGATGACACCGAATACTGCGCATTTGAATTGCGCACAACAGCAAACAGTATGGATAGTATGAGTACAACTTTTTTCATAATTTATGTTTTTGGTTGAGATTCATTTTAAATTCAATAAAAGGAGCTTTAAAATTCTCCATAAAAGTACTTCTTTTTTTCTACTCTTTCACAAACTTTTTTATTTCAATTCCTTTATCCGAATTTATTTTTACAAAATACATTCCCCTTGCAAAGCCTGAAACATCAATGATTGTTTGGGGTTGTTGCATGGTTTGCTGGATTAGAATTTGACTTTCGATATTGAGAATTGAAATTGTTGCTTCTTTGAAAAGAGTGGAAGATTCAATAGTTAGGTGGTTGGATGCAGGATTGGGGTATGTCTGAAAAATGGAATTTGCAGAGTATTCCTTTAGTCCTGACATGTAATGGCATGAATCCAAACTGTTTTGATTTGGGTTATTGATGTGATAGCTCATTGAATCTTCATAGCAGAGTGTGTAGAATATCCATTCGAATTCATAAGTAAATGGAGAAAAAAGTTCCTTCGTGCTGCCGATTCCTTCTATCCAGTATTCAGGCATACCAAGCATATTCTGATTGTGTATTGCATACCTCTTATGGTATGTTGTGCCTACAAGTACCGAATCAATTCCGTTAACCGTAATGACAGCATTTCCGGTGTTGATCGGCAGCGTCGTTCCTATACTTAAATTATTAAAAGTATAAAGCAATTGCTCAACCGTGTCATTCGGAAAAGTGATGGGCGCAGTAGTCATAAAACTGGTGCTGTAAGGAAAGAAAAAAATCTGCCTGGAAGTGTCCTCTCTCAAACCGCCTATATAGCGAAGTGGGTTGGAGAAATCATCTTTGAAAAACATCTTTTTATATTGCCTGCCTTTGATCAGTGTATCGCCTGACATGATGTACTTATAATTGGTGAGCACTATATCAGTTGGTCCCCATTGATTCCAAAATAAGCAATCCCATTTGGCTATAGTTGTCGAAAAGGGAACATAATTTTGCCCATAAGAATTTTGGTAAATCAAAAAAGAAATGGCAGCAAGAGTGAGGAATGCGGCTTTTTTCATTGCTTAATTTTTTTAAGTTAAATCAATCATTTTAATAAAAGGACGAATCGTAAATGAGGCGAAAACGAAAAATAATTACCGGTAAAATTACAATTTTTTCTTTCGCTGAAAAAAAATTCCGGAAAACGATTGCAGTATTTCATTTTCGTTGTATCTTTACAGCAGTTTTTTAAAATAGTTAAGTGCCAGTATTTGCTTATTGGATGCGATGTCTTAATTTTTCATTGCACATCCATAGAAATTGTTGGTAAACATTCATGCAATGGTTGCTTTCAATCATTCTTTGAAAAGGTGCTGCCATTCTTCGTTCATTAACAATCATTTTCCGGGAGTAAGAAATTAATTTATTCAGGTGTTCTTTTAATTATTGCAGGTTCGCATTTATTCATTACTGGTTTGACTTCATCACACGGAGTCATACAAACAGAAATAATTAGTTTGACTCCATGGTGCGGAGTCAAACTAACAAAAACAGATGGTTTGACTCCTTGTTACGGAGTCAAACAAATAAAAACAGATGGTTTGACTTCCTGGCACGAAGTCAAACAAATAAAAACAGTTGGTTTGACTCCTTAACACGGAGTCATACAAATAAAAACAGTTGGTTTGACTCCTTAACACGGAGTCATACAAATAAAAATAGTTGGTTTGACTCTGTGCCAAGAAGTCAAACCAATAATAAATGAAAATGTACTTTTATTAAACGATAACTGACCAATAAATCTTAATTAATTACCTATGCCTGATAGAAGTAGAATACCGAAAAATGCTGCATCATTTACAGCTTATATGGTTAGATGGGATAATTTACAAATGTTACCGGGAAAAATTCCCGGCAAACAAAAGTGGAATGATTGGATGTTCACGCTTGCTGAAAGGAAAAAAATAACATTTTTCAGGAAAAGAGCGGAAAAGCTTTATAAGTTTGTTGCTATCGGAAAACTATGCCCACCGACTAAAAAAACGCAAATGAGGATACTCATTAATACAGTGAAAGATTATGATCACGGCAATGTTAATGGGCATCATTTATTAGCTAAAATTGGTATATCGGGCACTATCAGCGATTATGAATCGTTGAATATTAAAGCTGGAACGGCGCTTGCCCTTTCAACCCATACAAGTCATGTTGAAAATCCGGGATTGCAACCTGTAGTCTCTTTGAGGAAACTTGGTTATTGTTATCATGAATTGAGTGTCGTTAATCCTGAAACTCCAACAAAGAAAGCGGTGCCCTTTGGGATTTTTTATGCCAAAGTTTTTTGCTATGTAGGTACCGAACCTCCAAACTCACCTGGTGATTACACTGAGAAAGGAAATGCAAAATATGGTATATTCAAAAGCACTTTTAATGTTGATGATTTTGATCCAAAACTTAAATACTATGCATGGTACTATGCCTGCTATTATAGCAAGAAGGGCAATGCATGTACTGCATCAGCGGTACTTCAGGTGCCAATTGTAGTATGAAAAAAGTTTGAAGTTTTCTCAATTGGGTAAATATCCTTCTGTGTTTAAGGTTTAATGTTACAATACACATTAATTAATTGCTACTCAGTTTTCGGTTAAAGTAAAACATTTTGTATTTTTGCACCCTTTTTAAAACAAAAAATGATCATGCGGTTTCTTATTTCTGGTTTAATTCTGTTGTTAACAAACACCTGCTTGTTTTCACAAAGTAATCCAAGCGGGGTCGTTGATTCGTCTGCTTTAAAAATAAAATTGCTGGAGTATAAATTCAAACTTAAAGAAGCAGGATTGTACGAAAAGCGGGCACAAAATGAGTTTGAGAAAATCAATTTTTATAAAAAAGAAGCCCGTAAACTGCTCGATAGCGCCAGGGTCATTGAAAAGAAATCAGAGCTGGATCCTGCCGACTCCCGGTTATTCCTTTCGCAATTTAATACGCTCTATAGTATCGCTGCCGGTAACTCGAAAATCGCTGATTCAATCAGCAATGTTGCCGCTGCTTATAGGGATACTGCAAATAGCATGAACTTAATGGCTGAAGAATTTTATTTGAAAGTTATCGGTGAATTTCTGCAAAAAAATGATGAGCAAAATAAATCAAAAAACACTGTTACCGCACAGCAAAACTCCATCAATAGTCCGGTATATACAGTGCAGCTTGGCAGCGGAAACCTGGACTCGCTTTATTTTAAAAAAGCCGTAGGTGTACAGAAAGTCACTTGCAGTGATTTGGTAACACGGTACATTATCGGAAGGTTTAAAACAAAAGAAGATGCCCTTGCCTACAAGCAGAAAATGGTAGATATCGGGTTTAAGGATGCTTTTATCCGAACCACGGATTCAATGAAGTATTAGGCTTAAAGTTCAAGGTTCAAAGTTTCATCACGCATTGATTTAAAGCCTCTCAATTTTAGGTTGAAAATAAATTATTTTGTACCTTTGCTATTCTTTAAAAAAAATGATCATGCGGTTTCTTATTTCAGGTTTAATTCTGCTGCTAACAACCTCCTGCCTGTTTTCGCAAAATAATATAAACGGGGTTGTTGATTCATCTGCTTTAAAAATAAAATTGCAGGAGTATAAATTCAAACTTAAAGAGGCAGGATTCTACGAAAAGCAAGCCCAGAATGAACTCACAAAAGTAAAACAGTACAAAAAAGAAGCCCATGATTTTCTGGATAGCGCTACCGTTACTGAAAGAAGAGCACAGTATGATCTGAGAAACTCCAAGGCCTACATGTCGCAGTTTAATATTCTGTATAACTCTTCTGCAAAATGTGCAAAGTTGGCCGACTCCAGTGTAACTATTGCTTTGGCATATCAGGACACAGCCAACACTCTCAACAAGGAAGCTGAGACATATTATTTCAAAATCACAGATGAATATCAGCAGCAAGTAATCGCACAAAACAAAATTCAGACAGAGGTTGCAGTGCGACACGACACCGCTGTCAGCGCAATATATGTGGTTCAGTTAGGCGCCGGCAATATGGACTGGGATTATTTCCAAAAGGTAAAGGATATTCAAATCGTGACTTCAAGTGATGGTATAAAACGTTACATTGTGGGGAGGTTTAAAACAAAGGAGGAAGCCTTTGCCTACAGACAGAAAATGGTGGATATCGGATTTAAAGATGCTTTTATACGAACCACAGATTCTTTGAAGTATTAGCTTCAGGTTTAAAGTTCAAGGTTCAAGGTTCAAGGTTCAGCTGACCACATACATTCTACCTGAATTTTAACTTTTATAAGGTAATTTATAATTACAGGAAAATCTTAAATCTTAAATCAAAAATTACTTCACACTTCTCATCACCTTTTCAGGGACATTTACAGGTTTTAATTTTGGTGTGAAATACCTGATCTCGGTCAGCATTTTTTCATGAATATTATAGGCTAAAATGTAAGCTGATTTGTAAACGATCACATCGTCGGTGCATTCACCATAGATGTATCTGTCATTGGCATAGAGCCTGAAAGCAAATATTCTTAAATTCGGGTAAAGAGTATCAAAGCGAACCGGCTTCAGTCGTTCAGGACAATCCACCTCGTTCGAAACCACATCCGGATAAGGGGAGGGCTGTGTTTTATATAGATTTTCAATTAAGAACTTTTTATCATCAATTATTTTACCCGCCATGCTGTCTTCAATATTATACCATGTTTTGGCAACAATGTAATCAGTCGTGCTTTTAAATTCAACCTTTCTTGTGCCTGCTGCATCCTGTTGTTTTGTAAGTTTAAAATTGCCTTTAATTTTAAGTGATATCTTTCCCATTGCGGTAAGGGAGGAATCAATCAGTTTGCTGTAAGTAGTGTCTTTTATCTGTGCATTGCAAATGTTCAGATAGCCCGACAGGATGAGGGCGTAAAATATAAGTCTGACAGTTTTATTCATAGTCATTGGGGTTAGGGATAAAATGATTTATAGACATTCACTAGTTCAAAGGTACAACATTTTTTTTTATTTCAATAAGTTGAAAAAAATTCGGGATTTAATACGATTATTATTTCTATGAATTTCGTGTGCTTTTAACTGCCTACATTCTTTTTGCTTTTTATCCTGCCTGATGTTTTTTTACTGTGTGTTTATTGTTCATCAACTATCCATTGAAGTTTTTCTTTGGGATATAAAAAAGCCCGGTACAAATGTTTGGCATCAACAGTGTGCCATTGCCAGACAATTTTCTTTTGAGGGGTCACTTCATAAATGTAGCCATTGATATTTGCAATAAGTGTGTTTCCGTTTGGCAGCCGCTGACATGAACCATGAGAACAGCGCACAGCTACATCAGGAAGTCTCTCTACATAATTCCAGACAACAGTTTTTGTTACCGGATTTATCTCATCAATAAAAGAAGAATCCACTGCGTTGCGGCAGTCGGAGTTTACATACATCAGTATGTTTCCGTTTGGCAACATGCCCGGAGTGTGCATTTGTTTCCCGTCGTTCTGAACATAATACCACAGGATTTTATAAGAGTTGGGATCAACAATAGCAATAAAACTCACCAGGGAATCATTGTAATTGCAGAAGCTCAGCAACAGATTGCCTCTTCTGAAAACACTGTCTTTCTTCTCTGATTCATTTGCCGGAATAACCTGAATGGAATTCATGTGAAAGAACTCCCTGTCCGCGAAATTCCTTGTTATCCCTGTTAGTGACGGAGCAATTTTATAAAGAACGCTGTCAGGGTCATGTGATCCTTTGATGTTATATCGAAAGATGTTTTTATCGTTCATGACAAAATTCAGCAAATATCTGTGTTCAGCCAGTGTGCTCCACTGATACAATTCTCTGCCTGTGGAATCAAAACACCTGATCTTATCAAAGCGCACCAGCATGTGATTTATCGAATCATAATCCACCGCATAAAGCAAAATATTGTTCTGAGGCGTGACCACAAGTTCGTGGTCAATATAGGTGCTCACTTTCCAGATCACATCAAGGTTTTTATTGTAGGTTGTAAGGTTTCCTGCAACATGGGTTACAATTTCATTTTTATTATAGAAAAATGAACAAAGATTGCCGGGGAAATTATAAAGTACATTTCCTTTCCTGTCCATTAACTGACATTTTGTTTTGTCCTGCCACAGCAAATAACCATCACAAACCTTCGAGGAATCGAAAATCAGAAGAGTAGGTTTTGTTTGAGAAAATGATCGGGAAAAGAAAATTAAAAAGAAGGAAAAAAAAAGAAATTTAGAAGGAAACGGGGACATTACGGATGATCTTATTTTACGAGAATTTCATCAATTACCTTGCCATCCATATACGACGGGATTTCAATACCCATCAGCTTCAGGAACGTCGGCAACTGATCAATGTGACAAATGTTCTTTTGTAATTTATACCCTTTTTTAACCCCGGGTCCCATGATGATAAAAGGAGTCCACAAACTTTTTGTTGATTCAGGCAGCAGGTCTTGTTTGTAACCACTGATAAGAGGGACTTCAAATAATTTGTAATTATTCGACATCGCCTCTGAACACCCATAGCCCGGTGTGCTCGACAGTATAAGATCGCCAACCCTGTCTTTGGGTAAATTTAATTTTGTTTCGGCATCTTCCCATTTGGTAACACTGTTGATGGGCTGCACTCCATTTGTGTCTTTCAGATTGAGCAACAACTTCGAAATATCATCTCTGATTTTATCGTATTCCACACCCGAAGCCCTTTTCCAGTTTCCATCAAGACCGTTTGGGTTGATGTAGATGCCAATCATTTGAAGGAATATTGCTTTCGTGTTTTTCCAGTCAACGCTGGCAACACCTGTCGAGTCATTGATGGTGAATTTCAGATAGCCGTTTTTTGCAAGGAGATTATTCAACAGGACGGATTTGTTTCGTACACAAATCCCGTGATCGCTGCTGAACACTATCAGTGTGCTGTCATCAGCATATTTCATAACCTCGCCAATGATACTGTCCAGTCGTTTATACATGCCAAGAACTTCGCTCCAGAGAACAGCCCTCTCTTTTTCTGTCACATCATTATATCTGATGCTTTTTGTGTCAAGCGAACCCATCCACCACCTACTGGTGAGCATCTGGTTTGAATTGTAACAATCGTGGATAACAACATCGGGCTTGTATTTCTTTTCAATAAAAGGAACCAGTTTTGTATGCCAGTCAAACGACATTTTCATTTCTTCCTGGAAAACTTTTTTATCCTCCGGGTAATAGATCAGTTGAGGAGGATAGTTGTCCACGAAAGCCATCATCGGACCAACGTTTTTATTGATATCGTCAGCAATGGAATCGGGCACACACAGATATTGATTAATGTTGTCGTAGAAGATACGGATGCGGAAAAACCCATCATCAGCAAGCAGGATAACCCTGATTTTGCAAAGAGATTCAAACGACAGCTTGCCAAAAGCAAGTTTTACTTTACACCAGTCACTCCATTCGCCTTGCTTCAATTCAGCAAGTTTTGTTTTTTTATCTGCTGAAAAAATAATGCTGTTGTAATTGATCTTATTGTCATTTGTATTGTCGTAGATGTAGCAATATACCGTATCACCCCAACTGATCAGCTTTGTTTCCAATGCCGGACTGTAGGATTTGACAGGGTTTAACCAGCCTGTTGCCACTTTCGCATCAATATATTTTGTGAGTTCAGCGCCCACGTTGAAAAGCTTGTTATCATTGCCCGGTTTAACAAGATTGTTTCCGGTTTGTTTTTTCTCAAAATTCACAGCCTGCACATCAGCGCCCCATCCTCCCCAGCGACCACGGATGATATAACCATCATCAATTTCAGGAGGCGTAGAACCCGGTGTTGTGATTGCCATTACTTTCTTCCCCGCCTTTTCCATGATTGACCAGACAGCCGGCACTTTCCGCGACAATGACCTGAAACCAGGTGCGGAAACAGAACTCAAAGGATAACCTTCAACATGCATTGGTCCATCTGCAATGCCGTGAATCTTTGGATAGCTTCCTGTGAGTAATGTGGCAAAGTTGACAGGAGTATGTGAAGGAAAAACAGGAAGAGAATAGCCATAAGAGCCTTTTTCCATCATCTTTTTAATGTTGGGAAGTATTCCTTCGTTTGCCCATTCAAACACTTTAAAAAGATCCGGCTCTGCTCTCACTCCATCAGGAATGAACCAATAAAGCTTTACATGATTTGGCTTTTTTATGGAATCAACTTTTTGAGAAAAGGAATGAAATGAAATGAAAAACAATAAAATTATAGGGACAACATGAAGTATGCTTTTCCCCAGTGAAATATTAATAACTTTTAGCAAATTCTTCATGATATCTGTTAAGCTTAAATCCGATAAATATTTTTTTGATTCTATTAGCCTAATTTATTTTCAAATCATCAGGATTCTGCCTGCAATCCCAAACTAAATGAATAATCAGCTCCTTGGATAATACCTCGTAAAAAATTTTATAATCCCCCTTAATTATTACTCTTAAGTTTTCAATATCAGTTTTGGTTCCGAGAAATGGATGCTTATTTATTAAACCAATTATTTCACTAATTTCCTTGTTTAATTTTCGGCAATATGTTTTTGATCCATTTCTCTCAATATAAAATTCAAGAATACTGGTGAATATTTCATCCGCTTTGTTTGTCCAGACTATTCTTCTAACCATTTATCATTTTTTGAAAATACGTCTTCATTGGAAATTACTTTACCTGCTTTGTATTCCGAAAGGCTTTCATGAATAATTGTTTTTTCAAAATCAGAAAGCTTGTACAATGCTTTTGCTGCTCCTTTGGTGAGAATACTATTTAAATAATCCAGAAGTTGGCTATCGTTAGTGTTTAACACTTGTCTGATTATGTTATTTTGCAATTCAACCCTGGTCATAGCGCGTTTTTTTTTACAAATTTATTTCTTTTTCTCTTCTATTCCAAATGATGCTTACAATCAATTTTAAATCTTAAATCACAAATCACTTCTTCCTTTTCAAAAACTTCTCCGGATTATCAAGGTAAGTATTTTCATCTTCCCAGTATCTGTAGGGTCTCACTTCTATGCGCTCGTTGATGGCGTGATAAGCTTCTCTCAATTCTTCTTTCGTAATATTATTTGCCATGAACAGAAAACCTTTTTCGTCAATATCCTCTTCAATGGATTGTTCTCTCGAAAGCCAGTCAAGATGCTCTATTTCGTCTTTGATCAATCCGTCTTTTATGCATTGATAATATAGCGGTGTTCCGGGCAGTGCAGAAAGATATTTCACCCTTGTCACTTCTTTGAATTCTTTGCAGAAATTAAACAGGAATGTCAGCGATTCCTTTGTTTCCTCCGGAGCGCCGATAATGAAAAGTCCTCCTACTTTGATATCGGCTTCTCGTGTCAGCATGATCGCATTGATCATATCATTTCGTGTGATGCCTTTTCTGTATGAGTTCAGGATGTCCTGCGAAATTGCTTCAAAACCGTAAAGAATGATATCGCATCCATACTTCTTCATTTTCTTTAGCACATCCAGATTGACATTCGTTACGCGGTTAAAGCTGTTCCATTTAAAACTGTAAACTGAGAAAGCCTCATCAAGCATGCGGTGTGTGCGGCCATCATCCACATTGAATGTAAGGTCATTTATCCAGGCATGTTTAAAATTGTACTTCTTCAGATACTCAATTTCTTTTCTGACTTTTTCTACTGATTTCTCCCTGTATTTAGGCATCGCCCTGAAGCAAAATGAACATGCGTGAGGGCAACCACGTGTGGTGCTCAGATAGATCTCTGCAATGTCTTTGCCATCGAACCTATCCCATACTGACAGATCCTGAAAAGGAACTGCATCCAGATCCTGCATTTGTTCACGCGCTTTATTTACACAAACATTCCCGTTGTTGTCTTTCCTGGCTATTCCGTTTATCTCATTAATTTCTCTTTCGTTATTCGTAAGAGATAGAAGCCCCATCAACTCAATAATGGTTAATTCGCCTTCGCCTATTACAGCATAGTCAGCCCTGGTGTTTTTCATTATCAGCTCAGGAACACTTGTCACCAAAGGTCCGCCAAGAATAACTACTGCATCAGGATTTTCTTCTTTACAAATCTCGATTACTTTTTTCTGGTATGGAAAACTGTCCTCATACGTAGCGATACCGATATAGTCAAAGCCTCTAATCTTGTCACGTATGTCCTCGGTATTGAAATTCTCCCGCTGATCAAACAACTTAAACCCAAACCCCATTCCTTTTACCACAGAAGCTATCACTGAAGGTCCTTCAAAAGGAGCAGTGTGTGTCCATTCCCAACCTACAGGCACCACAAAAGGCGAAGGAGGTACTATCAATGCGAAATTCTGCATTATCTTCTGCCTTGCTTCATTGGGAGGAGGCAGTTGACTTAGACGTTGGTATGTTGTCAGCATATCAGGCATGTTTAATCTGCTTTAAAAATTACCCAGTTCCAATCTTCAAAAACTTCACCATTCACCACTTTTACATTCCTTGCTTGCTTGTATTCTTCAGGAGCATTAGCTACCAGATCGCAAATTTTCCTTTGCATTTCTTCTGATTGTTCAGGTGCGTATTTCATCCAGTGTGTGATGGATTCTCTCACCGCAAGCATCTTCATTTCATTCACATTAAACCCGGCGCTGATCAGCAGTCTTTCAATGTCTGTTGCGTTGTAGAAATTCAACAACTGGGCCTGTTTTACTTCGTGAATATGTTTCAGCCATGGCTCGTCTGCATGTGAAAAAGGAACTGTCTGACTGATGATAAATGTGCCTTCTTTTTTAAGTACGCGTCTTATTTCTTTCAATCCTGCAAGGGAATCAAATAAAAAAAGCGCCTGGCGGAGAATGGCCATGTCGAAAGAATTATCTTCAAAAGGAAGAGCAATAACATCACCCTGTATCACCGGAAAAACGTCGTTCACTTCACCAAGCATTTCCATGGTTAAGTCAACACCTGTTATATTCCATCCGGCAGCGGTCAATGCTTTTCCATTTACACCAGTTCCGCAGCAGAGTTCTATCCCTTTGCCATTAGGCGGGCCTGCCAGTTCCAGATGTGCTGCAATCAGATCAGGACTTGTGATCCAGTTAGCGCTTTGATTGTATGTTTTCGCCCTTGTTGCAAATTGCTTCTGTACATTCGAATTTTGTACCATTCTGTTAGGTTATTATGTTTGAAAAAATGTTTAAAGTTTAAAGTTTCACCTGACCATTGACCACTGACTATTGACTATTGACCAATGACCATTGACTATTGACAATAAATAGGGTTGTTCTCCCTTTCCTTGGTGATCTGCCATATCTGATGGAAATATTTTCTGATAACCGCTTCATCAAGGTCGGTCACATTCACCAGTTCATCATCATTGTCTCTGATTTTCCGCTGTGACATAAATCTTAAAAATTCAACAGTATCTTTGATCTTGCCGGTTTCAAGAGCATGATAATAAATACTCGTTCCCGGGAATGGGACAAGGTATTTTACCAATGGCAAAAATGTTCCTTTCCTGATATACTCAACCATGCGTTCCAATGCTTCTTCAGTTTCGCCATACAAACCCACAATGAAAAGTCCTCTCACTGCAAGACCGGCATCTCCGGCTATCTTCATTGCTGTATCAATATCTTCAATAGTTGTGTCTTTCCTGTTCAGATCAAGTATTTCCTGTTCGTATGATTCAAGCCCGAACCATACACCCAGGCAGCCGGTTGCTTTCAATTTTTCCATGAGCGGCTTGTGCACATTGATAACACGTGTGAACACGTGATATCTGATCCCGTATTTTTGAAGAATATCGCAAATGGCAATGGCACGGTCTTCATAAACGTTATAGTTAAGATCGTTCAGCCATGTATAATTAAAATTGGTTGTCTTTTTCAGATATGCCACTTCCTCCTCAAATCTTTCTATGCTTTTCAAACGCAGCATAGGAATAGTCTTGAAGCAGAAAGAACAATTGTGCGGACAGCCACGCGTAGATGAAATCAGTATCTGTCCGTTCTTGATGATGTCTTCATAGTTTGGCCAGATCGTGTAATCCATGAGCGGCAAATTATCAAGATTTTTTATTTGGGGACGACTCGGATTGTGAACAATCTTACCGTCTTTTTTGTAAACTATTCCTTTGATACCATCAAACTCCCTGTTGTTTTCAATAAGGAATTTTTCCAGAAATTCAATCAACGTTAATTCACCTTCACCTATTATTGCAAAATCAGCAGAAGTATTCTCCAGCAAAACATCGGGAATACTTGTCACCAGTGGGCCTCCAAGCATTATAAGTTTTTCAGGGAACTTAGTTTTGGCCATTTTACTGAACACTTCAACGAAATTAAACGAGTCAGCAAAATTTGAAATGCCCACCACTATGGCATCGTCAATACGTGCAAGAGCATATTCTTCGGGATTTTCTTTCAGCCGGCAATCAATCACGTTGATGCCGAACCCCATTTTTTTTATCAATGTGGCAATATAAGTAAACCCCTCAAATGGTCCTGTTATCAAGAATTCCCTTCCCGGTGTAGGTTGTTGTGGCGACGGTGGAATAATAAGCGCAATGGTGAAAGGTTTCTTTGAAATGTTTTCGGTATAAGCATAATACTTTAGCTTTTCTTCAAAACTATCAGTCTCTTTACTGAAAAAATAGTCGTGTTTGGTAAGAGTCATTTAAAACAAGATTTTATTATCTTGCAAATATACTAATTCCTTAGTAAAAGTAATCCTAAAATACATAATTTTGACTCATGATATCGTTTAATTGTTGAAGCATGTTTTCACTCCTTTACACGTGTGGAAAAGTTTTGGGTTTAAAATTATTTGTAACTTTACCAAAAAAAACTAAACATCTGTCTGGAATTCTACACCTAAAAAAGGAAAGGGGAATTATATAATTATGGAGAAAAATTTAAAACTTATCTCTTCTGAATACCTGCAAGATTACTCTGATAAAATAAATCTTGATTGGCAGGAAGTCTTGAATACATTAAAGTCAAAAGAGGAATTTACCCTTGAAGATTTTGAATATTATTTAATTTCTTCCTCTTTGTATTCTTCAAAAATTGAAGGGAACACTTTAGATGTAAATAGTTTTTTCAGAAATAGAGGTAAGAAGGATTTTCCTAAAAAAAAGGAAGTTGAAGAAATAGAAAATTTACAAAGCGCCTACAAGTTTGCCTCTGAAAATAAATTGACCAGGTCAAATTTATTGTCATCACATTATGTTTTATCCAAAACATTATTACCTTTAAAAGAGAGAGGAGTTTTCAGAAAAGAGCAAGTGGGCGTTCGTGATTCTGTAACTATGAAACCTGTTTACCTGGCGGTGGAGCCCCAGTTTGTTAAAGAAGAAATGAAGAAATTATTTGATGACATACAGTTGTTGTTAAGTATGGAATTAAGCCATCATGAAATATTTTATTATGCTGCAATGATACATTTATGGCTTGCTAAAATTCATCCTTTCAACGATGGAAATGGCCGCGTAGCACGACTGCTTGAGAAATGGTTCCTTGTTTCAAAATTAGGATTTTCTGCCTGGTCTGTTAACTCCGAAAAATATTATTGGGATAATCGCTCTGAATATTATCAAAACATTGCCTTAGGTTATAATTATTATGCCCTGCATTGGGAAAGGTGTATCCCATTTTTATTGATGCTTCCCAATTCTCTAAAATTCCAAGCCTCAAATATCAAATTCTAAATTTTAGGATAAGCTCCTCCCTTGAAATTTGGAATTTGGAACTTGGAATTTGGAACTTGGAATTTGGAATTTGGAATTTGGAACTTGGAACTTGGAACTTGGGTCTTACTCACATAACTCCCTTGGTCTTTCTCTCATCATTCTTCTCAATATTTTTCTCTTTGCTGTTCACCGTTTTCCCTTTGTTAAAGCGATAACTTACCTGCAGCAGGAACATATTTTTAAGAAAACCGATGTCGTTTGATTTGTTCTCAACATAGTTTTCCGTTTTAATATAGCTGCCCTGATTGAAGTCCACACCAAGGTTCAGCGGCAGAAAATACAGAAGCATTACTTCGAGTCTTTTCTTGAAAAAAGGTTGTTGAACAAACGCAATCCAAAAGTCATTATCCCCTTTTTCATAACCCTGTGCGATGATCTCTTTAAACAGGTTCTTTTGATACTTAAACCCAGCTACCGTTGATGATTTCAGGTTTTGATAGATCAACTGACTCGACATTGTCCAGTCATGAAAAGCATTTGTCTTTCCGGTGTATTTGATACTGCTTTTGAAAACATCAAAGTCAGACTGCAAAAACAAACTCTTACCAATGGGAACAGTAAACCTGAAGATACCGCCATAATGCCTGTAATTACCGGCGTTGCTATAGCCATATTCAAAAATGCTGTCAGGGCGTAGTGTGCCTGTTTGAATAATATAATTGTTTGAAAAGTAATAATACGGCTCTAAAGTAACCAAACCACTAAGGAAATTTATCTGCAGGGATAACTGCTGCTTCGTGTCGGGACGCAGGTCAGGATTGCCTGTTTTCACACTCTGAAGGTCAACCACAGTTGTAAAAGGGTTGGTTTGTTCAATGTTCGGATAGTCGCTTCGCGAAGTCAGTTCAAGCTTCAGATTAAGCAATTTCGAGACATCATATTTTATGTCGGCATGAGGTTGGAAAATTGTGTATCGGTGTTTAAGTCCGTCTGCATTGGGAGCGCTTGTTTCGACAGCTCCTCCTGCCTTCATTCCGATTTTTTTACCCAAAGCGAAGGAGTAATAGGCATATAATTTATGCCTGAGATCAGTGTACTTAAATGTACTGGTTGAAGTGTCGGTAGTGTAATTGTTATGCTGTGTTTCCCATGTGTTCCCATAGCCCACTTCAAGGTTGGTTTTATTCCTGAAAGTGTGTGTGTATTCCACATAAAACTTAGTGCCGTCTTTGTTGTCTTTGCCTTGTTCATTAATACTGTCAAGCAAATTATAAGCAACCAGATTTGTGTAGCTGTCATTATACGCTGAGTATGTGAAATTCGAATTAATAACATTGTTCTCATCCAGGTTTCCTTCATAGAACAACGAATTGTACGAACTTTGATTTTGCGTTTTGCTGGTCGTAACTGAATTGTAGTTCCCGATCAGATCGTTATTTTCTGTGTAGTTCACATTAAAAAATTGTTTTGTGATATTGTAGGCCGTAGGCTGCGTAGTCAGGTTGCTCTCAAAACTAACTGTATGTTTTGGGTTGATATAATAATCTGCACCAAGCGTATAATCATTATCAAGCTGCTTCACATTCGTGTTCATCGGGTTTGTTGCCGGTGGCTGCTCAGTGATGGTCAACCCGCCTGAATATGTTTTTGAATAAATCGACGGCAGGTTGAAGTTATTATAATTCATGCTGTATTTCGCATAAAGGTTCAATTTATTATACACATAATTCACAGTTGCCGAAGTGTTATTTTGCACAGCAATGTATTCCTTTTTTGATGCGTCAGCATCAAGCATCGCCCTGTCACTAACCAAAATTTCCGTGCCCTGATAATCTTTTTTCAAAATGATATTGATAACAGCAGTATATCCTTCAAGGGCATAACGGCCGCCCGGGTTGCGGATAATATCAACTTTTTTCAGTCTATCCGGCGAAAGGTTCTTGATGTATTCCTGGTCTTTTTCCATACCATCCACAAGGATGATCACCTTCGCATCGTTGTCAACTTTTATTGAATTGTTATACCTGTCGTACTGCACACCATTAATTTTTTCCAAAACATCTTTCGTGTCTGCAGCTCCTGCCTTCATTTTATCAGTAACGATTTGTTCGTCCTTGTCAATAAGATTAGCCCTAGAACCGGCTTTCACAGACACTTCTTTCAGCATTTTTTCATCCGCAGTCAATTTAAAAACCCCCAGAAATTTGTTTTCTGTGATCGTCATAAATGCTGTGGTGTCGGTCTTGTAGGCGATATAGCTAAAAATAAAACGGTAATAACCCATGTCCAATGGAAGCGAAAAAAATCCATTGTTATCAGTCACACAATTTTTGATAAGGCTGTCTTTTGCATTAACAACAGTTACTGAACAAAACTCCAGTGATTTTTTAGTCTGCATATCTTTTACCTGCCCTGTAACTGTAACCTGCCCCTGTGCAAATAAAACTGAGATGTTGATAATGATGAATAAAAATGTAAAAAGTCGTTTCATGGTTGAATTATTATAGTGCTTACTGTTGTTTACTCTTGCCAAAGCAGCAAAATTAGAATATTATTCACATACTGTAATTTCAAATCACAAATATCTGATTTTACTTCTTAATTATTTTTTAAGACGATTTGAATTATTGAAAAGTTACAGGATGTTTTTTTTTTTGAATATCCGCAATCATACCAGTAATAAAAGCCACTTAATTCTTTTTTCACAGTACTGGCAGTAAATTTTGTTTTCAACAAGAATAAGTTTTCAAAGTCAAAAACAACCTTAATGATAATTAGATTTGGCAACCTTATTACCTTAGTAAAAGGCTGATATAGCGAAATTTTAACCTTATTACCTTATTGCAAATTAATAAGATAATAAGGTTGGGTTCTCTGTTACATTATAATGTTACTAAGGTAATAAGGTCTTTCTTACCAGTACAAAAAAAGATTAATAAAATTATTTAAACTGGCACAATAACGGATACTCAATTTTTTTTTTCAATAAAGTTTAACTGGCTATAAAAAAGTAAGAGAAAAGAAGTAGCTAAATGTGATTATTATAAACAAACTTTCATCTCAAATTAAAAGAGTAGAGATTGTTAATTGATTGCCTGAGTTAAAGAAAATGCTTTTTCTTAACAATAATTTGCCAATTCATAAATGGTTTCATTACTTGGGAAAATTGTGTCATGCGTTCTTAAATAGTTTAAAACGTGGCACTAAAATAGAGAGTATAAAGCAGATTGTGTAAACTGGATATTTAGAGCCTACATCTGTCTTCAAAGATAATTAAAAATTGTTGAAGAATAATAGGCCAACTTCTAATGGACTTACTCCATGCCATTTCTATGTTTTTAATTGCTAGGTA
>CAISZK010000143.1 GCA_903889915.1 uncultured Bacteroidota bacterium
AATAAATTGATTCTTAAAAGAGATTTTTTTTTCATCATAACGTTGGGGTTTAATTTGAGAGATTTATTTGATTTTACTTTTTGATTTCATTTATTATTTATTCAACTTTTCCTATCTGTTTGGTAGAATAAAAATTTCACGTAAATTAGTTTTTAGTTATTGGAAGCTATTTTCTTTATTACCGTGATTTATTTCCATTGATTTATTTTAGAACTCTTTATAAGCTTTATTGTACTGATTAATCTACTTTAATAATTACCACTTATCCTATAATTCATATCGCAAAATTAATATAAATTTCACACTTGGCCAATAAAAATTGTTAATAATTACTAACATTTTTTTGAATGTTCAATATCGGATTAGTGACCAATTACATAGAATTTAAAAATTATGTTTGGTGGCCTTTTAAAGTGCTACGCAATTAATTCCCGGATGATCATCAAACCCTGGAAATACTTCTTGTATTGTATCATTTCATCATTTTTTAATAGTTTCCGAACTAACTCCTTTCTGAAATAAAAATTTGAATAATCCCTTTTTTATTACTTTTGCTTCAATTATTTTTTCTTGTCATGTATATTCTAAAGATAAAAGGGAGTGCAAGAATACCTGATTACATCCAGATCAGGGATAGTGAATTTACACTAATAGCTTATTTCAGGGCAGACAATAAAACACATACCCTGCAACAATTCGGGCTGGCAGAAAAAGAAAATGAGATAAAAAAAATAATTGAGAAAATTCCCTATGGTAAAATCCTGAAGGTTTCATTTTAATAACAGACTTAAATTTGGACTCAATCACTCAACAAATGCCGGAAAATACAATCATCGAAATCAGCAATGCATCGGTTTATCAGAATGAAATCCTCATTCTCTCGAATGTAAATGTGCAAATAGACAAAGGAGAATTTGTTTACCTGATCGGGAAAACAGGTACAGGGAAAAGCAGTCTGCTAAAGATGCTCTACGCTGATCTTCCTTTGGTGGACGGACAAGCGAGAGTAGCAGATTATGATCTCAGCACCATCCGAAACAAAGATATTCCTTTCCTGAGAAGAAAAATCGGGATAGTTTTTCAGGATTTTCAATTGCTTATTGACAGGAGTGTTGATGACAATTTGCTTTTTGTAATGAGGGCCACAGGATGGAAGGACAAGGAAAAAATGCAACAACGATTGCAGGAAGTACTGGATAAAGTCGGGTTGGTTGGCAAAGGAATAAAGATGCCTCATCAGCTTTCGGGCGGTGAACAACAAAGAGTGGTTATTGCAAGAGCGCTTATCAATGACCCTGACATTATTCTGGCTGATGAGCCTACCGGCAATCTTGATCCCGAAACATCAGAAGGTATCATGCAATTATTATTCGACATCAGCAAAACCGGCAGAGCAATACTGGTGGCCACACATGATTATTCTCTTTTCGAAAAATACCCATCGAGAACTTTGAAATGCGAAGATGGGAGTGTTACTGATACGCAACAACCAATTCTTAAGGAAACAACAGCCCTACCAATTGATTAATGTTGTAATCGTTTGAGTATTTGCTGTCGTTCAGCAGGTGCTTTCTCTTGGCAATATCCTTTGTTGTAAAAGGCTTTGTGAAGTAATCCTGCACTGCTTTTTTCATTGCTTCCGGTTCATTCTTTATGATGCACATGCTTTCGAGCCCGGTATTTTTTACCATGGGGCCATTCACAATGCAGTGACGACCGGTGTAGAGTACCGAAAGCAATTTGAGTTTAATACCTGTAGCCTGAAAAGTAGGCAGTAAATTTATTTGTGCTCCTTTAACAAGCTTGTAAATATCAGCAGTGCTCAGGTCCGTTACAAGGCGAACATTCGGATGTTTTTCAGCAGCAAGGCGCAGTTCCTGTGAAGGGCGGCAACCTGCAATGATCAGCGGAACATCAATGTTGTTGAATACTTTTTCAATAAGGTAAAGTGCGGCTTCATTGTTCTCGCCGACATTCAGGCTGCCATGATAGAGAACATATTCTCCCAGTCCTTCTTCAATATCCACCTGTTCATTGGGGTGAAATGCTGAAACAACTTCAACATTTTTGTACTTCTTTGCAAAATATTCTTTATCGTGCATTGATATTGCAGCTATACCTTCAGCCTGAAGAAGAATTCTTTCATATCTTCTAAGCTTCTGCGCTTCGTTTGAGAAGTAGTATCTTTTAAAAATATCCTTCTCAACCTTTGCCAGGTTCTGATAATAATCATGCTCGATATTGTGTGTCCTTACTATTTTTTGTCTTTTTTTCAGCCGCCTGTCATCAAGATAATAGGTGGTATGAAGACCTTCAAAAAGGATGGGGTTATTATTCTTTTGCAGATTTTTTATGAGTTCTTCAGAGGATCGTGTAACAACTATATAAGGTCTCCTTCTGAACAGATTTGCCTTCGAAACATTTCTTTTATAGTAATAAACTTTTTCACATAAACTTTCAAGATCATGAGAGGGTTTGCGACCATACTCAAAACAATGGAGGTTGACTTTTATTCCTTCTTTTTTAAACGATCTTATCTTGAAATACACATCAATGATACCGCCATAATTGGGCGGATAAGGAATATCAAAAGCTATGATCTCAACTTCTCTTTTAACACTACTAAATATACCTTTTGAAAACATCAATCAATTTTTTTTCTTCGTTCTCCCAGTTCAATTCATTTTTTGCAATAGTACAATTTTTTTTCAAAGTGTGCAGTCGCTGCTTATCCACCATCATTGCGTTCAGCTTTGCTGCTATGTGTTCAGGGTTATGGTTTTCAATTAATTCTCCGATATCAAATTGTTGAATAATTTTTTTCACTTCAGTCAGCGGAGATGCAAGAACGGGCACACCGGCATGGATATAATCGAAAAGTTTATTGGGCAGACTGCAGCGATAATTGATGTTGGTGTCCTTATCCAGAGTCAAACCTACGTCGGCATGGGCAGTGTACTGGAACAGCAAATCCATTGGCTGCTTTGGGATAAAAACAACCTTTTGTTCAAGGTGCAAATCAATGACCATTTGCTTTAAGATGCCGAGCACATCGCCATCGCCAATAATATAAAGGACGGCATCGTTCACATATTGCATTGCCATCACAGCCTCTTCAGCGCCCCTGTCAACATTGATGCCTGAGCCCTGGAGGAGAATGATGAATTTATCTTCGGCAATACCAAGATCTCTTTTTGTTTTTACAAGCTGCTGAGCCTGCCTGTCGGTGATGTTTCTTACAACCGTCAGATCTTTGTTGTATTCCTTCTTATACAAAGCCGCGATTGAATCATTGACAGTGATTATATCAGCGATCTTTGGGAAAATGAACCGCTCAATTCGCAGCCAGGCGTTGCGCACAAATTTTCTTCCTTCAAGTTCGGGAACGCCTGTGAAATATTCATGGCTGTCGTAAACGATTTTTTTTCTCCTGATCTTTCTTACAAGGTAATTCGGGAGTAAAGTATCAAGGTCGTTTGCTACAAGAAGGTCAACTTTTTTAAACAACAAGTAGAAAAACAAACGGAAATTGTACTCTGCATAGAAAAAAAATCCTTTATCGAACAACAGGAAAATTCTTTTGGTTTTGTAGTCCCGTTCTTCAAGTACAAGACTTGTTCTGCGTTTTCGTCCGACAAGCAAAACATCAAAGCCGAGTCTTGTCAGCGTCATGCATGTGCGGTGAACACGCCTGTCGGTGCTGAGATCGCTGATTACGGAAACTATAGCTCTTTTCAATGTTTTTAATTTTATCCTTGGTGAAATTTTTAAAATAACGTTCCCATATTATTTCATCGAAGTACGAATTCTTTACGAATTTACGAATTACGAAAACGCAAACAAATTCGCATTTCGTTTCTTTTCCATAATTCAAAGGGATTCCCGAATCTTCAGGATTGTTGAATTTATTTTAAACCTAACTATTCCTTTTTATGATGTCTGTAAACGATGAAAATTGAAAATAATTACTAAAAAAATCAAAAGTAAATTTTCAATCCATGCAAAACTATTAATTTTACCAAACATATTCAGCATTAAAATGACCTTATCTGACAACGTTCCATTGAAAGACTTTAATACTTTCGGTATTGAAGCAAAAGCCGTGATATTTGCAGAGCTGCATGCCTTCCCCGAAATACAGGATTTTCTTGACATCATGCGATTCAGGGAAGACCCCTTGCTCATTCTTGGCGGTGGAAGCAATATTTTATTCACAAAAGATTTCAAGGGGATCGTTGTAAAAATAAGTACCAAAGGAATAAGAAAGATCAGCGAAACTGACGATCATGTTTTCGTGCAGGTGCAGGCCGGTGAGGTGTGGGACGACTTTGTGAATTATTGTTTGAGCATGGATTATGGCGGCATTGAAAATCTTGCGTTGATCCCCGGGAACGTTGGCAGTTGCCCCATCCAGAACATCGGCGCTTATGGTGTGGAAGTGAAAGACACGATTGATTCTGTTGAAATGGTCAACATTCACAACCTGCAAATGTCGGAGCTCAGCAATTCTGAATGCAGGTTTGCCTACCGCGACAGCATTTTCAAACATGAGCTGAAGGGCAAAGTGATCATCACTTCGGTAATTTTTAAGCTTACCAAAAAACATACTTTGCATCATCACTATGGCAGCATACAGGATGAGTTGAAAAAGCTTGGAATAAATGATCCGGGAATAAAAGACATTGCCCGCGCAGTCACCAATATTCGTCAGTGCAAACTGCCCGACCCGAAAGTTATCGGCAACGCAGGAAGCTTCTTCAAGAATCCTTCGTTATCGGAAATTAATTTCTCGAAATTGAAGTATTCCTATCCTTTGATCCCTTCATACAAACAGGGCGACGGCACTTACAAAATACCTGCAGGATGGCTGATCGAACATTGCGGATGGAAAGGATTCAGGGATGGCGATGCAGGGGTGCATGCAAACCAGGCTTTGGTGCTGGTGAATTATGGAAGTGCAAACGGGCAACAAATTATTGAGCTTGCGAAAAAAATTCAGCAGTCAATTTCAGAAAAATTTGGGATTGGGTTGGAGATGGAGGTAAATATTTATTGACAACAATGTCAATGGTCATTAGTCATTAGTCAATAGTCAATAGTCATTAGTCATTGGGGGAAATGGAGATTATTATTTCATCGAAGTACGAAAAAAAATACGAATATACGAACTACGAACGCCGCTCTCGTATTTCATAGTTCGATGGAATAATTTAACTTCAATAAAATTTAAATCTTCTTTAAAAATAAACATTAGTGTCCGGGAAAAATAATTAGAATGATCTTAAAAGCCTTTAGTGACATGGAATTTCAGAAAATATCGCCCCGATGGGGCTTCATTTCCGCTGCTACTTTTTTTATTACAAAGATATCACTACTACGTAGTGCAGATGCCCCCAGTGGAACAGCAATCCCAGAGGGATGTTATCTTTGTAATAAAGAAAATACGATGGTATTTAAGTCAAGTAGTGACGATATAAAAAAATAATCGGAAAGCAATGAAAAATAAATTAAAATAAACACTTACAAAATGATCAGGAAAAGTATTCTTTTATTATTGGTTGTCCTTTTTGGGCAGGGATTGTTTGCACAGAATGTTCAGCAGGATGGGGCTAAGCTGTCGCCGCTGACAAAAAAATATTTACTCGAATCGGGGAAGAAAGGTGCGAATGGTGTGTTGTCGAAAGAATTTATTTACAAGAAAATTGCAGGCAACTACTACCTAAGCGCAATCCTCAAAGTCAATGAAAGCATTGATGCCGCTGCTGTTTCTGATCTTCATGTGTTGGTAGGTACCAAAGCCGGAAACATCTGGACTGCACAAATTCCTTTTGACAAACTCGGCGCTTTTACAAAGTTAAAAGGCATTGACTATATCCAGCTCGATGAGCCTGTTTTTCTCTCACTCGACAGTGCACGGCACGATACTCATGTGGATTCGGTTCATAAGGGATACAATTTGCCGCAGGCTTACACCGGGAAAAATATTGTGGTGGGGATCATTGATGCAGGCTTCGATTACACGCATCCCACGATGATGGACACCACCGGAACCCGTTACAGGGTGAAGAAAGTCTGGGAACAAAAAACCTCAGGCACTCCGCCCAGCGGCTACAGCTATGGCAACGAACTGCCCGATTCATCAGCAATCTGGCAGGGGGAAAATGACATCAGTCTTTTTTCGCATGGCACGCATGTCACAGGGATCGCGGCAGGCTCGGGCGTTGGCAGCAGCGCCGACAATCATAGGTTTCGCGGATGCGCATTTGAAAGTGATATTGTCCTTGTAGGCATCAGACCCGACACCAATGAGTGGACCAGCACCGGCGTAAGTAGCATCATTGACGGCATGGCTTACATTTTTAACTATGCCACATCGGTGGGGAAACCGGCTGTGGTGAACCTCAGTTGGGGTTGCAGCATGGGCCCGCACGATGGCTCTTCGCTGTTCAGCCAGGCAGTGGATAACCTGACAGGACCCGGAAGGATCTTCGTTTGCGCCGCAGGAAACAATGGCGCCGACAACATTCATCTGAAAAAGATCTTTCGCACCAGCGACACTTTGCTTGAATCGTTCGTCACTTTCTCATCATTGCTTGGCAGCAGACGCACATGGGTGGACGCATGGGGTCAGGCTTCAAAATCTTTTTGCGCAAGCGTTACCCTTTACAGCGGCAACACTGTGGGCAACACTACAGGTTTTATTTGTCTTGACGACAGCATTCACACCCTCTATTTAAGAGGCGTTGCAGGCGACACATGCTTTGTAACCATCACCACTTCGGCTTCGGACTTCAACGGAAAGCCTCGTATTTTCTTTGATTTTTACAGCAAGACTTCCGACAGGATCATGATCAAATTCAAAAGTACCGACGGCACCGTCAATGTGTGGATGGGCTATGTGAAGGACTACGAGGGTTATTATGGAAGCTTCAGCGCAGGCGGACAAGTGCTGGCAACTACGGGAAACAGGGATATGACCATCAGCGATTTTTCGTCAACACATTCTGCAATTGGCGTGGCTGCCTATGCATCGAAAGTAAATTACATGAGCATTGACGGCGCTCCCACAAGCTACAGCACTTATGTGAGCGAAGGAAAACTGGCGCCATTTTCGAGCCACGGTCCTGATGCCGACAGCGCCACAAAGCCTGACATTGCTGCTCCCGGGCTTATCCTTGGGTCAGGCATCAATTCGTACGACACCACCTACAACACCGGCGGGCCTTACAGATCGGATGTGATCACCTGCTACACCAGCCCTATCAACGGCAGAAACTATTGCTACGCCATGATGATGGGCACCTCCATGGCATCGCCAATGACAACGGGCATCGTGGCGCTGATGCTCGAAGCTGATCCGCTTTTATCGCCTGAATTGGTGAAAGACCTCATCTGGTCAACGGCCATCAGGGATACATTCACAGGGACATTGCCGGCAACAGGCAGCTTCTTGTGGGGCTACGGAAAGATCAATGCTTATGCTGCAGTGAAGAAAGCATGGCAAACGGCCAACGTTAACAACATTGCCAACGAGGAAATGAACTTCATGATCTATCCAAATCCCAATCATGGCAACTTCGCCATTGATTACATTTCGGAAATGAACGATGCCATCAGCATCAGTATTTACGATTTGTGCGGCAGGCTTGTTTGTGCTGACAAATGGATGGTCGGCAAGGGTTATAACAACAGGAAGTTTGATGTGTCGGCTTTTGGAAAGGGGATCTATTTTGCGAAAATTGTTGCTACCAGGGGAGATTCGATGTTTAAAATGGTGGTGGAGTAAGGAAGGGTTTAAAGTTTAAGGTTCAAGGTTGCGCGGAATTTTACATTTTGCATTTTTCTGTTTTACATTTTACATTTTTTTGATTTTTGATTTGAGATTTTTGATTTGAGATTTGAGATTTTTGATTTGAGATTTCACGCAAAGACGCAAAGAACGCTAAGAAGGATTTAAGATTTGTTGTTGATAATACAATAAAGAAATGTACAAATTGCCGCTTATAAAATTTTTAAGATTGAAGTACATCCTGGCTCCAATTTCATTTTTTTGCATCTTCATTTTTGGTCTCGTCGGAAATTATTTTTTTGGCAATACAATGGTACCCGCTATAATGGCCTTTATCTGGTTATTGATTTTTTTAGGAACAGTTGAATTTGTAGATGGCTATACAGTTAATGGAAAGATTGAATTTACTAAAACCAATATTATCATTAATGAAAATAACGATAAGAGAACATTCGAATTTATCAACATTGACCATATAAAAATAGTTTACGACAGTTATGAAGGTGGTGGCCACAAGTATGTTGTTAGTAGATGGCAAGGCATAGAAAATGAAGAAGGAATAGGTTCCATCCACATTTATGGCATTGACAAATCTATGAGTTCTTATAATTATGTTGCCAGAAATGCCAACACCATTGTCATGATAAATAAGTTGCTTGAAGAATACAAATCTTTGGGAATACGGATAGAATTACAAACTATTTAAAATTTCAATGATTAACAATGCTGACTTATCAAAAACCCGGAAATTGCAAATAATAATATCACCCATTCTGGGTTTTAAACATCTTCATTTAATTTACTATAATAATGCCATCCTTTCAGGATTGTCGTGCATTTCTCACGCAAATATTTTTTAAATTAATGGATGATTTGTCTTATTTCCAACATAGCTGCAAGAAGCAAATTTTCAATGAGAACAAAAATTTAAACCTGTTATTTCACTTCCATATTTTGAAATTTAAAATCCTCCAAAATCAAAGAACCCTTGTCAATATTGGTCAGAAATGCCTAGCTAGAAAAAGATATGGGTTAAAATTTAAATAAAACGCATCCCGAGACGTTGGATTGCGTTTTATTTTTTTTTTGACGCAATCGAAGACGTTGGATCGCGTTATTTTTTTTTAAAAATCC
>CAISZK010000144.1 GCA_903889915.1 uncultured Bacteroidota bacterium
GCCAACTGCGCTACACCCCGATTTTTTTCAATTAACAGACGTAAATACAGACCTGTACACTATAGTCTCCCCGACAGGATTCGAACCTGTGACCCATTGATTAAGAGTCAATTGCTCTACCATCTGAGCTACGGAGAGGGCTTAAATAAAGGGATGCAAAGATAAGTAATTGTTGTAAATAAGCAAAAATAAAAATGGTCATTGGTCAATGGTCAATGGTCAATAGTCAATAGTCAATGGTCAATGGTCAATGGTCAATAGTCAATGGTCAATGGTCATTGGGGATGTTGGATGTTGGATGTTGGACGAATGACAAATGACAAATGACTATTGACTATTGTGTTTAGAAAAGAATATTAAGGTCGGCAAGAATGAATCTTCCGGGAGGGAGAAGGTATTTACTATCGAGGTAGATGGTGTTGAAAAGATTTTCAACAGTGACCGAAAGATTGACTTTGTCAACAATTTTGCGGGAGATCTTTGCATTGACCAATGAGTAACCTTTTACCTGCTGGGTGTTTTGATCATCGGCCCAGGTGGGTCCCTTGTACTTGCAGATCATGCTCAGGTTTGCAATCCTGCTTTTGAAGATAAAACCTGCATAAGCCTGGTGAGGCGACACGTCAATAATATACTTTCCGGTGAGGTCCTGTGCGACGAAACCGACAACATCAAAACTTTTTATCACTGAATAATTGTAGGCATAGTTGCCAAACAAAGTCAGGTATTTATTCATGTCGTAATTGACGGCTATTTCTGCGCCATAAATTTCGACCTTCCCGATGTTCTGCCTTTCGATAATAGGTTCTTTCTTGGTTTTGTTGGTATAGATTGAATCACCTGTTCCGACAAAATACTGGAAATCTTTTCCGATTGAATAGAAGATATCAGGTTCAACCGTGAGCTTATTTTTATGATCCCAGCTAAAGCCAAGCTCAAGGCTGTTCAAGTATTCAGGCTTCAAGAGGGGGTTTGCAATTTTAAAGCCTTTGTTCACATCTGCAGTCAGCACAAGATCGCTGACGGTAGAAGAACGGAAACCCTGCGAATAGGAGATGTATGAAGAAAGACTTTTGCTGATGTCAAATAATATGCCTGCTTTGGGACTCAGCGCCTGCCAGTTTTTGGTATCATAACTTTTCAGGTATGGTGTCATAAACGCAGTGGTGGCGGAGGGTTCTTTGATGCTAATGTCGCCGTTGTAGAATAAAACATTGTCGTACCTGAGACCGATGATGGCTTTGATCCTGTCTTTGATGACAGGGAAATCGTCCTGTACAAACAAGCCATAGAAATTCATAATGCCCTTGTTGCTTACCGTGTCCGTTGAAGTGTGGTAAACATCGGAAGAATTTGTAGCACCCAGTTTGCTATCGAAACCGAAAGTAAGCAAGTGCTTTTTAGCAAGGGGAACAGAAGCATTGCACCACAAACCGCCATCGCCGGAATTGGTAGCCGTATTGTATAAGATGTATGCACCACTGCTTTTAATACTTTCTTTCTGATTGTCGTAATCTTCCAACTTAAAAAATGCGATGGCCGAAACATTGACTTTTCCAAAGGAGGCTTTATAACGGCCTTGCAGAAAGTGATCCACCGTGTGATCATAGTTGCCGTTGGATTCGTAGATCTTCACACCCTGCCCTTTTGTGTCATCAGAATAACTGTATTCCAGTTCGAGTTTCTGTTTTTTATTGAATGCATAACCAAGGAGAAAATTGCCGTTATATTCCCTGGAGTAAGTCTTGATATCAGTGGAGTCTCTAAGAGAATCCGGCTCGAGAATGTAGCCGTTGCTTTCGCGCATAAACCCATCAACATTCCAATAAAAGCCCTTGCCATTTTTCACATTGTTTGCTTTCAGGTCGAGCGAACCACCCGATGTTGCGTATGTTCCATAGAAAGCTTCAACGCTGCCGCTGAAAGGTCTTGCAGGGGTTTTAGTAATGATATTGATAACGCCTCCCATGGCATTGCTTCCATAAAGGGATGAATTAGGACCTTTGACCACTTCGATCCTTGCAATATCTTCAGGTTTTATCCTGTTCCAGTTTGTGGCGCCGCCATCGAGAATGCTGATAGGAACCCCATCAATCAAAAGCAGAGTGTGCACATTTCTGTTGAGTCCTCTCATGGTAACATCACCGGTTTTATAAAAGATGCCATAGTGGCGAGTAATGTTAACGCCTGAAATTGCGCTCAGGTATTCATCAGCAGAGATCGCCGGAAGATTCTGTATCTGATCCTGCGTAATGATACCAACACTTGCAGGAATATCTTTCACATATTTTTCAGTACGTGTTGCAGTGATGACCACTGATTCCATTGTGACAGCGCCGTTGGTCATTTGAATATTCAGAGAGGCGGAAGTTCCGGTAATATTGACAGAGACAAAAGTGTCACGGTAACCCACAAAGGACACATTCAAACTATATTTTCCGAGAGGTAAATTAGTAAAAACATAAATGCCTTTCACATCAGAAGTAGCAGTTTTGGCAGGGGTTTTAATGGTGATGGTAGCGCCTGCCAACCTTTCGCCTGTTGTTCCGTCAGTGATCTTTCCTGTCAGTATGGCTTGCGAAAATGCCGCATGTCCACATGATAATAGAAGGGAAAAAATAAAATATTGAGTAATTTTTCTGATCATTTAGTAGGGTTGCATTTTAACCATTATTTCGACTGTGCCTGCATCAGTACCTGTGACATTCATAACCCTGAACAATCCAAACTTTCCGGAGGTTGTTGTTTTAAACGAATAAATATCTCCGACAGCAAGGTTCTTGGCTTTTCTTTTTGACAAAGGGACGTTGTAAGTTGCAATAAGAATGCTATCATTCACTGCACCGTAAAACTGGGCATCCGTTAAAGTGGTCTTCAAATAACGGGTTTCATTTTTCACAGTCCAGTTGGCTAAGGCATATTGACCGGTGTAAACAGAGGCATCAATATTGGCATTCGGAGAAGCAATTTCATTATTCTCTCCCTGCAAAAAATCGTAGTAGTAACACAACTCGATTGAATCCTGTAAAGCAAAAGCCTGCGCCAATGTGTGGACTTTGTTATTCCGGAAGTCAAAGAAACTGCCCACTGTTGAATCATTTTGCGCACCCAGTATGATGGATGGGATGGTATAGACAGGGCCATAAACAGAGCTGGAATCAGCCGTAATTTTCACACTGATACTTGTTGCATTTCCATCCTTATCACGAACTATGAATGTCCAAATTTCCTGTGCACTTACGCCTTTGGTGAGATTTTTATCAATGACAAAACCTGATGAATTCAAACCCGAATCAAGATAAGTCTGGGTAGTGCCGGTATTAATTTTGATCATGAAGTTGGTGATATTGGCGTCGCCCTTAGCAGCAATAAGACCCACCTTAAATGTTTTTCCGATGAGGATGGTTGTATCAGAATGTACATAACCGCTATCGGTCCTGAATTTAAGAGTGGGCGGAGCGCCTTTTTCATCATCTGCATCTTTTTTACAACCTGTGTTGACAATGGTGAAAATGATCAATAAAAATGCAAAAAACTTTATGAGGTTACATTTCATTTTATCAGGTTATGACAGGTTAAACATATCGTAGCAAATGATAGAAGTTACTGCTAAAATTATTTTCAAAATTATTTTTTTCTTTTTCTGATAAAAGAAAATGCACCGATAGCAACAAATCCGCCTGTACTTCCAAAAATAAAATGCATCATCAAAGGATAAGAGTATCCTGTCAATAGTGAACCAAAAGGAAATCCTGTAATTGAAGTGATCAGTATCCGCGTTACCGGAATGCTCATAAACGCCAATCCGCAAAAGAGAGCAGTGAGAACTGCTTTTGTTTGCATGGTTTTAAAACTGTAACAAAGAACATCAACAATAAATCCCGGGAAAAGGTATATCACGGGTAGGAAAGGATCACCATGAAATCCGAGATGGAAAAGCAACATGGATGCAGCGCCAATACTTGAAAGGCTTGCTGCGTAAGATTTTTTTGAGAGCATTTTTCCACCGAGCAGAAGCGCCATGTAGATCACTCCCTGATGACCGGGCAATCTCATTGGCATTCTTAAATAAGCATGAATTAAAACTCCCACCGCGCCAATGAGGGCGAGCATAATAAATTCGGCAAGCTGTCCTGCAATATTAGTTGGAAATGCTCTTGATATAGTCTTTTGATACGATCCGCCATCCATAATTTGGTTCATTTATTTGTTCGACAAAAATAATTATTTTGTTCTTCTTCATCACAGGTCGCCACCAATCTCCAAGAAAAACTTTTGTTTCTCCTGTTAATGGTGCATTATCAATGCTAAGAATTTCATTGATGCCTGTCTTTTCTATTATCTCTGAAACGGTGTAAACACCTTTCATTTCTCTCATTCCTTTTATAAACAGGAAACGCCCGTCATTGCCGGCTTTTCTCAATCCAATAGCAGCCAATGATCCAATGATTCCACCTTTATCTCCTGTGTAGCCTTCGAGAAAAACTTTTTCTTCCTGTGCTATTTTTCTTGCTTCACCTTGTGTAATAATTTCCTTTTTGGCACGCGATCCCCAATCCATGATCCTTTCAGAAACCTTATCAAATTCTGCAATGCATAATCCAGCATCCGAACCGTCAGCGCTTTCCTTTAAAAGATAAGCAGCACAAAATTCCTTAAGCTCATTCAACCTGCCCTTTTCAACTTCAAGACATGCCGACGAATTATGCGAAGTGTAAGGAATACGACTGTCAAACAACAACTGATGCCGTGTAATTCCTTTCAGAATGCCAAATCCGGCTTCGGTCAGCAATCGTCCCATTTCTCTGGAACGGAAACCGGTTCCACGACTTTCAAGGTTGTCAGTATCGTCAATGCCTATCAGTAATTTCACTTGAGAGGTTTTAGAATTTCCTTTTTGAATTTATCAAAAGACCTTGTAAAAGATTTTTCAAAATCGTCGTGGAATTTTTTATAAGCTTTGATGATGACTGCGCCCTGAGGTGTCAGTGTGGTGCTGCCCCCCGAAGCGCCGCCCCTTTGTTTTTCGATGATTGGCACATCAAGCAATTGTTCCATTTTTCGAAGGTTGCCCCAGGCTTTCCTGTAACTGATGCCAAGTTTTTCAACAGCTTTCGTTATTGAACCCAACTCGTCAATGGTGGTAAGCAAAAGCCATTTTCCATCACCAAGCACTCCTTCGCCATTATCGAGCGTCAGCCAGAGCTTGTATCTTGCGTTAAGTTCGTCAAGTTTTGTTTTCATTTCTGTGAGGATATCAGGTGTAATTTTCAGAACATTGGTCAAAGGAAAATAAAGTACAGTGTATAAGGAGAAGGTTTTTTCAATTTTCTTTTTTCATCAACTTTCTTCTGTCTTTATGAACTTCTTCCCCCTAACTTATACTTGTCAATTAAAAACAACCAAGTTGACAATTCACTATTTTTATTCCCATTTTATTGCAGATCTGTCCCACCTCGATAGGAGTTACAGAAAATTTTTCTGCAATTTCCATTGTCGTAGCACAGGGTATGGTTAGTTTTCCATCCTTATCATTCACTTTTGACTGCAATTCCTTTTTAATTAATTCCTCGTTCATGGTTATGCTATTTTTTACTTATTGCACAAAATTATTAAAAAATCAGCAGAATGAGTGAAGTAATTTCACAATTCAACTTCATGATTTGTAAAAAAAGACTATTTTTACACTTCGCATTTTGTCATCAAAAGCTCAACTGAAATGATCATTGTTAAACAAATAAAGTCATGAACGTTCAGTAAAATCAATATGAAACCTAAATTTGCATTATGAAAAATTTAAAACTTTTTGCCATTATTATCATGGTGGTATTTGCATTTAATGCTTGTAAAGTTAACGATAAAAAAGCTGTAAGCAAAATTGCAAAAGAATATCTTGATGATATAAACAATAAAAATTATTCGAAAGCCAAAAAACTCTGCACTACTGAATCAGCTTCAATGATTGATATGCTTGAGTCAATATCCAAAATGGATAATGAACATAAACCAATTCCTAAAATAGAGGATATTTATTGCAATATTGATGGAGACAAGGCAACTTTTGAATACAGAGAAAACGGAGATCCAAAAAAAATAAATCTGGTGAAGATAAAAGGCCGGTGGCTGGTTGATATGAAAAAAGAAACGCCAGACCTGAATAATCAATCAAATCTCGACCAGAGAGGGCAGGATTCATTGAATGCCATCAACCAGGCAAAGCAGGATTCAATAAATGCCGCTAATAATTATTTTAACCATCCCAACAACCGTGGTGATAATTTTTATGGCCATGGAAATGATACAATGACATTCTTCGACATTGGAATTATTGATCTGTACAATCTGAACGGTAATGTGCACATAAAATTTAATATCACCAACAGATCGGATTGGAACATCAAGCATTTCTGGCTTGAAACTTACATCAGCAATAAGTCCGGGAAGTTTATCCAGAAAGATGAATTGATGTTTGATGGGATTCTAAAAACAAAATTGCTGAATGACATTTCAAACATCAACGAAATTAAAGAAAAAAACAAGGTTGAACTGATACTGAAAGACACAAAAATTGATAATCTGGGTGAAGTGTTCATGCTTCCTTTGCGAATACAACTGGAGCAGGCAACTGAAGAGAATATGCCTTTTGATATTGGCATAAACAATGTCTCAAAATTTATCAAATTAAGGAATGATTCAGCCTACAGTGTTAATATTACTTTCTGATCAAGCACCAGAATAAATTTTTCTGATAATTTTAAGCCGGCAAGCATTGCTTTAAGGAAATTATAAGTTGACCTCAACTTCTGATTTTTAAAATGTTTTAAAAGATACACAATTTATCAGTATAAATTGTTGAAAACTTTTATTAAAAAAAATCCTTTTGCAGGAGAAAACCCTCAATTCTTTTCGTATCTTTGCATATAGTGTGAATTAGACAAAATGTGATTTTCTTCGGCTAATGGAAAGGACAATATCATCATATAAACCAAGCGTTTCGAAAAGCGGATTATTGATAATTGCGAGTATTGTTTGGTTTATAGCAGGTGTATTATTAAATCAACGCGGTCTCATTTACATCCTTGAATTTTCCCATCATATTCTGTTTCACGCTGGTCTTGGCTTGGCAGCAAGTATTTTGCTATTCCTGGTCATTTTCTATAACCTGTCGAGCAAATATGCCAAACGTATTCTGAGTTTGAAGTCAAAAAAATCAGGAATTTTTATCCTGAAATATTTGAGGGGATTTTTCGTGTTGGCAATATTGATCTTTCTCGGGCTTTGCTTACGCAGATATGGGCTTGCCGACCGTTTGTGGCTTTCAATTTTTTATATTGCTATTGGATTTTCCCTGATCTTCGGCTCATTTAATTTATTTATCTCCTTTATCAAATCAAGGAAATTCACACAGTCTGAATCAGGCAACAACGAATAGGCAAGCCAACTTCTCTAGTCATTAGTCAATAGTCATAAGTCAATTTCTAAACCATTTTTTTTGACCATTGTCTATTGACAAATGACCATTGACCCTACTTATACAAACAAAGATAGGAAGATTCTTCCTTCACAACAAGCTGGAATTTCTTATCCTTTTCAACAATAAATGTCTCTGATTGCTTAAACTCTTTCCACTCATTGCTTCCGGGAAGTCGCACATTGAGTTTCCCTGAAGTCACGGTCATGTATTCTACAGTTGATGTGCCAAATTCATATTCTCCGGGAGCCATCACTCCAATTGTTGCAGGACCTTCAGCAGTTGTGAAAGCTATTGATTTTACCCTGCCTTCGAAATACTCGTTAACTTTGAACATAATGTTTGTTGTTTGTAGTTTGTAGTTTGTAGTTTGTTGTTCTCCAAAGATCATTGCCTCTTGTGACCATTGACCATTGACCATTGACTATTGACAATTGACTAATGACAATTGACCATACAATCAACCGCCACTGATCAGATGGATCACATCCACCTTATCACCGTCATGAATGACCGAGGTATCGTAATCATCCCTCTTTACAAGTTTATCATTGATCTTTATGATGAGCATCCTGAAAGAAAACTTCTTTACAGTTAATAGTTCCTGCACCGTCATTTCGGTGAAAGATAGCTCATCAGGATTGTTATTCAGAATTATTTTCATTGTTCCCTCTCCCCTCTCTGAATGCAATGTTGCATTTGTTATTCAGGTAAAATTTGCGGGTGCAAAGTTAATTATTTTTATCAAGCAATATTTCCATCACCACATTCGCTTCCATATTTGCAACGATGCAAACTCTTGGTGCAAGTGGAGGCATTTCGTCCGACACCTCTTTCAATGCATCTCCACAAATAAAGAGGTTCCCAACCTGCTTTACATGTATAGAATTTGAGTCACCCCAACCTGCAAGTCCGACACCTGAAACTATTGGTTTCTCAGGCATATCTGAAAGCACCGTTTCAATGATCATTTGTTTCATTTCAGCAAGATCAAAAGCTTCCACAATCACATCACAATCTTTGAAAATATTCAATATGTCACTTGGCCTTAGTTTAATATCATGAGCTTCCACAACAACCGCAGGGTTGATGCGAGAAAGATTATCTCTTAAAGCGTAGGATTTTTTTTGACCAATTTGATCATAGAAAAAATATTGTCTGTTCAGATTGCTTTCAACTATCACGTCAAAATCGGCAATGATGAGTTTTCCAATCCCAACACGGGCCAACGAGGCAGCACAGTTAGAGCCTAAACCGCCACAGCCGGCAATACCAATGCATTTTACTTTAAGAATTTCCTTGAAATTTTTCATATTCACAACAATTGACAAAAGTACAAAGAATAGCGGTTGCTATATCCTTTAGATTTTTTTTATGAGAATGAATAATTATCAATTTCCTAAAAAATGGACAGGTAATAACGAAGTTTAAAATCAAAAAAACGTGTTTATCGGATAACATGAAAGACAATAAAGGTTGAATTAATTAATCTCTAAACCTTCTTTCCGAACTACCTCAACAATGAGAGAGCTATCTTTTTTTTGAAAACGTTTACGGCCCATTGCGATGGGTTCAATACGATAGTCTTTCCTATACTTTGGCGACCAGGGCTTGGATAAAATCACGTCATCATCTGTGTCAAATGCATCTGAAACCAGAAGTACGTCAATATCGCTGTTCTCTGTACCTTCATTGCGGGCATAGCTTCCGAATAAATATGCCTTGTAAATTTCAATACCTGCGTTATTAAGATTTAAAACGTACTGGCGAACAATATTTATAGCATCTTGTTGAAGCATTGTAACACATTTTTTGTCTGGTAAAGATAATCATTTATTTTATCATGCGCAGGAGCTTTGGGATAATATTCCGGATAACGACCTTCGATCTGATATTTCATAAGAATTTGCATAAAATCGGATTGCTCTTCTGTTATTCCAATTTTGGCAATTTCCGCAAGATTGAATAAATCATGTGACTTGGGGGGAATATTTTCAGTTTGTTTTACAATCAAAGCTTTTAAGATTTTTTCGATTGATAAATGACAAAAAAACATTCCTTCGGTGTATTTCCCAGACTTTATCAGTATAGCTGCTGTTTCGATATTGCTTTCAGCGCTATCTTGCCAATATTTAATTTGCTTTACAATGTTGATCATTGGTAAATTATTAAAGAACAAAATTACATATTTTGAGCAAATAGGCTAATGAACAATTCTGAACTAATATGCTACAACCGGCAATACCTATACATTTTGTTTTGAGAATTTCCCTGTAATTTTTCATATTCAATGCAGTTGACAAAAGTAGAAAGAATTGCAGATTCTACAAATTTGAAAGTTGTTTATCCTGTAGAAAGTAAGAAATTTTCAAATCATGAAAGCAATGAAAACTTAATAATACCAAAGACTCCGGCAAGGAAATACATTAATTTTTTGTTAGCCGATTTTACTTATTTTAATAAGCTTGTCCATATCCAGTATTTCAATACTTTTTCCTTCCGATCTTATTATTTCATCTTTATGAAATCTTGTCAGCGTATGAATGACATTTTCCTGCGAGCATCCTGCAAACTCCGCTATCTCCTTACGTGTAATTGTCAGTGTAAAATTATTGCTGTGGTAAATTGTTTTTGACAAATAAATTAAAATATCAGCGATCCTGCCATTGACCTGCTTATGGGCAAGACTGATAAAATTGTAAATAGAGTCTTTGAACATACCGGATAAAAATTCCAGCAATTTCAATGATAGTTCGCCATTCTTGATGATAAAAGACTTCAGAATATCAATATTGATCAAACAAACATCGCAATCTTCAATAGCGATTATTGAAAAAATATTTATGCTATCGTTCAGCATGATTGCACCACCCAGCAATATTGGTGCATTTGTAATTGTCAGAATAATATTTTTACCCGAGTCTGTCTCTGAATTCATTTTCACCCGCCCTTTTGAAAGATAAACAATGTAGTCGGATTTCGCACCTTGCTTCATGATGTACTCATTCCTTTTGAATTTCAATTGTTGTGTTGCTTCAAACAAACTTTCGAATTCTTCATCAGTGATAAAATGACAGATCGTTTGCTTGAATATACAGACATCACAATTAAACCAGGACTCTTTTTTAGTTTCTTGCATTGAATAAAATATTTGTCGTAACAGCAGCGATATGAAATATTTCATGTTTTTTCATGCCGCATTGCATACTCCTTTCGGGACTGCAAAGATAAACAATTTTTACTTTTGCCTACTTAAACGATAGACAATAAGTATAAATAAAAAAACAGTATTATGGAAATCAAAAAAATCACCATTATTGGTGGCATTGGCAAGGATGGACAGCCTGAAAAAGTTGAAAGGTTTGATTTGAATATGGGAGACATTATCAGTATTGTCGGACCCACTGGATGTGGAAAAACTACCCTGATCAACGACATCGAACTCTTCGCTAATAAGAACACGCCTTCAGAAAGGACAATATTAATAAATGACGAGCCTATTCCTGATGACTTTTCATTCGATCCGTCAAAACACCCGATAGCGCTTATTTCGCAGCACACAAATTTTCTGTCTGATCTTCCTGTTGGAGAGTTCCTGCAAATTCATGCCAAGATAAGAGGCTCTGAAAATATTGAAACGATGATTGAAGAAACACTGGATTTTGCAAACCAATTGACAGGCGAAGCAATCATCAGGGAAACAGCAATGACTGAGCTTTCCGGAGGACAAACAAGGTCGTTATTGATCGCGGATGCAGTCATCATCGGGCACTCCCCGATTATCCTTCTGGATGAAATTGAAAATGCAGGAATTCACAGAACAAAAGCATTGAAACTTTTAAAGAAATACGAGAAAATATTTGTCTTTGTCACCCACGATCCAAGAATAGCATTGTTATCCGATTTCAGGATTATCATGAGCCATGGTGCAATGCAGAAAATGATCACCACCAATGCCGAAGAAAAAATGGCAGCCATCGGCTTAAAGAAAATTGATGATGTGATGCTTGAATTCAGGAAACGTATCAGGGCAGGTGAAGAAATTACTGATGCAGTTTTCAGTGAACAAATAAAAGACCTCGCAGGTAGTTATCAAATATATTTAAAAAGGAGGAAAGTATGAAATTAATAATTTTTGCAGGACCACCAACATGTGGAAAAACAACAGTGATCAAACAGGTTATTCGCAGGATACTTAAAAAGGGTTTGAAACCGGCATACCTGAAAATTGATGTGCTTTACGCAGATGAAGACGAACAGTTAAGAAAAGAATTTGGCATCCCCACAAAGAAGATTTATTCAGGTGAGCTTTGCCCAGATCATTGCAATGTGGTTGTGTTGGACGAAGTAGTTGAGTGGGCAGAAAACGAAGGAGCCGAATTTCTGTTTGTTGAAACTGCAGGTCTTTGCCTGAGATGTTCGCCTTATGTTGAAAATTCATTGGGTGTAGTTGTTCTTGAAGCAACAAGCGGAATGAACCTGCCAAGAAAAATAGGACCTATGCTGACACTTGCCGATATCAGTGTCATCACTAAAATTGACCTGGTTTCGCAGGCTGAACGTGAAGTTTTCAGATACAGGATACTTGAATCAGCCAAAGGTATCACCGTTGTTGAAAGCAATGCTTTGTATGGTATAGGTATTGACCCAATCGTAAGGGATATTTTAAAATCGAAAGATATTGAAAAGCCTATGTTCCTGAAGGGAAATCCACCAGTAGGAACCTGCACCATCTGTGTTGGCAAAAAAGAAATAGGAGCTAAAAATCATTTTGGAGTGCTTCGTACAATGGAAAACGATCTGTTCTATGTTGGCGAGTAATACAAAAAAGATTTACCTGGACAATGCTTCCACAACCCCAATAGACAGCAGGGTGCTCGAAGCAATGCTGCCTTATTTATCAGATTATTTCGGCAATGCTTCAAGCCTGCATTCTTTCGGAACCACGGTAAAGGAGTCCCTGGATAATTTCCGTTCTCAGCTTGCAGGCTTTATCAATGCTCAGAGTGATGAGATCATTTTTACATCAGGCGGCACAGAAGCAAATAACTTTGCATTGAAAGGGATTGCATTTGCAAACAGGAGCAAGGGAAACCACATCATTGTTTCTGCCATTGAACACGATTGCATCCTGAACACATGCAAATGGCTGGAAACACAAGGCTTTTATATTTCTTATGTACCCGTGGATAGCGATGGTCTGGTGGACATGGAAAAATTAAAACGCTTCATTAACGCCAGGACAACGCTTGTGTCTGTGATGCATGCCAACAATGAAATTGGCGCTATTCAACCGATAGAAGAAATCGGGCGTTTGTGCAGGGAAAGGAATGTGTATTTTCATACGGATGCCTGTCAGTCCTTTGGAAAGATCCCCGTTGATGTGGTTTCTCAAAACATCTCTTTAATGTCGTTGAATGCTCATAAGATCTATGGACCTAAAGGCGTAGGTTGTTTGTATGTGAAAAAAGGGGTGAACATAACTCCTTTGCTTCATGGCGGAGGACAGGAGTTTGGTCTGCGTTCCACAACTGAAAATATTGCAGGCATTGCAGGATTTGCGAAGGCAGCTGAATTATGCATGAATGAAATGGGTACCGAAATTGGGCGAATTACTCATCTCAGAAATAAACTTGTTGAAGGATTACAAAACAAGTTTGAAGATTTTTACATCAATGGCAGCATGACCCACAGATTACCGAACAATTTGAATTTCGCCGTTCATGGATTGGAAGGCGAAACCATAAGGCTTCTGCTTTTATTGGATGAAAATGGTATTGCTGTTTCTGCCGGTTCAGCATGTTCAAATAACGACACTTCAAAAAGCGCTTCGCATGTGCTGCAGGCAATGGGCAAAGATCCCTTTGAAGCAAGAGGCGCAATAAGAGTGAGCCTCGGAAGATTTAATACAGAAGATGACATTGACCATTTTCTAAAAACAATTTTACAGGAAATAAATAAATTAAGTTCAATTTTTTCAAAAACATAAATAATGGAAACACTAGCAAAAACAATGGAATTGCTACCCAAATTAGATTGCGGAGCATGCGGATATAAAACCTGCGAAGATTTCGCAATAATGGTTGACAAAGGCGAAGATGAACTGAAAAAATGTATTCATATTGCCGAAAAGGTAGAGAACAAAACAAACTCAACAGACTGCTTTATCTGTGCCAAAGAAAGCGCAGGCATGGGTGACAAAGTCGGATGGAAAGACAATTTGAATAGAGAATTCGATTTCATTTTAGATTGTTTTCCCAATGAGCCTGGCCCCAAAGAAACTATTTTACCTTACAATCCTGCTCTGGTAAAGGAACTGGGTGTGAAAAAAGGAGATGTGCTGATAGGTCGCCCTATGGGAATGTCGTGTGGTTGCCCCATCACACATTGTGGCGTGGTTTCTTCTGTTGATGCACGAAACGGAGTTATATACTGGAATGTCACAGGTCCTCTTCGTCCCCGCAATGAAGGTTTCGTTGACATTGGCTTCTACGTATCCCAGGCTTATGAAGGCATCATCAAAGAATCGAAAACAGAAATAAAGATCGGCATGCGCTATTGGTTCCTGCCCCGCCGTTGCATGCTTCAGTGGAGACACAGCGGTTTGGTAAATGCTGTAACAAAATTAAAAGACGGCAGCTACAAAGTCAGGATTGAAGGTTTGCTGATTGGATAAAAATATTTTGTAAAATCCTTCTCTATAAAGGCTAAAATACAATCCTAATAGTTCTATTTTCTTAAGGAAAATCCTGTAAGGACGACATCTTGGTAAAAAATTTAATACCAAGCTAGCTAAAGTGCCGTAGGTACGACATTATCCACGGCACTTTAACTCTATCTCCAAAACTTATTTCATGTACGGATACCTATAATCCGTTGCCGGCACAAACGTCTCCTTGATCGTCCTCGGGCTTGTCCATCTCAACAAATTCAACGGACCACCCGCTTTATCATTGGTTCCAGATCCCCTCGAACCACCAAACGGTTGCA
>CAISZK010000145.1 GCA_903889915.1 uncultured Bacteroidota bacterium
GCCAAAATTAGATTGCGGAGCATGCGGATATAAAACCTGCGAAGATTTCGCAATAATGGTTGACAAAGGCGAAGATGAACTGAAAAAATGTATTCATATTGCCGAAAAGGTAGAGAATAAAACCAACTCAACAGACTGCTTTATCTGTGCCAAAGAAAGCGCTGGCATGGGCGACAAACTTGGCTGGAAAGATAATTTGAGTAGAGAATTCGATTTCATTTTAGATTGTTTTCCCAATGAGCCCGGTCCCAAAGAAACTATTTTGCCTTACAATCCTGCCCTCGTAAAAGAACTGGGTGTGAAAAAAGGTGATGTGATGATTGGCCGCCCTATGGGAATGTCGTGTGGTTGCCCCATCACACATTGTGGAGTGGTTTCTTCTGTTGATGCACGAAACGGGGTTATATACTGGAATGTCACAGGTCCTCTTCGTCCCCGCAATGAAGGTTTTGTTGACATTGGCTTCTACGTATCCCAGGCTTATGAAGGCATCATCAAAGAATCGAAAACAGAAATAAAGATCGGCATGCGCTATTGGTTCCTGCCCCGCCGCTGCATGCTTCAATGGAGACACAGCGGTTTGGTAAATGCAGTAACCAAATTAAAAGATGGCAGCTACAAAGTGAGGATCGAAGGTTTGCTGATTGGATAAAAATATTTTGTAATATCCTTTAGTGAAAAGGCTAAAATACAAATTGAATATCCGCAATAATACCAGTGTGTAAAAGCGGTAAGTTTTCAGCTATAAATCAAGATAATTGATTTCGAAAAAAACCTTATTTTTTTATTTTTTAACCCCGTGGGATGCTTTCAATCCAACGGGGTTAACCTTAGTAGAAATATGATAATCAAGAATTTTAACCTTATTACCTTATTGTGGGGAGCATAAGGTAATAAGGTCGAAAATCACATGTCTATCTTTTCTATTAAGGTGAAAAAGAAGAAAAAAATAAGGTTCTTTTTAATTTTGCTAAGTGCTGCAAAATAAATAAACCGGTACAATAACCTTAAACAAATAAATCCCCCCTTATTTCATGTACGGATACTTATAATCCGTAGCAGGAACAAACGTCTCCTTGATCGTCCTCGGGCTTGTCCATCTCAACAAATTCAACGGACCACCCGCTTTATCATTCGTTCCCGAACCCCTCGAACCCCCAAACGGCTGCAACCCCACCATCGCTCCCGTAGGTTTATCGTTGATGTAAAAGTTTCCTGCAGCATAGCGCAGAATGCGGCACGCCGTCATATAGGCATAACGGTCCTGCGAAAATATAGCCCCTGTCAATGCGTAGGGCGATGTTTCATCACAGGATTGAAGTGTCTGTTCGTAATCCTTATCCTCATACACATAAATGGTCATCACAGGTCCGAATATCTCTTCCTGCATGGTGAAGAATTTCGGATCTGTCGTTTGAATTATTGTTGGTCTCACAAAATATCCTTCCGTTTTGTCGCCGGTGCCGCCTGTGAGTATCTCTGCATCATTCGATTTTTTCACCCTTTCAAAATAACCCATGATGTTGTCAAACGAAGCCTCATCAATCACGGCATTCATGAAGTTTGAAAAATCCCTCACATCGCCAACCTTTATTTCTTCTGTCATTGCAACCACCCTTTCTTTGGTTTCTTTCCACAACGACTTTGGAATATAAGCCCTCGAAGCCGCCGAACATTTCTGCCCCTGGTACTCAAAAGCGCCACGGACAATGGCTGTAGCCACCTCCTGCGGATTGGAAGAATTGTGCACGAAGATAAAATCCTTACCTCCCGTTTCGCCCACTATGCGCGGATACGATTTATATTTCTCAAGGTTCTGACCGATGTTTCTCCAGATAGAATTGAAGGTTTTATTCGATCCTGTAAAATGAATTCCTCCAAAATCGTGGTGTTGCAAAGCAATATTGCCTATCATCGGACCGTTGCCCGGCACAAAGTTAATAACGCCATCGGGCAGTCCTGCTTCCTGGAAAATCTTCATCAGGTAATAATTCGACAAAAGCGCTGTGGATGCGGGTTTCCACACCGTCGTGTTCCCCATCAGCACAACCGACATATTCAGGTTCGATGCGATGGCAGTAAAATTAAACGGACTGATGGCAAGCACAAACCCTTCAAGAGGGCGGTATTCCATGCGGTTCAACTGATCGAAGCCCGACTTGGGCTGATTGGCATAGATCTCCGAAGCAAAGTAAGCATTGTAACGCAGGTAGTCTATCACTTCGCAGGCTGCATCAATCTCTGCCTGGTAAACACTCTTGCCCTGACCCAGCATGGTCGCCGCATCAATCAGGAAACGGTATTTAAGAGAGATCAGGTCCGCGGCTTTCAGGGTGATGGAGGCTCTTTCAACCCACGACAGCTCCATCCATTTCTTTTTTGCACGGTTGGCGGCATCAATAGCCATCATCACTTCCTTTTCTGTAGCCTCGTGAAAGGTTGCCAGCACATGCCCGTGGTTGTGGGGCATCACCACTTTGGCGGTTTTGCCTGTACGTATTTCTTTGCCATCAATGATAAGGGGGATCTCTATTTCAGTTTCCGAAAGCTTGGCAATTTCACTCAGCGCCTTTGCCCGCGACTCGCAGGTGGTCGAAAAATCATATATCTTTTCGTTTTTGGGAGTATCGAATTTGAATACTGTATTGTTCATAGTCTTGTTATTTTGTAATTTTTGCAAAGGTACAATTATATAAAGGAAGGGTCAAGTTAATAAAAGGTTAAACAAAGAGGTTGGTGAAGGATGAAATTCAAAGATCTGAAATTACCCTCCAAACATTTCAAACCCTATAAACACTTCAAACACTTCAAACTTTTCAAACGCTTCAAACTTTTAAATTTTTCTTCAATAAAAATAATCTTCAAATTCCTTTGCAATTCAAAAATAAATATCTTTGTATGAAATTTCTCTTGAAAGAATTAATTATTCATGCCACTGTTTCAAAATACCGTAATCACCAA
>CAISZK010000146.1 GCA_903889915.1 uncultured Bacteroidota bacterium
ACACTAACTGTACCACATGGTACAGTGACTGGTTGACGTGGTACACTAACTGTACCACATGGTACAGTGACTGGTTGACGTGGTACACTAACTGTACCACATGGTACAGTGACTGGTTGTCGTGGTACACTAACTATACCACGTGGTACAGTAACTGGTTGTCGTGGTACAGTAAATGTATCATCTTGCAAAGTGGAAGGAAATCTCCCTTGATTTATTAATTGAAAGTATGGATTTGGTCAGGGCATAAAAAAAATGCCGTTCTGATTCCGATGCTTCTGAATCAGAACGGCATTTGGAGTGTTTCAAACTCTGTTCGCACTCGTCAATAAGTTCTCGCTCTGTCTCCCGACTAGTGCGTGTGAATATTTTCAAAGCAAAATCGAACATTTTCATTTAGCATTCTGCGTTGTTATTATTGTATCACGCGTTTGAAACGCGCGCTATCATTGTTTGAAACATGCGCAATCATGGCGAAAAAACCATGCTGCCGCCTCTTTGAAATGACCTTTTCTAATTGAAATTTCCGAATTCTTCAATCAAAGTCCCAAGATGATTGTAGTGTGGTTTTGAAACTCCCACCACCGGCAACCTGAAATTATTTGAACAAAGTTTTTTCATTTCAAGAATGGCTTTGATGCCACCGGGGCTTCCTTCGGCAAATATGGCGTCAATGATGTCAACAAGTTTATAATGGTTTTCCTGTGCCTTCCTGAAATTTCCTCTCAGGCAATGCTGAACCATTTCGGAGAATTCGGCAGGGAATGCATTTGCAATAACTGATATCACACCGTCAGCGCCCAGCGACATGAGCGGCAGTGTGAGCGCATCGTCACCCGAGATCACAAGAAAATCTTTGGGACGGCTTTTTAGTATTTGCATGCACTGACAGATGTTGCCGGATGCTTCTTTGATGCCAATAATATTTTCAATTCCATTTGCCATTTTTAGTGTGGTTTCTGCTGTTATATTGGCGCCTGTTCTTCCCGGTACATTATAAACAATCACCGGTACGGGGCTTACATCGGCAATAGCTTTGTAATGCAGAAAAAGCCCTCTTTGTTGTGGTTTATTATAGTAAGGGGATACAGAAAGAATGGCATCAATGCCTTCGAAATCGGTGTTCTTGATGTTGTTTATCACCTCCCTTGTGTTGTTCCCGCCAAGACCCATCACAACAGGTACACGGCCGGCAACAGATTCAACAACAAAATTTATGACTGCAACCTTTTCATCTTTGGTGAGTGTGACGGATTCGCCGGTTGTTCCGAGAGCAACAATGTAGTTGATGTTTCCCTTTATCTGAAACTCTATGAGCTTCTGAAAAGATTTGAAATCTATGGCTCCGTCCTTATGGAAAGGAGTGACAATGGCAGTGCCTACACCTTTAAATTTATTGGGCATATTATTCTTTATTTATGATGTTAAGGTAGTGAGTAATTTCTTTGATAAAATCTGTCAGGCTAATAGTGTTGTCAACATTCAGCATGAAATCATAGATGCCGGAATATTTCTCACCATACAACCCGATCTTCAGTTTCGCAATGGATAATCCGGCGACATACCTGATGGGAAAGCAATCCTTCATGCACAGGTCAATCACCACATCAAATTCTTCTTTGACAAATTCATTCACCTTTGCGTTTACAGGTTTATAGTAAATGTTCAGATCACGTTTTGTGAAATAATCATACGACAGCTTGGGAAAACAATAATGCGGCAGACTTCTGAAATTAACGAATCCGAGCGTCCTCACAATTTTTTGATCTTCCTGAAAAGTGCGCACAAAATTGCTGACGATGGCATAGGTTTCCTCTTCGGAAGCGTCGTACACAATGCCGATGGTTTTTATGTCTTTCATATTCACCAGTTGCTTTGTACGGCTCACTTTGGCGAGGTCTCTGCGAAAGAAGAAACTCCCTATTGACTGCCTTATATTTTCAATAAAATTCACGTTTATTATTTTTGACTTACTAATTCCGGAAAGTTAGTAAAAGTAGTAATTTTAAAAACACGCACTAAAAAAATCAATCTGCCACGAGACAATTAACAATTTCGCCAATGTACAAGCGGTGATAATCTTTCAGCGGATACTCGGTGTGAATTCTTGCATCTAAAAAATTGGCAGGCGCCACATCCTGAAAATAAATTTTCCTGCAATCCAGCACCAGTCGTGCCTGCTCGAAATAGATCCCACCATTTTCCGATAACACCGGTATCAATCCGGTTTCTTTTATTTTATTAGTATTACGTCCTGATTTCTTGCCGCAAAAATTCAATATTTCCCTGTGTTCTTCAGCAAAGAAAGTCAAAGTAAAACGATCCGATTTCTCCATGAATTGAAAAGTGTGTCTTGTTGGTCTGACATAAATAAAGGCAACTTTCCTGTGCCACAGAACACCCATACCACCCCATGCAGCCGTCATTGTATTCAATGATTCCATTGTTCCGGCTGTAACCAATGTCCAGTCGGTTTCCATTAATTTAAACGGATTGTCGTTTATTGTTTCTGCTTTTATGCTTCTGAAAATTTTTGTCATTTTATATAGTTTTGTTTAAAGTTTAAAGTTTAATGTTCACCCCGTTGGATAAATATCCTACGGGGTAAATGTTGTTTCCTCTCACCACACCCTTTTTAATTCCTTATTTCCTTATACCCAATCTCTTACGCCTTCTTTCTTACTTAAATTTTGGAGGTTCATTTGAAAGTGGTAATTTTACACAAAATTAAAAATATTTTGAGAATAACATTTCTAGGAACCGGAACTTCGCAGGGTGTGCCTGTAATAACTTGCACTTGTAGCGTTTGTCAATCAAATAATTTTAAGGACAAGCGGCTGCGTTCTTCTGCTCTCATTGAAACCGAAAGAAATATTTTCGTGGTTGATGCCGGTCCCGATTTCAGGCAACAGATGCTGACAGCAAATGTAAAACGAATAGATGCAATACTGATCACCCACGGTCACAGAGACCATACAGGAGGGCTTGACGATGTGCGTGCCTTTAATTATTTTCAGAAAAAGCCGGTTGATGTGTATGCAGGGAAAAAAGTTCACGACCTGATCAGGTCTGATTTCTATTACGCTTTCGCTGATGATAAATATCCGGGAGTGCCTGAGATCATCCTGCATGAAGTTACAAATTCTCCTTTCCGGATCAATGGCGATGAGATCATCCCCATACAGGTGATGCATCATCTGATGCCTGTGTTTGCATACAGGATAAAGGATTTTACTTACATCACGGATGCTAATTTTATCTCATACGAAGAACTTGAAAAAGTAAAAGGATCGAAGGTGATCGTCATAAATGCACTTAGGCGAAAACAACATATCTCCCATTACACGCTGGAAAAGGCATTGGAAATTTTGAAAATGCTCAACCCGGAAAGAGGATACATCACACACATCAGTCATCAGCTCGGGTTGCATGATGAAGTTGAAAAAGAATTGCCAGCAAATATCCGGCTGGCGTATGATGGGCTAACAATTGAGTTGTAAAAGCAGGTATTATGATGTTGTCCAATATTCAAAAACAATCAACCCATTTAAAACTACTTAAGATTTTATTGTTTTCGGTGGGCATTGTTTTTCTGTTATTGTTCACTGTGCTTTCATTTCACAACCGCTTTCTCAGCGATGACTATCAGTATTATGACATCATCCGAAATCAGGGCTGGCTCAAATCTTTCAGCTATTACTACACTCACCAAACCATCAGATGGTCGGCATTGCTTGTTTTTAATTCATTATTTTTCCTGAGCAATTCATTTTTCAGAGACCACCTGATCATTTTCTTTTTTCACATTTCATCAATGGCTCTGCTGGTATATTCAGTGTTTCTATTGCTCACCAATAGCTGCAGGATTATTTTACAGAGCACCCCTCCCCTTTTTTATCGGTTGTTGTTTTCAATACTTTTTGCAGCTTCTTTTTATTTTTCAACCATTCAGATTGCCGAGTCATGGTTTTGGGTACTTTCAGGTTTGATACACATGCTGAACATCGTATTCAGCTTACTTGGGCTCGCCTTTATTATTAAAATAAAAAAACGAACCCTGGATTATGCAGTGATCATTGCTTCCTTTTTATATGTAGGAGGTGCCGCCGAAAATTATACCTTCTTTTTATTGCTTGTATTTGCAGAGGTTTTATTCTATCTGCGATTGAATAAAAAACAACATTATGGTGAAAGTCGCAAGTCAATATTTAAAGGGATAACAATAGCAACTGTCAGTATGCTGCTTTCATTTATTGTGAATGTTTCCGGGCCAGGAATATTCGCACGACTGCATGAAAGCCGGACATTGATGCCTCATGCAAACCCTGATAAATTGGGCGAACTATGGAATTTCATAACAAATATTTTTGTTGAGAAAAAAAACCTCACTTTTCTTCTTCTTTCATCTTTATGGATATTTGCAGGTATGATAACAAAGATTGAAGGTTTCCGACTGAAAAATGAAAAGTTTAAAATTTCCACTATTAAAATGATCGCTGGCATGGTGCTTTGTCTTGTTACTGTTGGTTTGCTGGTCATCCTTCCTCTTTATTTTGCATTTAATGCAATAGGACCCGAAAGGGCAATGGCAGCTGTAAGTCTGGTTGTGGCTGCAATAATTTGTTGGTTGTTTTTTTTCATAGGACTGAAGTTGCCTACCAGATCAGCTTTCATCATTATGCTCATAGCATCAACAGCAAGTTTATCTGTACTGTCATTTTATACTGTACGTCAATGCAGGATCACTCATTATTATGCAGAATGTTATGACAATCGTTGCCTTTACCTCGAAAGTTTAAAGCATGTCAAACCTACAGATACTATAGAAGTAAAGGGATTGCCTGATTCCGGAATGTTGCCAAACGGAGATATTACTGACGACCCCGATCATTTTATAAATATCAATTTTATGAAAGCGCTCGGTCTGAATTTTAAAGTAAAATCATCAGATAATTATTACAGGATGTTTACGAATAAGAAGGAGGAGTTTTGATTAAGAAGTTAGAAAATGATAGAAACATGCAACCATGCACCAACAACTTTGAACGTTAAACATTGAACATTAAACTTAGTATAGCTTTTTGAATGGAAAATAAAAACAACATTTTTCACAGGATAGAATTCATATTGCTGTCAGCGACAGCGGCGCTATTTCTTGTTTTTTATTTGTTCCTGGCTTTCAACAACCGCTTCGCCACTGATGATTATGAGTTTCTTCAACTTTTCAGAAATAATGGATGGCTTGGCTCGATCGTAAATTCATATCATAACCACACTTTCCGCTGGCCTGCAGTAATTATTTTTGATCTGTTTTTTGGTGTGGACTTGCCGTTCCATAACATGCATTACATGATATTCCTGTATCATCTGGTTACAATGTTGGTTTTTATTTTTGCAGTGTACAACCTTATCACCAATGTCTCTAAGCTGGTTCTGCAATCACTTCCGTCAAAAAAACACAGGATAACTTTCAGTCTTCTTTTTATAGCATCTTTTTATTTTGCAACTGTTCAGATCACCGACACCTGGTATTGGGTAATCGCCTCCTGTGTTCATTTGCAATCGTGCATCTTCGGGATACTTGGACTTTCCATCATCCTTAAACCAAAGAAAAAGATCATTGACTATTCCCTGGTAATTTTGGTGATGGCAGTAGCGACAGGATTGTCAGAAAATTTTGCAATATGGCTGATATTGCTTCTTACTTTCCTTATAATTTTTATCAGAGTTAAAGCAAGAAAACAACCCGGAAAGCTGATCTCTCTTACCCTATTGAAAGCTTTGTTCATTGGATTGATCACTGCCTGCATTTCTTTCAATATAAACATATCCGGG
>CAISZK010000147.1 GCA_903889915.1 uncultured Bacteroidota bacterium
CGCTATTGCTGAATCGCAGAAGGCCGGTGGTATTGCAGCCTTCATTGATGCAGAGCATGCTTTTGACAGATTTTACGCACAGAAACTTGGTGTGGATATTGCAAACCTCCTGATCTCTCAACCGGACAATGGTGAACAAGCATTGGAAATTGCTGAAAATTTAATTCGTTCAGGCGCTATTGACATTTTAGTTATTGACTCTGTAGCCGCACTCACTCCAAAAAGTGAAATTGAAGGTGAGATGGGTGATTCGAAAATGGGATTACAGGCAAGACTTATGTCGCAGGCATTGCGAAAGCTTACTGCCACCATCAGTAAGACCGGATGCTGCTGCATTTTCATCAATCAATTGCGTGAAAAAATTGGTGTCATGTTTGGAAATCCGGAAACAACAACGGGTGGAAATGCTCTGAAATTCTATTCTTCCGTAAGACTTGACATCAGAAAAACCAGTCAGTTGAAAGATGGAGATTCTGCTGTAGGAAACAGAGTAAGAGTGAAGGTTGTAAAGAACAAAGTTGCTCCACCATTCAGAATGGCGGAATTTGATATCATATTTGGCGAAGGTATTTCAAAGGTCGGAGAGATCATTGACATTGGAGTTGAAAATAACATTATCAAGAAAAGTGGCTCATGGTTCAGCTATGGTGAAACTAAACTTGGTCAGGGAAGAGATGCTGTAAAACAACTGATCTTAGACAATCCTGAACTGGCTGCAGAACTGGAAGAAAAAATTCGCGAAGCACTTGCTGCCAAATAATCTAATTTAAGTCCCGGCTTTTACCGGGACTTCTTTTTTTCTTTTAAACTTTTATCATGAAAAATTTCCTAGTAATAATTTCCCTTGTTTTTCTTGGAATTGGCCTAACTTCCTGCGGTGGAAATAAAAAAACCGACGAAAAAAAAACTGTAGTTTCTGATTCAATTTCACCGGCAATCGCTGCATTGAATGCCAAGATCAAAGCCAACCCCGGCAATGCCGAATTGTATAATCAAAGAGCGCTTTTACTTGTAGATGCTTTAAAACTTGATGATGCACTAGCGGATATTCGCACAGCTTTGAATATTGACTCAACACAGGCCCCGTATTTTCTGACACTATCGGATGTTTATTTTGCAATGGGGAAAATAAAAAATTGCAAACGATCCATTGAAAAAACTATGGCGCTTGATCCAAATTATGCTGATGCAGATCTGAAATACGCAGAACTTAATTTCTACCTGAATGAATATAAGACAACCCTGGAGTATATTGATAAGGCATTAAAAATTGACAAGATCAATGCCAAGGCATATTTTATGAAAGGCACCACCTACAAATACATGGGCGATACTGCAAAAGCCGTAGTATGCTTCCAGACTGCGGTTGACCAGTATCCTGAATATTATAATGCCTACATGCAACTCGGCCTTTTGTACTCCCTAAAGAAAAATCCGATGGCAATTGATTATTTCAACAATGCCATTAAACAAAATGCCAAAAGCATTGAAGCCCGCTATGGCATTGCAATGTTTTATCAGGAAAACGGACAATATGATAATGCGATCATAGAATACGACACCATTCTCAGGATAAATCCAAAATACAAATATGCTCACTTCAACCTGGGCTATATTCATCTTGCATATCTCGGCGTCTATTCACAGGCCGTAAAGCATTTTACCAATGCTATTGCCTGCGACACCAATTATTTTGAAGCTTATTTCAACCGTGGTTTAAGCTATGAAAAGATGGGTGCGGTTTTGAATGCCCGTGACGACTATAAGAAGGCGCTTTCTCTCCATTCTAATTATGGAAAAGCCATTGACGGACTGAACAGAGTTGATAAGCTGATCAAATAATTCAATCGCAACAGTAATTTATTTTTCACAATCTAAATTCTCACTTTTAGTTTTAATAACTTTTATAATTTTGTTCCCTTTTATTACTTTAAATTTAAAAATATCATGAAAAAAATCTCAGTTTTATTGTTCTTCTCAGTAATTACCCTCTGCGCTTTTTCGCAAGGCAGAATGACTGCCGAGCTGCTTTGGAAATTTGGCAGGGTTAGCGAAATGCAGGTTTCACCGAATGGGAAAACCATTCTTTATGGAGTCACTTATTATGATCTTAAAGAAAACAAAGGCAGCCGCAATCTTTACACAGTTCCCGTTGCAGGCGGAATGCCCACCAAAATCACGGACTTCAAAGGCAGTTTAAATAATGCGGTTTGGAGACCCGACGGAAAAAAGATTGGTTACTTATCTTCTGAAAGCGGCACTTCTCAACTGTGGGAAATGAACCCGGATGGCAGCGGCAAAAAACAGATCTCAAATATCGAGGATGGCATCAATGGGTTTGAATACTCACCCGCCATGAACAACATTCTTTTTATCAAAGATGTGAAACTCGATACCACTGTCAATGATTTGTACCCTGATCTGCCAAAAGCAAACGCCATGCTTTTTACCGATCTTATGTACAGGCATTGGGATTCGTGGACAAGCTTTACAAACAGCCATGTTTGCTTTGCATCTTATGACACCACAACCGGCAAAGTTGGCACCTATACCGACATCATGAAGGGTGAAAGATTTGATTCGCCCATGACACCTTTTGGAGGAATGGAGGAGATCACCTGGAGCCCCGATGGCAAATCAATTGCCTACACCTGCAAAAAGCTGCATGGAAGAGCCGATGCTGAAAGTACCAACTCCGACATCTATCTTTACAATCTCAGCACAAAAACAACCACCGATCTGAGTGATGGAATGCCCGGCTACGACCAGGATCCCGTTTTTTCGAACGATGGGAAAAAGATTGTTTGGGGAAGCATGAAAACTGCCGCTTACGAATCGGATAAGAAACGTATCATGCTCTATGATTTTACAACCAAACAAGCCACCGATCTTTCAGGAAAGTTTGAAGAAAGCGCAACAAATTTTCGCTGGGACCCGGTGGACAACAATATTCTTTATTTCATTAGCGGAACCAAAGCAACTTTCCAATTGTTTTCAATTAATATCACCACAAAAGTGATCACACAGATCACAAAAGGAACCCACGACTACACTGATCTTTCGACCGCTCTTTACAAACCTTTGAAATCGAAAAAACCGGCAACATTACTGCTCGGAACCAAGATGTCAATGTCGCTGCCGACCGAGATTTTCAAAGTTGAAAAAGTAAAAAATGATTACGTTGAAACGCAATTGACATTTACGAACAAATCCATACTCGACACTATCAAACTTGCAAAAGTTGAAGAACGCTGGATCACCACAACCGACAACAAGAAAATGCTGGTGTGGGTGATCTATCCGCCCAACTTTGACAAAACAAAAAAATATCCCGCATTGCTTTATTGCGAAGGCGGACCGCAGGAAGCCGTCAGCCAATTCTGGTCGTACAGGTGGAATTTCCAGATGATGGCAGCCCATGACTATATTATTGTTGCCCCAAACAGGCGCGGTTTGCCAACTTTCGGGCAGGAATGGAACGACCAGATTGCACAGGATTATGGCGGCCAGAACATGAAGGATTATTTGTCGGCAATTGATTCCGTTTCCAAAGAACCTTATGTTGACAAAGATCATCTTGGAGCTATTGGCGCAAGCTATGGCGGTTATTCGGTGTACTGGCTTGCCGGAAATCACAACAAACGTTTCAAAGCATTCATTGCACATTGCGGCATGTTTGATTTCACGAGCTGGTATGGCTCGACTGAAGAAATGTGGTTTGCCAACCATGATCTGGGCGGCGCTTACTGGAAGAAACCACAGCCTAAAAGCTATGAGTTTTCGCCAAGTAATTTCGTTGGCAAATGGGATACTCCAATCCTCGTGGTTGAAGGCGGCAATGATTTCCGCATTCCTTACACACAGGGCATGGAAGCTTTTGATGCAGCAAAAATGCAGGGAATACCAGCCGAGTTTTTGTTTTTCCCCGAAGAATCGCATTTTGTTCTTAAACCACAAAACAGTGTGCTGTGGCAAAGGACATTCTTTGCATGGCTGGATAAATGGCTGAAGCCGGTGAAATAGTGCGTAAAGTTTAAAAGTTTGTAAAGTTTAAAGTTTCGGGTTGCGGAACTTTTACATTTCAGATTTATCATTTTACATTTTACATTTCAAAAAAAAGCCCCTGTTCATTTGAGCAGGGGCTTTTTTAAATTAATACCCGAATAACCTTATTTTTCTTCAAGTTTTACACCTTAGTAGAAATCGGAAACAACGTGAAAAATAAACCTTAATACCTTGTTTCCGACAATAAGGTAATAAGGTTAGATTACCATCATTGCATTTATTCTACTAAGGTTACAAAACTAAAAAACAAGGTTCTTTAAAAATATTTTCTCACTCCCTTCGTTCACGCTATCGGGACGACAGAACGCCGGGACAAATCCAAACCAGCATGATTTATTGTGCTTTTAACATTCCATCTATGATGATTTTATTGGCAGCTTTTGCTTCAATCATTGATTTGAAATGTGCATAATCTTTAAATACTTCAATTGCTTTTTCCATGATTGTTTTTTCTATAAAATATTCATTAGGATTACTCATTCTTAATAAATATTCGGCAAAAATAGTAACTTCAGGACCAGCTTGAAGCATACATAAATCGGCAAGTTCATTGAAATATTTTGATTCAAATTTTGCTTTTGATGCAATTTTTGCAATTGTAACCAAATCTTCTGTATTATAACCAAATTCATGTGCCAGGTCAGCAGTGTGTATATAAGTGTCAAAATTTAACCTTGCTCTTTTTGCAGTTCTTTTAATTTTTTTTACTGCACCGCCATTATATGTAGTTAATTTTAAAATTGAATCAATTTTACGAATTGCTTCTTTTCGTTTTTGAATGTATATACTTCTTGAAGAATCTTTTTGTCCAAATGTATTTTTACAAAGAGATTGTATTGTAACAGTACAACCGTAAGTATGCAATAATGTTATCTCCCCCCTCGCACTCATCCCCAAAGCCAGCAAAGCCAAAAATAAAATCTTTTTCATGTCGCTTAAATTTTTATTAATGAACCTCAAAATTAGACAATTTATTTTAAATGAAAAAGCAGGGGGAATTTTTAGCAGCCACTTTAAAAATTTATTTCGCCATTTTAGTTAAGAAATTATTCAACGTTTCGGGTTCCGGAACTTTTACATTTCAGATTTATCATTTCACATTTTACATTTCAATAAAAAAGCCCCTATCCGAATGGAAAGGGGCTTTTTTTCAATTTTCAAAACACCTATAAAACTCCAATATTAACTATTGGTGCCAAAAATTCAGCAACGCCTTCATTTTTGTGTTTTACACGACCGGCAATAAAGCAATAATAAACGCCAACTTCATTAACGGTCATTTGAATTGTACTTGAAGAAGTGCAACCAAAATATTTATACTCATCCATCGTTGCCGGAGGTTGTTTTCCTTTGAAATAAAGCCAAACAATTGCAACATCATCAACTTCTTTTTTACAATGAAGTTTTACCTCACCAGTTTCTTTTGCATTTTCTGCAAAATAATGCTCTGTACTCTTGGAAGCTCTTTCTTTTGATGCTACAAAACCTGCCGATTCAACCACGTCCTTGTCGCCATCAGCAATGGTGGATACTTCATCAGCATTTTTGCGCAATTTTAATGACATATCAATGTCAGCGAGCAAAAAAGCTTTATGCTCATCGTCGCCATGGTTCAAATTCCATGCGCCATGTTTTGTTCTCAGTAATCCGGCTGCTGTAGTGATTTGAAGCGCTGAATATGGCAGGGTGCCAAATAATGAACTACCTGTAATTTTGGTAGCATGTTTTTCGGCAAATTCAGCCTTCTCAAGGGGAGACAATTCGTCGAAACTGTAAGTTGCATAAAATCTCTGCATAAAAATAAGTATTAAGGTTAATATTAAATGAATTATAAAAAATTAACGAAAGTTTAAAAAAATAAATGAATCAGGGTTTTCCTCATTTTCTCAAAACGGACCTCGTTTTCTTACGATGAGCTTTTTCTTATCAAAACGGACCTCGTTTTCTTACGATGGGCTTTTTCTTATCAAAACGGACCTCGTTTTCTTACGATGGGCTTTTTCCTATCAAAACGACCCTGATTTTATCACGATTGCGGCCAGATTAACGGGTTTTCCTGAAAAGTATTTTTTTCTAACCTTATTAAAACAAAGAACTATTAAACGTAATTAAATTGCCAAACCAGTGTTTTAAACAATTTGGCGCAAATTTACACTAATTTTTTTATCCCACAATTTTATTTCAATATTTTTTCATTTTTTTTCATTTATTTTCCCAATCAATTTTATTTCTTTAATTTTACACTCATAAAAAAACAAACCAACCTAAAATGAAAAAAAACATTCTCATTATTCTTGCTCTCTTTGGCAGTGTTAACTCCTACGCCCAATTTGGTGGTTTTTCACAAAACTTCTCTAATCCTTTATTTTTAAATCCGGCTTTTGCAGGAAGCCTGGGCTGTTCGCGTATGGCGCTTGATTATAGAAATCAACCGGCTCCCGGAAGTCTGGTAACTTACAGCGCTTCTTACGACCAATTTGTTGATAAAATTGCAGGTGGTATCGGACTTCAATTAATTTCTGTAAATTTTGATAAAGGTAATTTTACAGCGAATACCATCAACGGAATGTATGCTTACAATTTTAAAATTAATGACAATGTACATATTCGTCCTGCCTTCAATATAGGTATGGGAGTCAATCATGCAGAAGAAAGCGTATTCTATAACACCACACCTTCAAAATATTTTTTCAATGCAGGTTTTGGTTTACTTTTTACTTACAAAAATTTTATTTCAGGATTTTCATTTGACCATATCAATAATCCAGACATTGGTTTTGACAGTAAATATAAATTGCCATCAAAATTCGCGCTTCATTTTAGCTATGAATTTCCTTTAAGTGCAATAATGCAATTATCGCCGGGAATCATTTATTTTCATGAAAAGGATTATATCGAAAATGAAATGGATTATAACCTGATGCTGAAAATTAAATTCATAAAAGCTGGTATTGGATTCCGGCAGGTAAGTGACAATCCCGATGATGGTATTTTGATGCTTGGTTATTGCTGCGATTGGATGTCATTAGGATATAGCTACGACATGGCTATTTCAAAGCTTTCAAACTCGGCGAAGGGAGTAAGTGAAATTTCGGCAGTGTTTAAATTCAATTGCAAAAACGATAAAGAGAAATTTAAAATTTCGCAATTAGCTAATTTCTGACACTGTTTTCGCATTGCTTTTCACCAAAAAATATTTAGCAAAAGTTTTATCCGAAAGTCGCCTTGTGAATTTTACGACAAGCCAGATTATAATAAACGATAAAATAAAACGGGCAATAAGAATTCCTGAATAGTGGCTACCGAGGGCGATCATCAGAATGGTGTCTTCAATCACGCTGTGGCAAAGCCCCATCAAAGCGAGGCAATAGAAAATGTCGCGCTTGTTGATGTCTTTATTTTTCGATTCGTTGATGATAAGCACACCGCCATACACCACTCCCAGCGTTAGCCCGATGATGGCAATGGTGGTCACCTCGGCGCCAATGCCCATCAGTTTCAACAGCGGGCTGAGGGCTTTTGTGATCAGGTTGATGACGCCGGTTATTTTCAGGATTTTTACGAGCAGTAATAACGAGAAAATAAAAAGCACAATTACTCCATAGTTTTTCAACTCCCCCAGCGCCCATTGCTGCAATGTGGGATTTAAAACAATTTCCTTTTTCCATGTGATGACCGAGGGTTGCTGCAACAGATCGAAACCATTGTAAACAAAATTCAGGATAAGCCCCATGATAAAAGCAAAACCAAAACGCCAGATGAACATGGTGAGGAGTTTCACACCCGCCTTGCGCGCCACCTGCAGTTCGATCGGGAATGTGTGTGCAACAAGCATCATCAGGCAAATAATTGTTGTCTGGGCAACGCTTAAATGAAGAGCCGGTGCAATGTTGAGATAGGCGATGGAGCCGCCAAACAGATTTGTGATCATTGCCGTTCCCCACACCAGCCCCATCTCGCCGGGCAGCCCCACAAGCCGCATTAGGGGCGAAAGGGCGATGCCAAGGTAAACGATCAGCCCTGTCATCTGCAAAATTTTTACAGCAATCGAAACAGGGATCAATATTTTGAACATCACCAGGCAGGTGGTGAATGTGTCTTTGAAAAGTTCTTTAAAAAATTCTTTTGTGGTCATGCAAAGGAATAAATGATTGCAAAAGTATCAATTTTGAGCCTGCTCCGAAAAAGAAAAAAAGAAAAATTGCCACAAAAACACCAACACACAAAATCACACAAAATAATAAAAACCAGTTCACCCCGTTGGATGTTAGGATAATTCAATTAGAGTATAAATTGGAAAATTATCCCACGAGTAAAATATTTTTCGTTCAATTTTGTGTTTTAGAGTTTTTGTGGTAAATATAGAATTATCGGAGCGGTTTCAATTTTATTAAGCATACAACCACTAAAGATAAAGCATCTCTTCAATAATTTTAGAGAAAGAGAATACAAAAAAATCATTAGTGTCCGGGAAAAATAATCAGAATGATCGTAAAAACTTTTAGCTGTTGGCCATTCAGTTTATTTCGCCCCGATGGGGCTTCTCTTTCGCTGCTACTATTTTTTTACAAAGATATCACTCCTATGGAGTGTAGTTGCTGCAGAGGAACAGCAATCCCAGCGGGATGGAATCTTTGTAATAAAGATAATGCAATGCTACTTAAGTCACGTAGTGACGACATAAAAAATTAGCGGAACAATAATGTAAAAAAATGTAACTTTGCTCAAATTATTTACTGCCCATGCTTTTTAAAAAAGGATATTCATTTCTTCTCATTTCGTTGTTTTTACTTTCATTTACATTAATTGCTTCTGAAAGTTTTAACAACAATAATGAACTTGTGCTTACGCAAACAACACCTTTGAATAACCTGATCCGTTGTTACAAATCCGGTAGCGACGGCAAGAAGATTTTCCTTATCGGCTGCATTCATGGCGATGAAAAAGAGGGAATACTTTTATCCGTTAAAGTTTTGAATGAAATTTTTGCCGGCAAGGCAAACAAAAACACACTCATCTGCATTCCATCAGTGAATCCCGATGGCAACACGCTTAACACTCGCACAAATTCGCACAGGATTGATATCAACAGAAATTTTCCCGCCAAAAACTGGACGCTTGTTGACTCTGCAAAACTCAAAGGCGACAAGAAAAAATATTGGGGAGGATCGGCTCCGTTGTCAGAAAAAGAAACAAGGTTCATTCTAAAAGTTGACAGCCTTTATCACCCGGATGCTTTTATTATTCTGCATCAATTCCTCAACTGCGTTCAATATGATGGCTCAGGCCGGGCGTTGGCAGAATTTATTTCAGGTATCACAAAACAAAAACTGCTCGACAATATCGGGTATAAAACCGAAGGCTCGATCGGAAGCTATTATGGCGATGACAAAAGAAAAGAAGTGGTGACAATAGAAGTCCCCGAAAACCCATCCGACACTTTGCAAAACAATATTGTCAGGGCGCTGGTGGATGTAGTTCAAAAAGGATATTAAAACCGGAATATGGAAATCACTAAGCCCACACTCATTCTGGATAAGGAAATATGCATTGGCAACATTGCATTTATGGCTGCCAAGGCAAAACATTTCAGGCAACATTTCCGGCCACATTTTAAAACGCATCAATCGGCAATAATCGGGGAATGGTTCAAAGAATATGAGGTAAAGGCAATCACCGTGTCGTCGGTTTCGATGGCAAAATATTTTGCCGCTCAGGGCTGGGACGACATTACAGTGGCTTTCCCGATGAACCTGCTGGAGATTGAAGAGATCAATCAGCTTGCGACAAAAATAATACTTTCGTTGCTTGCAGATAATATTATCACCCTTGAATTCCTTGAAAAGAACCTCACTTCGCGTGTTGGTTTATTTATCAAGATTGATACAGCCTATCATCGGGCAGGAATAGCATGGGACAATACGGAAGAAATCACCGGCCTGCTTGACTTTCTTTCAGGTTCATCAAAGCTTGAATTCAAAGGATTTTTAACTCATTCGGGACATTCGTATAATACGCACTCGGTTGACGAAATCAACGCGGTTCAAAAGGACACTTTGTTTAAAATGTCGTCGCTTAAACTGAAATATTTTAACCGCTACCCTAAGATGATCATCTCCATTGGAGATACTCCATGCTGCTCCGTTTGCGAGGATTTTGCAGGAGCTGATGAAATCAGGCCGGGAAATTTTGTGTTCTATGATCTGATGCAATATTACCTTGGCGCCTGCAACATAACCGACATTGCTGTTTCTGTTGCATGCCCCGTGGTTTCGGTAAACATCAAACGGAATGAATTTATCATTTACGGAGGTGCAGTTCATTTCTCAAAAGAAAGTGTAATTGACAATCATGGGAGAAAAATTTTCGGGATCCCTGTTATTTACAATCAGCATGGATGGGGAAAACCCATCGAGGATTCATACGTTGAAAAACTTTCACAGGAACACGGAATCATTAAAACAAATCCCGATTTCATCAGGGTAATTCAACCCGGCAAACTTATTGGAATTTTGCCGGTCCATTCTTGTCTGACCGCCCATCAACTGCAGAACTACTACAATCTGGAAGGAACCAAGATTGCAGAAATAAACAATTAAACATTTTCATTAAAACAAAAAGATTGACATGAACACTATTGAACTTTTTAATAAAAAATCGCATTTCGCAACCAGATTGGTGGGCGAGGAATTAATTCTGGTTCCACTTACAGATCGAATTGCTGACATGAATGAATTATTCACTCTTAATGAAGTTGGCAGTTTCATCTGGGATAATATTGACGGAAAAAATAACGAGGAGGACATTGCGAATGCAATTGTTGATAATTTCGAAGTTGATATTGATATTGCAAGAAAAGATGTTGCTGCTTTTATTCAGAAACTATCGGAAATGATAGCCAATTGCTGAAAATAAATTTTGATGATTTTAGTTTAATTTTGATTTAAATCCTCATCCAATCAAAGATAATTAATGCAACTCAGAAGAACGAATCTATCAATAGCAGGTTATAAAATAAGGCTACAGTCTGAATGGTCCAAGTTGATTTCTCTTGAAGAAAGTTATAAGCCTTTCTGTTTATCCACCAAGAATATCAGTGCGGATGTTGTTGTACATTCCTATTCAGAAATACCTTCCCGACTATTAAAGCCGCTTGATTTACTTTTCGAAGCCAGGAACAATGGCCAGACTTTTTTTTCCATCTACCGTCAAGGGCTTTCTTACAAATTCTTTATTTACGATCAAAAAAAAATCAACAAAATTCAACAGGTAGCAATTTTGGATGATGACCTTTGCAAATGGGATGTTTACTCAAAACCCCAAAACCAGAATGGAGAAATTTTCCCACTGCTATACCCCTTAGGACCGCTTGTGTTGTATTATCTCACAGTAAAATCAGATGCTGTGATGATGCATGCTTCCGGAATTTTTGATGGTGAAAAAGGAAGACTGTTCACAGGTTTTTCAGGAGCTGGCAAAAGCACGATGGCTTATTTATGGCAAAAATCGGGAGCAAAAATCATCAATGACGACAGATTAATCATACGGAAAGAAAAGGGGGATTATGTGATGTACAACACCCCGATGATGTATGTGGATATTCCCAAAAGAGCGCCCTTAAATTCAATTCACCTGATCAAACACGCATCTGAAAACAGTATGGAGAAAATTGGTGGAGCAGCAGCAGTATCACAACTGATGGCTTTTTGCATCCAGCATAATTTCAACAGCAGTTTTATTGAACGTCATCTGACTTTTATTTCTGAACTTTGCAATCAAATACCCATTTATAAAACAGGATTTGTTCCAAAATCAGAAATAATAGATTTTATCAAAAGCTATGCAGACTGACGAATTATTTTCCGAATTATACGAGTTATCAGAAGAATTATTGACTTCTGATCACAACATAAAGTTAAGAGTTGGTGGCTGGAGTATGTACCCATTCTCAAGAAATGGAGATATTATCGTTTTCAACAAGTGTAAGTCAAGTGAATTAAAAATTGGAGATATTGTAATTTTCAAAACAGAGAAAAAATGGATTGCTCATCGCTTGATAAAGATAGTTACAAAGGATGCACACACAATCTACATAACAAAGGGGGATGCTTGCAAACATAAAGATCCTCCTTTTTCGGAAGAGAAACTTTTAGGAAAAGCAACCTCCTATTCTCACAATGGAAAAGTAAAAAATCTTGAAAGCTTATTTTACAAAACAGTAGGTAAACTCATGGTTCAATTTTCGTGGCTTTTTACTCCTATAATTACAACTCTTTTATTATTAAAAAAAATACGAAGCAAAGGATTTAAAATTTTATCTGGTGTGTGGAAAAGTCTTTTATTCATTAGTCGTAGATCCCGCAAAAAAACCTTTTTCAATTTAATTTTAGCAGTGTTTCAGGGCCTACTGCCGTTTGTAATTATTTATCTTTTCAAATGGGTGATTGATGATCTGTGGCAAATTGATCACTTTACAAGAGCCAACCTGGTTGCAGACAAAAGTCAGGCGTTTGATAAACTCATCATGCTGATCATTGCGTCCGGTTTGGTTTTCCTTGCAAACTCTTTAATTACTATCATAAATACGGAGAGCCGGGAACGATTGTCCCAATCTATTTCCCTTTACATTTACGACCTTTTACACAAGAAGCACATAACTCTTGACATGAGTTGCCTTGAAGATTCCGGACAACAAAACAAGATACACCGGGCTGTGCAGGAAGCAGGTTTCCGTCCGCTAAAAATGGTTACTGAGAGCCTTGCCATTCTCACATCCGGAGTTTCTTGTGTGTTTGTTTTTGCAATGTTGTTGACCGTTCACTGGAGTGTGGCATTGCTTATACTTGTAGCAGTATTGCCGGGATTTTTTGTCAGGTTTAAATTTGCTGCAAAGCTGTACCAGCTTAACCGCAGCAATAGCACCAAAGAACGCGAGGCTTATTATTATAACCGCATCATCACTGGTCTTCCATTTGCAAAGGAATTGAGGTTATTCAAACTTGGGAATCTTTTCAAAACACGATTCAACAATGTGCAGGTATATCTTCATAATCGGAAAAATTCATTGATGCGAAAAAAGGTTATTGCTGATATTTTAGCACAGGTGTTTGCTGTCTCCCTTATCTTTTTTTCTTTTGGCCTCGTATCCTGGTTTGCTGTTAAAGGAAGCATCACCATAGGAACTGTCGTTTTATTTTTCCTTGTTTTCCAGCGCGGGTTTTCGGTTTTAAAAGACCTTTTCAACTCTGTTGCCGGGATATGTGAGGACAATGTTTTTCTTCAGGATTTTTTCGATTTTCTCGAAATGCCTTCTACAAATAATGTTACCGACCAGGCACAAAATGTCAGAACACTTCATAAAGGTATCAGCATTGAAGATGTAAGTTTTCATTACCCCTCAAGTCAAAGAAAAGCGCTTGAAAATATTTCACTCGAAATTCCGGCCGGCAAAACTGTTGCACTGGTAGGAGCTAATGGTTCAGGGAAAACGACGCTTGTAAAACTGCTTTGTTCTTTTTACAAACCAGACAGCGGAACAATTCTTTTTGATGGTGCCAATATTTCAGAAACAGATCCCGATGAAATAAGAAGCCAGATCACAGCGGTTTTCCAGGACTTTGCTCTTTTCAATATGTCTGCATCTGAAAATATCTGGCTGGGAAATTCTGATGGGGATATTAACCTGAATGAAATTAAAAAGTCTGCTCAAAATGCAGGCATTGCTGATGTGCTGGAAAATCTGCCGGACGGTTATAACAACATGCTTGGGAACCTTTTCGATAAAGGTGAAGAACTAAGTATCGGGCAATGGCAAAAGATTGCAATCGCAAGGGCTTTCTATCGCAATTCTCCTATTTTGTTCATGGATGAACCTTCCAGCGCTCTTGATGCCGAAACAGAATTGCATCTATTGCAGAATTTAAAAATGCTTGCTAAAAATAAAACTGTCCTTATTATTAGCCATCGCTTCTCAACTATAAAATGGGCAGATATGATTTATGTTCTCGACAAAGGCAAAATTATTGAGAAAGGCAATCATGAACAACTTATGCAAATGAAAGGCAAATACAGCAGCATGTTCGAACAAAGCAGAGCTCTGTAGAATTTATGATTCGTGATTTTGGATTTGAGATTTAAGTTGTGTAAGGGCAAAAAAAAAGGAACCCAAAAGGTCCCTTTTCAATTTATTTAACCACTAAATTATTTTACTGAATCAACAATGGCTTTAAAAGCCTCAGGATTGTTCATTGCAAGGTCTGCAAGAGTTTTCCTGTTGATCGTAATATTCTTTTCATGAATTTTTCCCATGAACTCCGAATACGACATTCCATATTCTCTTACACCCGCATTGATACGAATGATCCAAAGGCTTCTGAAATTACGTTTTTTGTTTCTTCTGTCACGGTAGGCATATTGCTGGCCTTTTTCCCAAATATTTTTGGCAACCGTCCAAACATTTTTTCCTGAGCCGAAATACCCTCTGGTTTCTTTAAGTATTTTTTTTCTTCTGGCCCTCGAAGCTACTGCATTTACTGATCTTGGCATAGTTTTTTGTTTTTTGATACAGCGCTCCCGAACAAACGGGAATCTTATGGAGCTGCATACAAGTTAGTACTAATTTGATTAACAGGCAAGAGTTCTTCTTACATTGCGTTCATCAGCTTTATCAATCAAAGCTGTGTGAGTCAAATTCCTTTTCCTCTTTGTTTCCTTTTTGGTTAGGATATGGCTCTTGTAAGCATGTTTCCTCTTGATTTTGCCGGTTCCAGTAAAAGAGACTCTTTTCTTGGCGCCGGACTTTGTCTTCATTTTTGGCATTACTACAAATTTAAATTTATTTTAACTGATCTTTTATTTCTTCTTTGGTGCAACTATCATCATCATTTTTTTACCTTCCAGTTTTGGCAAAAGCTCAACTTTTCCATAATCTGCAAGGGCATCAGCAAATTTCAAGAGAATTATTTCACCCTTTTCTTTATAAAGAATTGACCTTCCTTTAAAGAACAGATCAACTTTTACTTTAGCGCCATCTTCAAGAAAATTTATTGCATGTTTAAGTTTGAAATTAAAATCATGCTCATCAGTCGTAGGGCTTAATCTCAATTCCTTTACAATAATTTTAGACGCCTTAGCCTTCATTTCTTTTTGCTTTCTTTTTTGATCATAAAGGTATTTTTTATAATCAATAATCTTGCAAACGGGGGGATTTGCAGTTGGGGAAATCTCCACCAAATCCAATTCCTGATCCTGTGCCATCTGAAGGGCTTCTTTAATCGGGTAAATCCCTGGTTCAATATTTTCGCCTACAACACGTACTACGAGTGCTTTGATCTTCCCATTAATTAAATGAGCATCTTCTTTCTGTTTGTTTCCAAAGCGGCGAATATTCGGCCTGAAATTCTCTGTTGTTGCTATTTGCTTTCCTCCTTATTTAATTAGTACTATCCTATTTTTTACTTTTAATATTTTTACTCAGCAAGTGCTGATTTTATCTCTTCATTTATCAGTTCTGCGAAGTTCTGAATCGTAAAAGTTCCCAAATCACCCTGACCTTGTTTGCGCACTGAAATGGTTCCATCAGCTTCTTCTTTCTCTCCAACCACCAGCATATAAGGGATCTTCTGGAGTTCGGCGTCACGGATTTTCTTTCCAGCCTTCTCACTTCGGTCATCAATGAGGCCGCGAATTTCGTAATTATTTAGCAATTTCAAAACATTTTTTGCATAATTAATATATTTATCGCTAATCGGGATCACCATAACCTGGTCCGGAGTGAGCCACAAAGGGAACTTTCCGGCACAATGTTCAAGCAGAACCGCAACAAATCTTTCCATGGATCCAAAAGGTGCTCTGTGTATCATAACAGGGCGGTGTTTCTGATTATCGTTCCCTGTATATTCCAATTCGAAACGTTCTGGTAGATTGTAGTCAACCTGAATGGTTCCTAATTGCCATTGACGACCAAGTGCATCTCTAACCATGAAGTCCATCTTGGGTCCGTAGAAAGCTGCTTCTCCAACAACAACCACAGTTTTGAGACCTTTTTCTTCGGCAGCTTCTATTATTTCTTTTTCTGCTTTATCCCAATTTTCATCAGTGCCAATATATTTCTCTTTGTTATTGGGGTCACGCAAAGACACCTGCACCGTGTAATCTTTAAATTCGAGAGTTTTAAAAATGTACAGTACAATATCAATTACTCCTATAAATTCTTCTTTCACCTGGTCCGGACGACAGAACAAATGTGCATCATCCTGTGTGAACCCTCTAACTCTTGTCAAACCGTGCAATTCTCCGCTTTGCTCATATCTGTAAACAGTTCCGAACTCCGCCATACGAACAGGAAGGTCTTTATAGGAACGGGGCTTGCTTTTATAAATCTCACAATGATGAGGACAATTCATGGGTTTCAACATGAACTCCTCCCCTTCCTGAGGAGTTTTTATTGGCTGAAATGAATCCTTGCCATACTTCTCGTAGTGTCCTGAGGTAACATAAAGTTCCTTATTCCCAATATGAGGAGTGATAACCTGAACATATCCGGCTTTCTTCTGAACTTTCTTCAGGAATGCCTCTAGTCGTCCGCGAAGATCAGCACCTTTAGGCAACCAAAGAGGAAGTCCCAAACCAACTTTTAAAGAAAAAGTAAATAATTCAAGTTCCTTTCCAAGCTTACGGTGATCACGTTTTTTAGCCTCTTCAAGCATGACCAAATACTCTTCTAATTCTTTTTGTTTGGGAAATGAAATTCCGTAGATCCTTGTAAGTTGTTTGTTATGTTCATCGCCTCTCCAATATGCACCGGCAATATTGAGAAGTTTAACAGCTTTGATCATCCCGGTATCGGGTAGATGGGGACCACGACAAAGATCAGTGAAGTTTCCAGATTCATAAAATGTAATTGAACCATCTGCAAGATCATTAAGGAGGTCCAGTTTATAAGAGTCATCTTTTTGGGTAAAATAAGCTATTGCATCCATTTTTGATACTTCGCGGCGGTTGAAAGTACTCTTCAATCGAGCCATCTCAAGCATCTTTTTCTCTATCTTGTCAAAATCTTCTGAAGAAATAGTTCTGTCACCAAAATCTATATCATAGTAAAAACCATTCTCGATATTGGGACCAATACCAAACTTAGCGCCCGGAAAGAAAAACTCAATAGCTTCTGCCATCAGGTGTGCTGAAGAATGCCAGAATGTTGCTTTTCCATCCTGTTGTTCCCATGTAAGAAATTCCATTTTACAATCAGAAATTACCGGCCTGTTTGCATCAATAACTTCATCATTAACCTTTGCAGAAAGCACGTTTCGGGCAAGTCCCTCACTTATGCTTTTTGCAATTTCCATGGCAGTAGTACCTTCTGGGTATTGCCTCACTGCCTTATCCGGAAATGTAACATTTATCATTACTAAAAACTTTCTTTTTTAAACAAGGGTGCAAAGATAGAGAAAATTACTTTATTATAAGCCAAAAATCTTTGCATAATCAGACATTCATGCAAAACCGGCTCCAAATCTCACAATTAGGCACTTTCAATACAGCAATTTGAGATCGTAAATTAAGTTGAAATGAAATATTTCATGAAATATTTCAGACAATAGTACTATTCTCATTTAATTCATTATATTTGTGCAATATTTACTAATACAAACTCATAAAGAAATGGAAACACAGAAAGAGCATCCCGTAATGGTACCTTATGATTTCACTTCCGTATCAGACGTGGTTTTAACGCATGCAGGTAATTACTGCCGAATTAGTAACAGACCTTTAATGGTACTAAACATTGTTGATAACAGTACCCGAAAATTTCTCAAACAACAAAACCTGGTTGAAAAAAATCTGGAAGCAAAGCTTGAAGAAATCTGTCAGAACCTATCATCTAAATTTAACATCAGTGCAAGCTTCATTATTAGAAAGACAAACATACTTTCTATCAGGAAAATTGCAGCGGAATTAAACATTTCGTTCATGTTTATTGGAATTGACCAGCCTCAAAGAAGCGCAAGCAAAGTGCTTAAATTAATTGGTACTTCACCGGCACCAGTTTATGTTCTTCAGGGCGACGTGGAATGGAAGCCATTCAAGACAATTATTTTCCCTGTTGATGAATTTGAGGAAACAAGACAAAAAATAAACCTTGTGTACAGGTTAGCAAAACTAACTGCGACGACAGTTAAATTATTTTCAATTACTCTCAATAAAAGAGACTACCAGATAAACCAGGAGGTAAGAGTTAAGCAGATTGAGAGAAAACTTCTTGATAATAAAATTCCTTTTACTACCGAATATGCGAAGTTAAAACAAGAGAATTTTGCCAACGAATTGCTTGATTATACACAGGCAAATCGTGGGGATGTTCTGATTTTAATGAAGACACCAAGAGTCTATTTTCCTAATCTTTATATCAGCAAATTTGACAAGAAAATACTTTTGAATTCACATAACATCCCTTCGATTTATATTAATGCAAGGGACGTTGAAACTTCTCATTAAATTCGAAAATAAAAAAACAACAGAAGATTTACTGAACGTAAATCCTCTGTTGTTTTTCACTTAAGGATGAAGTACGTACTGCGATTTATTTATTTTGCAATTCCATTTTTATAAAAAGTAGTTTTTACAATCGCTCCCTTTTCATCATACTCCAGCCATTTGCCGTCTTTTTTATCATTTAGAAAATTGCCCGATATTTTTAATTTAATTTCAGAATTGTCAAGATATTCTTTGTATGGCCCGGTTTGAATATTGTCCACATAAGTTTCTTCTGTCTGTACATTTCCGCTGGAAAAATATGTTTTGTTAACACCATTAAATTTTCCGTTCTTATAACTATATTCAGCCACTAACTTTCCGTCTGTATCATACCATTTAGATATTCCTTCCTCAACCCCATTCACAAAGGTTGATTCTTCCTGTATTTTAGCTGTGGTTTCGTAATAAGTCTTTTTCGAACCATTCAAAATTCCATCTGTATAATTTGCTTCACTAACAAGGCGACCGCCTGATGCATATATGCGGCACTTTCCATTCAACTTATTATTTTTAAAAAACGATTCACTTTTCAGATTTCCGAAATCGTCAAGAGAAATCGAAATTCCATCTTTTTTACCGTTTTTATAATTTGCGATACTATTCACACTACCCCTTACACCATAAGTTGTCCAGACACCATCTTTATTATTGTTGATGTAACATCCTTTTGTCGCAGTGCCATTCAATGTTTCATCCCAGAAACCTTGTTTTAAATTTTTGGCATCTGTCACATTAATAGTATCACCATTGACAATTTTTGTTGTCGGTTGGCTTTGTGAAATAAAAACTGAAAAAGCAAAAAGAAATAAAAAGAATTCTCTTTTCATGACTTCAATCTTACTAAGGTATCTGTGGAGGCAACGGTGGTGGCGCTTGTCCAAACAGTTTTGCAACTTCAGGAACCTGTCCGGCTGCTGTCCATGCTGCCATTCCGGCTTTCCAGATTAAAGTGTCTTTAGTCAACTGATTGCTTTGAGCCATTTGAGCCAATTGCTGCTCACCAAAAGGCCCTGTTTGCTGACCATTGACTGCAACAAAAAACTGGGCTAATGGTGGAGGAGCAATATTTTGCTGGTTGACATTTTGATTCTGGTTCATGTTTTGTCCCATCTGGTTGGCCATTGCAAATCCCATCCCCATGCCAATTCCTGCGCCGGCATTTCCACCGGGATTCTTTGCCGCTTCCTCAATTCCCAAAGCAGTTTCATATTGTGTGAAAGCATTGAGATTACCAATAACGCCCATACTTGTTCTTTTATCCATAGCTTCTTCAACAGCCGGTGGAAGTGAAATATTTTCAACAAGAAATTTTGTAAGCTCAATTCCGTATTCAAGAAATTCCGGACCTATTTTATCAAAAACAAACTTGGAAAGATCGTTATAATTCGAAGCGAGATCAAGTACAGGAATTTTGCTTGCTCCAAGAATATTTGTAAAGCGGGTTATGGTGATATCCTTTAGCTGTTCTGTTATTTTTTCAGTAGTAAAAGTTCCATCGGTACCTGCTACCTCCCTGATAAATTTTATTGCATCCTTTATTTTGAATGCATAATTCCCAAAAGCCCTTATCCGGACAACGCCGAATTCAACATCCCGCATCATAATCGGATTCTTGGTTCCCCATTTCTGATCAGTAAAATTCTTGGTGTTGCAAAAATAAACTTCTGCTTTAAAAGGGCTGTGAAAGCCATATTTCCAGCCCTTCAGTGTAGTCATGATTGGCATGTTTTGTGTTTCGAGCGAATAGATCCCCGGCTGATAAACATCTGCCAGTGTTCCTTCGTTGATAAACACAGCAACCTGCGATTCCCTTACAATCAGCTTTGCGCCGTATTTTATTTCGTTGTTGTATCTTTCGAAACGATGAATCATTGTGTCTTCTGAGGGATCCATCCATTCAATGGTATCAATAAATTCGCCTTTAATTTTGTCTAGTAAACCCATAATGATTTTTGATTTAAGATTTATGATTTAAGATTTGTTTTTGTGATTAGTAATTTTCAACAGGTACAAAGGTAAAAAAAAGAAAGACAGAAAAAATAATCTCGTCAAATATTTTAGTCAAATTCATTACACACATTTATTCCTTTTCGAAAATCTTTGTTCCTTTTACCACATAAATCCATATTTAAAGCCAAAACTTATGTAGGGATAAAAATAATTGCCATTATCCATTGAAGGTTTGTCAATAGCTGGCGGAGCACCCTCTTGCATGTTGCCAGGTCCAAAATATTTGATGTAAAACTTTTGATAAGTAGTGTGATTAGATGCTAATCTGAATCCAAACCCCATGTACAGATCAAAGATGTGTTTCCGTTTTATCATTGTCATTCCGTTTCGAAGACTAATACCAAGCGAACTTTTTACCTGCGACATTAAAATATTTGCATCATTATCATCATTCACAAAGCTTTTGTTCCACCACCATTTATTTTGAAACGATATGATTTTGCAAAGCACATTCAAGCCAATATATTTTTTGAAAATATTCTCACGCCGGGCTTTGTAAAAATACTTCCTGAAAGTGTAGCTTGCTTCAATTCCGTTAAAATATTTATAGGGAGCACCTGCCATTTCGCTTATTACTTCCGACATAGGATTTTCTTTCCAGCCTTCGAAAATATATCCGGCTTCAATTTCATTGCTGAATTTTGAATTATTTGTTCTTTTGAATTCATAAGAAAGAGCAAGAGTGTTGTCAAATAATTTAGCACAATTCACGTAAAAATATTTCCTATAAAGTGTGTCAGAATGCTTCAGGAATAAATATTTCAGCGTGTCTTTTTTACGATTGATTACGATCATTGAATTTTCAGACACATTATGCATAGTCTCCAGTTTATAGGGAGGAAAAGAATAATCTATAGTTCGAATCACCAACAGACATGCAGTAACCGGAACTAATATTATCAAAGCCCTTGGATTGGCAAAAGCGCTAAAAACTGAAAGGATTGTTCCTCCTGTAGCTAAATAATTAAAAGTCTTTTTTTGCTTGTTGGAAAAATTCAGACGAAGCCTGTAGATATTATGAATTGGGATCTTTTTGTCGTTAACGACAATGTAAGTATCTCCGGTGTGTTGAATGATGCCTGTTTCAGTATATTTATCATTAAGCTCCCACAGTTTAACCTGGCTGCCATTTTCAATTATTTTCCCTCCCAGATTATTAAATTTTGACAAAACGAGAATCGTGTCATTTTGCGCAGACGCGCGTACAAACAATAATAATAGAAGGAATGAAAAAAGACACTTTCTCATCATAAATTTTCAGTTGAACAAATGTAAAAATAAAAACGGTTTGGTAAACAAAATATTCAAAGTTGGACACGAATGAGTATTGGGAAATAAAATGTTTGCCAGCTATCCATACGCTTTAAGATGGGAAAATAATCATTTTTAAGCCTTGATTACACATGTGAAAGGGTCTATAGAATTTTATTTATACCTACATACATCTGAAGAAAAGTAAAAAAGTTTTTGTGACTTTACATTTGACTAGCACAATATGAAACCAATTGAAACCAAAAGGAAAAAATTCATTACAAATTAAAATTTCAAAGTTTAATTAAGTCAAGATAATTAATTCATTTTTAAAGTGAAATAAAAAGAATAAGATTTAAACAAAGAATTTCAAATTGTATTTTTACATCATTTCATTAAATTAAATTCTATTGAGGGTCCATTGACAAAAAAATATTTACTTTTAGCATCTCAAATTAGATAAAAATTTTTATCAATACAGTCTACAAAACACTTTAAAATATCAGGATAAAAAGTAGTGTTTTGCGCTAGATAATAAAAGGTATAGAAATAAAAACAGTTAAAAGTGGATGATCTTAAATTATTTATCCAGGAAGAATTAAAAACACTGGTTTTTAAAAAGGTTGATTTTGATGAATCTTTGGTGAAGTCGAAGTTGCTTGATTCAATTACTGTGGTTGACCTGCTCGTTTCTATTGAAGAAAAAACAGGAAAAACAATACCACAGCATCTCATCAATGAGGAATATATTGACAACATCAATAAAATTGTCAATACCATTAATAGCATTTAAAATCCGGATGAAACAAATTCTCTCTGTTTGTATAGTCCCATTAATGATTTCAGTAATTGCGATATTTTTTATTGCACAAAATGAAAAGGTAAATAAATTTCTTTTTGCAAAAATCACTACTGAAAATACTGTAAAACCTGACTCAAATTTTATCCCTTTTTTTCAAGGTAATTCATTCTTTCAGGAACACTTTTTAGAACACAGAGATAGCGCAGTAACTATTTACTTGCTCGGTTCTTCAGAACTCACAACATATACTCCCGCTATTCCGTATAATTTCATTTCTCATCATTTTAAGGAAAGAGTAATCAGTGTTGGTCATGCCGGCAACCAATGCCTGTCAATCTTTGCGCAGTTATTAGCCAATGAAAAGCGATTAAAAAACGCTCCAATTGTAATTGATATTTCACCCACATGGTTTGAATCAAAATCTGCCAATGGAACATCCTCAGAAGTATTTTTAGAATTTATGACTGAAAGATTTTTAAAGAATATTATTCATGATGAAAATGATTCCCGATTTCATGATTATTTATTCAACAGGGTTGCACAATTATACAGTGAATTTAGCTCTCCCGGACTTGAACTAAAGATAATGAATTTTAAATGTCGCGCATCAAAAAGCTTTATTCATGAGGCTTTATATGCTCCTTTGATTTTTTGTGACAAAATTTTACTTTCACCTTAAAGTCGCAAACAAGTTAATAAGTCCCCCTAAAGATGTTGATAAAACAGAGCTTTAGGTGGACTTTTGTATCACCAAAAAGGTGAACTTTGGGCTTTCAAACTTTCAATAAGAAATCCCATGGACAAAATTACAC
>CAISZK010000148.1 GCA_903889915.1 uncultured Bacteroidota bacterium
GTGTAATTTTGTCCATGGGATTTCTTATTGAAAGTTTGAAAGCCCAAAGTTCACCTTTTTGGTGATACAAAAGTCCACCTAAAGCTCTGTTTTATCAACATCTTTAGGGGGACTTATTAACTTGTTTGCGACTTTAAGGTATAAATATGGCTTTATGACTGCAGGCTTTGGAATGATGTTAGGATTGATTGTTTACATTTTCGGAGCGCAAAAATATTTAGGCGACATAGGAAAGCAAGCTATTCACAAGCAAAACATCCAAAATAAAGTTGTGAAAGTTCCTTTAACGAAAGTTGAAAAACAACGTATCGGCGTAATCATGATCGTGATTTGTTTTGTGACTTTCTTTTGGATGGGATTTGAACAGGCTGGAGGGACATTTAACCTTTATGCAAAAAACTTTATTGACAGGCATATTTTCGGTTGGGAAGTACCCACTGAATGGTTCCAGTCAATAAACCCTTTACTTATATTGATTCTTGGATTCCCTGTTTCAGGATTGTGGATCTACCTTGCCAAGCGAAATAAGAACCCTTCTATCCCTGTGAAAATGGGACTCGGGATGATTGTTCTTGCCATTGGGTTTATTTTTATGATTTGTGCAGTAATGCAACGTGGAGGCGAAAACCCGGATACGACTGTAAAAGCCAGTTTGATTTTTCTGGTTATGACTTATGTGTTTCATACATTTGGAGAATTATGTGTGTCGCCCATTGGATTATCAATGGTTTCAAAACTGGCGCCGCCGCGAATGGCAACTTTATTTATGGGAACATGGTTCTTTAGTATTTTCCTTGCCAATTTCCTTGCAGGCTTCATGGTTCAGTTTATTGAAGCTTTCGGATCAATGACAATATTTGTTACCATTGCGACATTTGTAGCAGTACTTGGAGTTATCATATTGTTCTTATCAAAGAGGCTTATGAAAATGATGCATGGAATTAGTTAAACCACGCTTTTAATTATTATTATTTGTAAAATGACAAACATAAAAATCTTCGCAAAATTTTTAGTATTTCTTTTTTTAATCAATACAAATCTTTTTGCTCAAACAAATAAAACACCCGAAAAGATCCATTGGTACAGCTTTGAAGACGTAGTGAAACAAGAAGCCATCAAACCCAAAAAAGTGTTTATGGATATCTTCACTGACTGGTGCGGATGGTGCAAGGTGCTTGATAAATCTACGTTCACAAACCCGGTTATTATTAAAAAAATGAACCAGTATTTTTACGCATGCAAGCTGAACGCTGAACGTAAAGACACCATTTGGTTTCGTGGATATCCTTATGTAAATCCAAATCCAAGCGTGGCACAATCAACAAACCAATTGGCAGCATCAATACTTAAAGGAAGAATGTCGTATCCCTCGATGGTTTATTTTAATGATTCGATGCAGATCATTACTACTGTTCAAAGTTATCTGAAACCTTCGCAATTGGAGCCAATACTGGTTTACATTGGCGAGGATAAATTTAAAACGATGACTTACGATTCGTTCAGGCTAAAATATAAAACGGAATCAAACGATGATTGGGTTGATCCAACCAAACCGGTTATAATGAAAACTGTGACTTTTGATTCGGCAAAAACCACATTAAAAGTTAATACTTATCCCCAATTGGACAGCGTTGCAACTGTTCTTAAAGCCAACACTGAAATGAAGATCGAAATTGATAGTTATACTGACAATACCGGTGATGTTGTTGCAAACAAAACCTTGTCAGAAATGCGTGCCAAGGCTGTATTTGACTACATAGTTGCCAAAGGAATTGAAGCAACCAGAATGTCCTATGCAGGCTTTGGCTCACTGAATCCAATTGCTGACAATACTACGGCTATGGGGAGAAAAATTAATAACAGGATAGAGATAAAGGTGAAGTGAGAGTTCAAAAATTCTGATATCAGAATCTAAAATTCGTTGCAATGAATTTTTGAAACAGATGTCAGAATTTCAGATTCGTTGGGAAGAATTTCAAATTCGTTGCAATGAATTTTCGAAACAGATGTCAGAATTTCAGATTCGTTGGGAAGAATTTCAAATTCGTTGCAAAGAATTTTTGAAACAGATGTCAGAATTTCAGATTCGTTGGGAAGAATTTCAAATTCGTTGGGAAGAATTTCAAATTCGTTGCAAAGAATTTTTGA
>CAISZK010000149.1 GCA_903889915.1 uncultured Bacteroidota bacterium
GAATCGTTGCTGCGGCATATTTTGAACAATATTCTTTCAAACGCCCTTAAATATTCTGAAGAGGAAAAAGAAATTGATTTTATTGTGGCAATTGAAATTGAAGGACCCCGTGGAGATAAAAACCAGGTAATTAATTTTACGATAACTGATCATGGGATTGGAATTCCAAAAGAAGATCAGAAGTATCTCTTTGAACCCTTTCACAGGGCTACAAATGTCGAGTCTATAAAGGGAACAGGGCTGGGACTTTCAATTGTGAAAAGGTGTGTTGAAATGCATAACGGAACAATAGAAGTAAAAAGTAAGGTGAATAAAGGAACAACGGTAATCATTAAAATTCCTTACAACAAACCTGATCTGAAAAAAAATTAATTAGTCAAATGAGGATGTAAACTAAAACCAAACTATATGAAATAAAAAGGATACACAGGATTAAATGTGAAACAAATTTCACTCATTAAATATCAGTTTTAATAATTAAATAAGTTTAAAATTACCAATACTTTCAAAATGAAAAAGAAAATTTTACTCATTGAAGATGACCCAACAATTTTAGATGCTACTGTTGAATTTTTAAGAGAAGAAGGGTATGACCCCTATACCGCAGTTAACGGAACTGAAGGGATTCAAAAGGCGATCGAAATTATTCCCGATCTTATTCTTTGTGACATTTCAATGCCACTTAAAAATGGCTATGAAGTCTGCAAGACATTGCAGGCAATTCCTGATACAAATACAATCCCATTTATTTTTCTTACCGCCAAAGGTCAAAAGGAAGAACAGCGCTTGGGAATGCAATTAGGAGCTGATGATTATCTCACCAAACCATTTGATTACGCAGAACTCCTGAAAAGTATCAGGATACGGCTCGAGAAAAATGAACGCTACATCAAGCAGGGAGAGGAGAGATTCTATGCTTTGATTGATAATCCTGTTGTGGGTGTTTATATTTATGCCAATAACAAGTTTACCTATACAAATTCTAAACTTTGCGAAATCATTGGTTATAACAAGGAGGAAATGAAAACTCTTGGTTTCGAAGATTTGATCAACAGCGAAAAAAGCGATGATGGGCTTGAAAAAATCTACAAATGCATAAACGGAATGCACGCCTCAGTTCACACTGAATTTGAAATTACAAAAAAAGAAAAATCTCCTGCAGTCATTGAATTGTTCGGTGTTATCGTAAAGATAAAAGGAAAAGAATGCCTGATGGGAAACATCATTGAAAAAACCGAAAAGTCAGCATCGCTGGTTATCGGTAAGAATATTAGTAAATCTATCCTGACCGATCGTGAAATTGAAGTTTTGGTGCTGATCTGTAAAGGGCTTTCATCAGTTGAAATTGGCGCTCAACTTTTTGTTAGCCCTCGTACAGTGGAAGCTCACAGAGCAAGTTTGATTGCAAAAACGGAGGCCAATAACACTGCCGATCTTGTGATGTATGCAGTAAGAAATCATTTGGTGGAATTGTAGAAGATCTGAAACATTCTGTAACCATTGAAATGATCAATATGATCTGAAAAGATCAAAAAAATAATTGCCCGTATTCAATCGAATATGGGCAATTATTTTTTGTGTATTACATCTTGATTGCCGATTTTAATGTTCTCCCATTTTCAGATTCAAGAAACCTTGAACCTTAAACTTTAAACAATTTTCAGATCACATTTCTTTTACCTCAAAGTCATACGACTCCATGATGAGGTTTGCAAGTAGTTTTCTGCAGGCTGTGTCTGCTTTTTCATGGGCTTGTTCCTTGTTTGCAGCTTCAATTTCAAGACTGATATGTTTGCCAATCCTCACATTGGTGATCTCTGCCAAACCAATGTTCTTCATGCTCGATGTGACAGCCTTTCCCTGTGGATCGAGGAGCGCCTTTAAGGGCATAATGTTTATTTCAGCACGGAATTTCATTTCTTATTTGAATTTTTTATGATTGATAATAGGATGTACAAAAGTAAAATAATTGGTATTGCTAAAAACTGAAGAACAATTATCAAAATAACTGATGCTCCGATCAGGATATATTGCATGTAGTTCTGCTTCCATGAAAGGTCTTTGAACTTCATCGAAAACAAGGGTAGGGGAGAGACAAGTAAAAAGGAAAACAAAAACACCAGTATCAGCAGCACTGCCGGGTTTCCAAGCATAGCGCTGATGAATGGTATTTCATCGGGCTGATGAAGGAGAATTAGCGGAATGGATGCAAAAAATATTGCATTTGCAGGAGTTGGAAGGCCGATAAAACTTTCTGTTTGCCTTGTGTCAATATTGAATTTTGCTAACCGCAATGCTGAAAAAACTGGAATTATAAATGCAATGAAAGGAATGAAAGTATTCAAACCTACCGAATCGCGAAATACTATATCGAGAAGACTATAAACAATAAGACCAGGCAGCACACCAAAACTGACTACATCTGCAAGTGAGTCGAGTTCTTTTCCAATCTCAGATTTAACATGTAACAACCGTGCGACCATCCCATCCAAAAAATCAAAAACGGCAGCTATTCCTATCATATAGGCAGCGATACCAAGATAACCGCGAAACACCAAACCTATGCCAATGCAGCCACTGAGCAGGTTGAGCGAGGTTACAAAATTGGGAATATGTTTTTTCATTTTATCAAAAAGATGAGGATTCAAAAGTAAATAAAATAGTCATTACAGTCTGATTAAATTTTTTATGTCGTCACGAAGTGACTTTAATACAGCTGACAATTTTTTATTACAAAGATAAAATCACTACGTGATTATGGCTTTAAGCTAGTTTGAAAACCTCGTAGAGGTGAAATCTTTGTAACAAAAATTCATGTTACGAAAAAGAAGCCCCATCGGGGTGATATCTTCCGGAAAGTCATATCTGATAAGGCTTGCAATACGATTCTAATAATTCCCCCTTACACTAATGTTTATACTATGTTTCATTCAATTTCAATATCATATTTGTGCAACAACCCTGCAATTCCTGCCAGTGAAAATTTTGCCTTTTTTATTCTGTTTGTTTCGGGGTCTATGGAAAAATTAAACGATGTTCTGAGGTCTGCTTTTTCCAGATTTGTGTTATCAAAAATTGACCGCATCAAGTCGCAGTTGTCAAAGACGGAAGCGGTCAGATCGGTTTCGCCAAAATCAACTTCCTGCAAACGGCAGTTTATGAATTTTGTTTTTTTCAGGCTTCTTTTATAAAAGGATGATAGGTTCAGAATGCAGTTTTCAAAATGAACAGAGAATAAAAATTCGTTGCAGTTTTCAAAATGCAATCCCAATAATTTGCAATCTTTAAACTTCACGTCTCTCAAAGCTGTTTTGTTCAGTTTTACCAAACTTAAATCACAACCTTTAAATTCACATTCAGTGAAATTAAAATTCGAAAGGTCTGTGTTCGACAGGTTGCAGTTTTTGAAAGTGCATGCTTCATAATCTCCCTTTGTCAGCGGATTTCCGGTGAAGTCAGCTTTTTCGAAAGTCTTGTTTTCTATGTAAATTTTATCCATTTCGTTTTTTCAATTCTTATGTTATTATTTTCACCACATAGGCACATAGAAACATAGGTTTCACATAGATCAGCACCATAAAAATTTGAAATTTTTTCTATGTGCATTACTATGTATCTACTGTGTCTATGTGGTGCACTTTTCAAAACAGATAGACAATAATTTTAATTCACGATCAATTTTTGAGAGCAACTCCCAAAATCAGTCGTGGCTTTAATAAAGTAAATTCCTTTCGCAAGATTGGTTACATTAATTGTCTTTTCGTTGTTCCCGTTTTGAATATCCATTTTAAATTCCATGATCAGTTTCCCCTGTGGATCGCTGATGGTCATAACAGCTCTTGCTGTTTTGCAGGAATTAATTTCAACCACAATAAAATCATTTGCAGGATTGGGATTGATCTTTATTGAAACAGCAGCTTCGTTTTTTGTAATTCCCGTAACCACCGTATCAGAACAAGCAGTTGTAAATCCTGCAAGATATCTCGCTTCTGCCGGAATGGTGCCCGAATTTAAAGCATTGCTGATCCCTATGGTTGGCCAGTTGTTTGTGATATTCCAGAATGGTGGCTCTGCCATGTAAAAATACGAAGTATCATTCAGAGGAGTGGTCCCTGCCGGAGTGACAGTGCCATTGATATTGTTTCCATATTGAAAATTTCCTGTCCCCGTCAATGTGTAAAAACCATAAGGGAAGGAGCCGATAGTTTCATTTCCCACAAAATTTGAATTGTTGGTAAGCGTGGTTGTCATGTAAATTCCATAATGCTCTATCCTGTTTCGGAAAAAAGTGTTGTAAGGTCCTGAAGGCCCCCATGTATTGTCAATTTGCAAATTCTGAACAATGTTCCCTTCAAAAAGATTGGCAAATGAATAATGGCCGTGCAGTTGTATATCTCCTGCATAATCGGTGGGGAATTCTCCTGCTCCGTTGCGATATACTTCACGGGAATAATTATAGGCAAACACATTTCCATTGGCGCCTGCTTTGGTCATCATGGCATGGCGCAGATGTCTGAAAACATTGTTTGTGATCAGGCAAAGTCCTGAATGTTGATCCAATGTAACCCCATAGCCCCTTGTACCACCACCATCATATTTATAAGCATCATGAAAGTAAGAACCGCTCACATCAATATGCGAGCTGAGATAGATCATGCAATGACTGCCTTCGCTTTTGTTGCTTTCAATGCATTTAACACGGCAGTTTTTTGCGTAAACAAAATCAATATTGTAAGCACTGCACGAAGTGGAAGTGTCAGTTCTTTCGATATTCAGATCCTCAATACTGATGGCTGTTGCAGGCATTATTTTCTGAATTTCGAAATTAAGCGAAGTGTCAAAATCTATCCTCAGTTTATCTTCGAGAAAAAGTGTGTCGCCGGCAATGTTCGTCACTTTTGTTATCTGACCTACCACCTGGACTGCCCATGTTGCAGGGCTTGTATCCCAGCTTCCGTTGTCTTCA
>CAISZK010000150.1 GCA_903889915.1 uncultured Bacteroidota bacterium
ATCAAGCGAGGTAATGATCTTGCCGCATCGTTGCTTGATGATCATTTCAAAATTATCAACTGCCATTTCAATAATCTCATGAAGATTGACTTCTTTTTTCTTGAGTTTAAAATTGCCTTTGTCAAGAACAGCAATTTGCAAAACCTGTTCAACCTGGTTCTTCAGACGGCTGTTTTCGTCGTAAATAATGTTGGCGTATTTCTCAGTCTTTTCGCTCGACTGGTTCACACGGGGCTTAAGCAGCATCTCACTTGCAAGAGATATTGTGGAGATAGGTGTTTTAAACTCGTGGGTCATATTGTTGACAAAATCTGTTTTCATTTCCGATAGCTTTTTTTGCCTGACAAGAGACAACATGACGTACGAAAAAATGATCACAAAAATAATCAAAAATAAACCAGATAGTAAAATCCACCCGTACATGTTGCCGAAGAGGAAGTTTTTCTTACGCAACAAATAAATTCCTAAAGTGCAGCTATCCGCTTTACAAATGCAGGTTAATGAAATGCTGTGCTCACTTTTTACAATCTCTTCGGTGTAGCCTTTAAAATCCCCCATTACAAATTTCTTATCTGAATTGTGATACACCCCGTATTTATAATCAATGTGCAGGTTCAGATTCATAAATTCGTCCCGGATCAGGGAGTCGAGATAATGTGGGTTTATGTATGTAGCATTCAAATCTGATTTTGCAGAGCTGTCAGATGGGCAGGATTTATTATTGTGTTTTATTAATGTGGTATCTTTTGAATATTCCAGAAGTTCGTTCTCAACACCTTTCAGCGCAATGCGGACGCGGTGATTGATCTGCTCTTCTTTTAAATTTAAGGCATTTCTAACCCAGAAAAGCTGAGTAACTGCAATACCCAACAGGGATATACTGGCAAGGAAAATAATAAAAATAATAGTCCTTTTATTCATCAGACGGGGTTTGCATTTTTAACATCTTGTCAAAATTAGATAAAAATACACGTGAGAATAGACTCTTTAACATATCCTTAACAGAATTTAACCTGTTGTTAACCTTATGCTTGCTGCATAGGAAATCTACGAATTGGTATGAAAAACAAAATTAAAAAAATCGGTTGATAAAGGTGAAAAAGGATTTAAACAGGTATGGGAAAAGGAACATTTTTAACACTTAAGACTCATTTTGAAATTTGGAAATTATGCGTATTACACACCACTATTGATAAAAAAAAGACTTCTTTTTTACAAAAATGTCTTCTTTCCCAATGCTTTTCTCAGAACATTAAACAATTTATGAAAATACCTGTACTCAGGTGAGCAGGTAATGTTTTTCAGTTGTGTTTTGAGTTTATGATTTTCTTCTGAAAAAATTGCCGGAGAATCATAGAAGGAGCCGTAAAGATTCAAATGATTTTTAAAGATCAGGTTTTTCAGTTGCTTTCTTTGTTCAACACTCATGGTCCGCAGCATTGATTCCGAACGGATGCGATAGTAAAAATGAGTTTTGTCAATTTTATGAACCTTTCTTCCTAATTCAATTAGTGTAAGCCAAAAATCCCAGTCTTCCCAGCCATAAACCATTGCGGGGTTATAGCCTTTTGTCCTGTCGAAATCTTCTTTTCTGAACAAAGAAGTACAAAAAATGCAATTCATTGTCAGCATTTGTTGCATGCTGAAATCGGGCAATTCCCAAAGACCTTGCTTCTCTCCAAAAAACTCCGCATTTGCATATACAATACCGGTCTGCGGGTTGTGTTCCAAATATTCCACAGCCTCTGAAATGTAATCAGGCGAGATCAAATCATCAGCATCGAGCGGGAGTATGTATTTTCCATTCGAAATTCTGATCCCGGCATTTCGTGCTTCCGCCAATCCTTTATTTTCCTGCCTTAAATATTTGAATTTTGTCTGATTTGCGATAATAGCTAAAATGGTTTTTTCAGAATCATCCGTTGACCCGTCATTCACAATGATGGCTTCCCAATTCTGATATTGCAGTTTGTTCAGACAACCGATAGTTTCTCCAATAAAACCGGACTGGTTGAAGCAAGGTATGATGATCGAGACTAGCGGTTCCATTTTCTGAGTTTGTTAAAGATAAAAGTTGGAATAAAAAATAATTTCAGAAACAAAATTATGGCTTTTTTATTGAATAAATTCAGGTGATGCAGAAAAACAAAATTAAAACTTTTCCGGGCATTTTTATATTCGTAATCTTCATAAAAAAAAGCAGGGTAATTCTTAAAAATGTGAGCAAGAATATATCCTTTATTAACCCCTGTTTCAATAAGCGGCCATTGGTTTTTCCCCGGAATAATTGAATTTCTTTTCAGCATTTTCTCAACAAGGAATTGCGGCGCCTTGCAGGCCACTGCCATCCTCAGATCAATTATTTCCCTGTCGTGAGCAAACTTCTCCGATTCGGATATGGTTTTTGAATTGCCATGCAGGCGAAAAAAAGCGGTTTTTTGATCGGAAAGAAACACCTTGTCCTTCCCGTAAAACAAAAGATATTTCAACCACAATTCAAGGTCCATGGCATAGTGGAGGTCAGTGCTGATATTTCCCAACTGCCTGATGACAGCAGTCCGGTAAAAAGTCCCCGGTTGATTGATCTTATTGAAAATAATTGAATCCTCAACGGAAGGCTTCAATCCCATTCGTTCATTTGGCAAAACAATATTGCTGATGTTTTCTTCAAAATAATCGCAATAACCAGCATAAACATCAATATTGTTATTTGCGAAAGCATCACCAATATTTTTCAATGAGCCGGGTGCGAGCATATCATCGGAGTTGATCCAATTGAAAACTTCGCCTGTACATTTTGCCAGTCCTTTATTAATAGCCTCACTTTGTCCGCTATCTTTTTCACTTACCCAATAGGAAATGGAAGAAGAATATTTTTTAATGATCTCAACGGTATTGTCAGTACTTCCTCCATCAATAACGATCAGCTCAAGCCGGGGATAATTCTGATCAAGGATTGAAGTGATGGTATCTTCAATAAACCGTCCCTGGTTGAAACTTGGGATTACAATTGAAATCCCGGAGTAATTACTTTCAATATTCATAAGTGAAATAACCGTGAAAGACTTTTAATTTATTTAGTGAACAAAAGTAAATGATAATCCTGAATGAAAGAAAATATTGTTTTTAAGTATGGAAATTGAATTCGGAAAACAGAAAGGTTCATCTTTTTGAACAACGATATTTGATCATGAAAAACAGCTTGTAAAAATATCCGGTAACGGGAAGTATCAAAGGAAGCCAGAAAAGGTCATCATAATAAGTATTGTCTTTTTTAAACCATCCGTGGCAACCAAAAGGCAAATGATTGTTCATTGATTCAAAAGTTGCTTTCGGAAATGCATCAATCGAAAAATATTTTGCCTCATTGGAACCGGGCAATTTCATATTTGCTTTTTCAAGAAGTATGCAAAAGATGACATCTTCATTTATTTTATGCTCGCGCAAAAACTCAATGTCGTTCTTAAATGTTCCGGTGATTTGTTTAAAAGTCTCAATTTTTCTGAGGGAAAAACCACCATTGCCAATGTAGGCCGGTACATGATGAATGTTTTTGAGTATTTCTTCATTATACAAAATTTCATAAGCCTGCTCCGGCACAGGAGCGCCTATAAAATCATAATTTTTCCTGCACCAGTCTTCCAGTTCATCTCTGAACACAAAGGCGTCTGACTGGTAAATTAAAATAAAAGAATAAGCGGAAAATCTTTCATAAAATGCAGGTGATAACAATAGCTGGTTATAAGATTGAATGTTTGAAAAATATTCAGCATCGAAAGTCTCGACTTTGAATGGGTGAATTTTCAGATAGTTTTGAAGATTCAAATTGGCAGGTGCAACGATGGTAATATCTCTGTTTCCAAAAATCTTTACACATTGCTTTATAGACTTCTTCTCAAAAAAAGAGCTCTTTTCAGTATAAATCGGGATGATAATATTTACGGATGGCGACAAAGTTATTTTTTAAACAAGTTAAGTTTATCTGCTGTTAACACTGACTTTTCTTTTGAATAAACGGGCGGGTAAATGTTTAATAAATCTAACCCCTCTTAAAATAAATTTGATCAGATGATACCTTTCTGACCTATATCCGAACCAATTTGTTATTTTAACTTCACTCTTTACAAAAGTAGAAATTTTTTCAATAGTTGAAGAGTTAGTACAAATTTTAAATTTTTTGCTTATAAAATGACAATAATTTTTTTGTTACTTTGCACCCTCAAAAAAGTTATTTACTAATAAGCTATAAGTGATCTCAAAAGATAAGGTTATAAAAGTAAGTGTCGTCACTGCTACGGCAATAGTTATAGCAAACATGGTTGGGACAGGTGTCTTTACCAGTCTTGGCTATCAGGTAATGGGCATAAAATCCATCTTTGCATTGTTGATGCTTTGGATAGTTGGAGGCATCATGGCCTTTTGCGGAGCATTGTCGTATAGCGAACTTGGTGCAGCCATGCCGCGTTCAGGAGGTGAATACACTTATCTTTCGAAGATCTATCATCCATCAATAGGTTTTCTGTCAGGGTTTGCATCGGTGTTTGTAGGATTTGCAGCGCCCATCGCTCTTGCAGCAATGGCTCTTGGCGGATATTTTTGTTCAGTATTCCCTGCTTTTGACAAAATATGGGTTGGTGCAGGAGTGGTTGTATTTATTACCATTGTTCATTCAATAAATCTCATCATCGGCAGTCGTTTTCAAAAGGTGGTGACATCGCTCAAAGTGTTGCTGATACTGGTGTTTATTATACTTGGTTTTTTCATGGGCGATCACCAGGCAATAACTGTTCTGCCTGTCAACGGATCATGGAGGGAAGTATTCAGTGCTTCATTTGCAATCTCTCTCATTTATGTTTCCTACGCTTATTCAGGCTGGAATGCTTCGGCATATATTGCAGGTGAAATTGAAAACCCTCAAAAAAACCTTCCAAAATCAATATTATCGGGCACACTTATCGTGATGGGTCTTTATGTTCTGCTGAATTTTATTTTTCTCTATTCAGTGCCTATTTCAGGAATGGCCGACGCACAGGGAAACCCTATCATTGAAATCGGATCCTTATCTGCCGCTTCAATTCTGGGATCAACTGGTGGCAACATCATGTCGCTGGTGATTTCAATATTGCTGATTTCAACCATCAGTTCTATGGTTTTTGCAGGGCCACGCGTGGCAATGGTGATCGGTGAAGACATAAAATCTTTACGACTTATCGGAAAGAAAAGCAAAAAAGGAATTCCTGTGATCGCAATTCTTACGCAGTCAACCATTGCTTTGATCTTTATTTTCACATCTTCCTTTGGATTTGTGATGAAATATCTTGGACTGACACTAACATTGTTTACCACACTTTCAGTTGTCGGTTTATTTGTTCTTCGAATTAAAAAGCCTGATATGCCACGGCCCTTTAAAACCTGGGGATATCCTGTAACTCCAATAATTTTTATAGCCCTTAATATTTGGATGTTTTATTTTACAGTGGGAGATTCATCACCGGTAATGGGAAGTGACGGCAGCCCGATAAGGCCATTAGGACTTTTCACTTTAACCCAGGGAATTTCTGTTGCACTTGCAGGATTTGCAACGCTTGCCGCCGGAATCATCTTTTATTTAGTCAGCAAATATTTTTCGAAAAAACCAATGTCAAACAATTAAATAGAACCATCATGTTTAAAACCACAAAATCATTTTTCGCGATCGCCATTCTTTCCCTGTCGTTCCTTGTAATATCATGCGGAGGCAGCGGCAACACGAACAATAAAGACAAGAAAGACACTACCAAAGTTGCCAAAAAAGACTCGGTAAAGATCAACAAGAAATATACAGACATCGCCAAATTCATTTCAGGGATGGCTGTTGATAAAAACAGTGAATTATGGGACCTTTCGCAGTTAGCGGGTTTCAAGAGTTATTCAAAATCGTCTGACTCAAGCTGGGCAAAACTTGATAAGAAAAGGCTCTCCAAAATGAGCGGTTGGGCAGATTCTGAAATTGTGGATCTGAACAAAGACTTAAAAACATTGTTTTATCCTTTCAGTGGTCCCGATTTTCTTAATGTCCACACATTTTTCCCGAAAGCAAAAAAGTATATCATGTTCGGACTTGAGCCTGTTGGCAATGTTCCTGACCTGAAGAAGATCCCAAAGGAAAAACTCAACAAGTATTATGATGCCCTCAATTATTCTATAACTGATGTGCTGAACTATTCTTTTTTCAAAACTATTGAAATGTCTAAAGAACTGAATAGTGAATTAATCAATGGCACACTGCCTATCATTCTGCTTTTTGTTGCAAGAACAGGTCATGAGATCGTTGACATCAAACCTACCATGATCAACAATGATGGTAAGATCGTTTACATTGATGCATTCAAAAATCTGAAAGCACAGGCAAGCTTTAACTACGGTGCCGAAATCACCTTCATTGACAAAGGTGATACTGTACAAAGGAAGATCTATTATTTCTCTGCTGATGTTGGTGATGCCGGTTTGAAAACAAATGTAAACTTCACCAAATTCCTTGAAAAAATTGACAGCAACGTGGTGACCATGGTAAAATCGGCTTCATACCTGATGCATAAATCATATTTCTCAACTATCAGAAACGAAGTTTTAACCAAGAGCAAAGCATTCTTCCAGGATGATTCAGGTATTCCTTATAATATGATTGACAAAACCAAATGGAATGTTCAGTTGTATGGCGTTTACACAACTCCGATTGATTTGTTTGCAAATTATTTTGAAAAAGACCTGAAAGAAGCCTATACCAAAGGAAAACCCAAAGCTATCAATTTCCAATATGGCTATGGTGCACATTGCGGATTGCTGGTTGCAAGGAAAAAAGGAAAATAAGTATTCGTACAATATTGCCGGGCAATTTGATTAAAACCTTATGATCCGGCAATTTTAAAATTTAATTAAATAAAACTCTGAATGATTATGACAAAAAAATGGTTCATTTATAGCATTGCTGCATTAGCAATGGTTTGCAGCCTTACCGCATGCTCGCAAGGTCCTGCAACAAAAACCGACAGCACTCAAACTAAACAGGTAGTTAAACCTGTCGTAAAAAAATATTACTACAATGACGTGGCATTGTACCTCGCAGGCATGATGCCCGACACATCAGGTGTGTTTAATAAACTCGTTAAAAAAAGTCAGTGGAAATTGTATTCGAATAGTTTCGACACCATGTGGAAGGGTGTTGAAAAGAATAGCCTTGCAAAGGTCAGGAAATGGACCGACACTGCTTTGGCAGAAGTGCACAAGAGCACAAAAACCCTGTTCTATCCATTCAGCGGACCCGATTTTCTTTATGCAAACACAATTTTTCCGGAAGCTAACAAGTATATTTTGTTCGGTCTTGAACGCACCGGCTCCATACCAAATGTTGCTGCCATGACGGATCAAAGAATGAACAGCCTTTTTGTTTCAATCAACAAATCGCTGACCGAAATTCTGAAGCTGAGTTTCTTTATTACAAAAGAAATGAACTCAAATCTGAATACGCAGGATGTTGACGGCGTTCTTCCCGTTATCATGCTTTTCATGGCAAGAACAGGAAACACTGTGCAAAATATAAAAAATGCCAAGATCGGTCCTGATGGCAAGATCATCGTGGCTGATACTTTTATCACTTACAAAGGCGGCGGTTGGAACAGGGGCGTTGAAATTACTTTCAGCCCTGCAGGAAAAGATACGGTGACAAAGAAGCTCTATTATTTCCCTGTTGACTTCACCGATTCGGCGCTTAATGTGAATCCGTCATGCCAAAAGTTTTTGCAGGCAGTGGACACCAATTGCACCACCCTTGTGAAATCGGCTTCGTACCTGATGCATTACCCTATATTTTCGTACATCCGCAACATTGTTCTTAAAAAAAGCAAGTTTGAATTGCAGGATGATTCAGGAATTTCTTACAAGTTTTTTGACAAGACCAAGTGGAATATTCAACTTTTTGGAACATACGAAAGGCCCATCCCTGTTTTCAGCTATGCTTACCAGGCCGACCTGAAAGCAGCATTTGACAAAGGTGCGAAACCTTACAATTTCAAATACGGCTACGGCAATGGCAGAAATATTATGCTCTCGACCAGGATTAAATAAGCCTGGTAAAAATTTCAAATCTCAAATTCCAAGTCTCAAATTCCAGGACTTGGAATTTTGATTTTGGGATTTGGGTATTGATTCTTCCCCAATCCCAAATCATCCTCCTTCCGATTTTTTCTTAACTTTGTAGGGCAATATTTTTTATGAAATTAAGCTTTTTACTCATACCAGCGATACTGGTTTTTTCTTTTTTATCGGTTACCAGTTTCGTTAATGAAAAGGCGCCTGTAAAAAAACACAGGCCTGTGAAAAAGCTTACTTCGAAAGAGTTTAAAGAAATGTTCCAGGATGCACAGGAGCTTTTGGACAATAACTATTACGCCGATGCATTGAGCCTTTTCGACAATTTGTGGGCATCGGACACGGCCAATTGCAATGTGAATTTTTACATTGGCGTTTGCTATATGAACCTGCGGAAGCAGCAAACGAAAGCCATTGACTATTTTGAAAAAGCCATACTCAAAACGAATATTGATTACTCAGACAACTACAAGGAAACTGCAGCGCCTGTGTTTGCCTATCTCTATCTTGGCGAGGCTTATCATCTTGCAGGCAAATACAAGGACGCACTATCCTATTACACCAAATTCAAGACTTTTCTTACAAAGAAAAATAAAGATGCCGATTTTACAAAGGAAGTGAATCGCGCTGTTGAAATGACCAACAATGCCATCAAACTAACGGCTGCACCGGGAAGGGCGAAAGTTGAAGTGTTTAAAATTACGAATTCCTGTTTCTGCGACTACACTCCTGTTCTATCTTCGGATGGCAAAAAACTGTACTTCACTTCCAAGCGCAAAGGCACAATGGGCGGGCAACTGGACAACATCGGCGAATATTACGACGACATTTATTTTACCCAACTCAAGAACGACAAATGGTCGAAACCGCGCAAAATCGGAAGCAAGATCAACTCGGTTGAAAACGATGTGCTCAACTGTATTTCGGCTGATGGCAACGAGCTTTATTTTTCCCGGCAGGGTGATGGCAATTCCGATATTTATGTTTCGAAAGCTTCGAAAAAAGGAAAGTGGTCGCCACCAACCAAACTTGACAAAATCATCAATACAAAGTACAACGAAACATGCGCTTTTATTTCGTCGGACGGAAGCCTTTTGTTGTTTGCCAGCAACAGGCCCGGCGGTTATGGCGGCTATGACCTGTATATCTCTGAAAAGCTTGAGAACGGCAACTGGGGCAAGCCCAAAAACATGGGACCACAGATAAACACCGCCTACGATGAACAATGGCCGGTATTGATGCCCGACGGCACTTTATATTTTAGTTCCAAAGGTCACGAAACAATGGGTGGTTACGACATTTTCAAAACTACAATGTCCGCCGACAGCACCTGGAAAGAACCAGTAAACATGGGTTATCCGCTGAATACTCCCTTTGATGATATCAACTTCAATCCCACCTGCACAAGCGGCAAAAAGGGCTTTTATACTTCGGCAAGAGCGGGGGGCTTTGGGGATGCGGATATTTTTCAGTTTAGTTTTGAATAGAGAGGGCAGGCAGCATTTGTAGCTTGCAGGATTTCCTCAATTTCCAAATTTGAATCCACTCCGATAAGTCTATTTTACCACAAAAGCACGAAAACACCAAATTTCACAAAATTGTATTTTATTAAAAATTTGCATTTTGTGTTTTTTGTGTATTTGTGTTTTAGTGGTAATTTTCACATTTAATACTTTTCGGAGTAAGCTCATAATTTGATGTTCTACAAACATCAAGCGGCCGAGGTGCATTTTACTACAATAATTTAGCCTTCGACAAAGGCTTTCTACGAAGCACCAGTGTTGAATTTTAAGGGATGATTGTAGATCATCAAATTATTGTAGTAATGATATTTATAGATGCAAAGGACGTATGTAGAACGTCAAATTATTGTTTCTTAGCTTGACGCCAATGCGAAATTTCGGGATTACGAACATACGAAGTACGAAAACGCTAATAGATTCGTAGTTCGATGAAATAATGTATTTGTTGAATTCATTTTAAACTTTTTACTAAGTCAAAAGATCCTCTTTAATGTCCAGTAATTGTATAGTCATTTCCCCAGAATAGTGCTGTGGTCATAAAACAATCAATACATACCTTTGTTGCCTCAACTTTTTTAAAAAAGGAAGTTTTGCAATCAAAGCCTGAAATGAAAAATACCTTAGCAAATAATATCGCAGTTCTTCATGAGCAAAATTACCCTCATGCTGCTGCTTTGCATGGCCACAATGTTGCACATTTTTCAAATCATAGTGATAACGAGC
>CAISZK010000151.1 GCA_903889915.1 uncultured Bacteroidota bacterium
GAAAAGTGAAAGAAACTTTTCCAAAGTAGCCCAACATCCAACATCACTCATACGAATGGTACGTCTTCGACCTCGCACTCTCCCCGTCAATATAAAACGTCTCTTCAATCGTGATGTTCTTTCTGTTTGCCCTTACTGCATTTTCAAAATCCTCCTGACTTGAAAAACACTGGTCGTTCACATAGTTCATCCCTTCAAGGTCGCCTGAGAGCCACCGCCCGTTTTTCTTCCCGTTTTTATAATGCCCCAGCTTTGTCAGATGTCCGTCAGGATCCCATTCCTTGTACAAACCATCTTTCAGTCCACATCGAATGTTCGTCATCGTTTGAACCTTGCCGTTGTCATGATATGTCAGCAAATTGCCAGTCCCGTTTTTCACAATTTGTTCACCTGTGTACGACCAGTAATTCGTGTAGTAAATATCCTGTGTGTAGGTGTCGTTGTCAAACAGGCAGCTATATTCCGATTCTTCGTTCAGCACAAAGCCCTGCGTTTTCACGCTGCCATTGCCATACCATTCCGTTATTTTCCCTATGCTCCAGATACTGTCTTTTTTTGTTGAGTCCAGCAGGTTTGGTAATCTCATTTCGTAGTAATCAATCTGCTTTACCAGGTTGCCCGACACATCCCAAAACTTCCACAGATCGCCTTTTTTGCTGAAACTAATCCTTCCATTGTATTTTGGCCTGTATGCTGCATCCGTCGTATCCGTTCTGTTTTTGCCATCAACAACTTCTATTGATTTTGTTCCGTTTTTATAATAACACGTTATTTTCCCGACCGAAGTTGGCAGGTGCGAATAGCTGTAATAACTGCTGTAATTATTACTGTTTTTAGATACTTTGTAATTGGCCCCTTGTTCTTCTCTGTAGTAGTAGAACGGAATTGAATCGCTCATACTGCATTCCAGCGTTTTCTTCACCACCCTCGTGTTTTCATAAAATTCATAACTCGTACCATCAAAATATCCCATGTTGCAATGAAATTCTGCCACAGGGACAGTATCGCCGTGTTGATACAAATAATTAACTCCCGTCATCTTGTTGTCATGATAATTATAATTTTCAAGTATTCTTCCTTTGCGATCATTGCGGATATACTTTCCTTCAAGACTGTCATTCATATAAATTGCCGAAACTTCAACAGAGCAATCTTTATTAAACTCTGTGTATTTTCCGTTTTTCTTCCCCCCGGTATAATTCGAAATTTCATTCACGCTGCCAAACCAGTTATAATAAACCTGTGTGCTGTCAAGCAGATCGTTTTTAAAATTTTCTTTCTCTTTCAGGTAATAAACACTGCGGCGGTCCCTTCTGTTATCCGTTGTGTCTTTATAGCGATAACTGTAAGTGCATTTTTCACCATTAAGCCTGCCTTTCCTGTAGTACTCAGTTTTCGCCACGTTATGCTTGCGGTCATAAACCGTTCTCAATCCTTCCAATTTTCCTTCAACAAAATTGTTTTCACTTTTGTTCTTAGAAGAATAGCTATACAGGGAATAGGAATTGTTAGTGGCATTGAAAAAATTTAAAAAATATCTTGCCGCAGCGCTTCCATTTTGCATTTTTACAAGCAATACATTTCTCCTTTTTTTGATCAACAATTTTTCTTTATACCCTCGATTATTGTATTGAAGGATCATCTTTCCGGTGTAAGGTTTTCCTTCATAAAAAAGAAATGACGAATCAACTTTAGGATAACCTTTCAATTTTTTCAACGTCTCATATTTTGTAAAAACCACATTACTGTCGGGGTCGTAGTAATATTCAGTGATGTGAAAATCCCCTGTCGCTTTGTCAAAGGCAAGTTTATTGTCGCAACTGAAATTTTTTTCATCCTTCTCCTTAATAATTTCATAATCATCAAGCCCTACCTTCTTTGTTTCATAAATCAATTTTCCGTTATAATACCTCCTTCTCACCGAAAAAGTATCTCTCCCGTTGCCACGAGGTGAATATGACAACACAGGATAGTATTCTTCTTCTGCCAGTGTGCCATCTTTATAATATTCCCTGTAACTGATGGTCCGGTAATTTATCTTTTCTGTTTCATCATCTTTGATGCCTGCAGTGTCATAGTACGTCACCCTGTACCTGATCACTGAATCGCCCGTATTGCTGATAAGGTTCGACTCCTGCAGGAATTTTCCATTGCTACGGTATTTATTTATAAGGTAAGGAGCATGTCCGTGAATAAAATTTACACTTTCAAATACTGTCCCGTTATCATTATAACGCTCGCACAATCCATTCACACATTCGCAAAACGAAAAATCTTCCACACTTTCATCAAACCAATTGTAGATCGAGAATTTTTCAGACTTACCGTACAAAGCAGGCAGGGTGTATTTTTCAGTGTCAGGCGAAAAATGAAGCATGCTGTATGGGCTGCCCGATTCGCGGTACGAATACCATGTCCCCACAGCCTTGTCATTGCTGCATTGCCCTACCACAGCGTAGTTGCCATTATCATAAAAACTGTAATAAATCCCATTTGCAAATCCGTTACGGTATTCAACTTCACTGTTCAATTGCCCTTTGTCATTATAGTACTGCCAAATCCCGCTACGTTCATCATTTTCATAATTTCCCTTCGATTTCAATATTCCTGCATCATCATACAAATATGCAGGACCGTTGCGCAACCCGTTCCTAACCGTGAAAATAAAGCCCGGCTTGGTGGTGTCAACAATCACCCGGTACCTTCCCCACAGAAAACGACGTTTATAATCCGTCAGCTTGTAAAACGAAATAAACTGTCCGTTCGGAAGACTATCCGTTACAGGGATCAGGTTTTCCACCCCACCCTCATAACTGTCCCTGTAATATCTGTTGTATTGGCATTTGTAAGGGTAAACATAGTAGTCGTTTCCCTTGTAAACCGTGGTTCTGTAAGTCTTCTGTGCCTTCAGCGACACTGCCAACAACATTGAACATATCAATGCGAAAAAGAAAAGTTTTGTTTTCATAAGTGTAGGTATTGATTTGGGTAATGTCTTTACAACGTAAATGTGATGATTTTTATTGCACGGTAAAATTAAATATTTTTTATTTGCAATAATAGTGTTGATGTTAATGAAAAAATGAGAATTCAAATAACTTGGATTTGACAGATAAAACAGATCAAAAATAGTGGAGGGCAAAAGCGCAAAGTTTTGAGAGTATAAAGTCAATGAACCATTCAATGACCTTAAGAAATCACTCAATGACGTTAGAAAATAATTACATACTGTCAATAAGTGATTCCATGACCACAGTGAATGATTCTTTACCGTCATAGAATCGCTCAATGACGTCAAAAAATCACTCAAAGACTTCAATAAATCACTCATTGAAGTCTTTGATTCATTTATTGACAAAATTCTGTGTCTCCCTGACGTTATGGAGTCATTCCCTGACGTCATGAAACCATTTTTGGATGGTGAGCAATCATTCCTTAACATCAATGAATCATTCCTTGACAGCAGGCACTCATTCATTGACTTCAATGAGTCATCCAACAACGATGAGGTATGCTATTTGACGTCAATGAGTGATTTCCTGAAGTCAGTGGGACAATCACTGACGTCAGTGAGGCGCAAAAAGAACGCTCATTTTGAATGATTTAATTTGGGATTAAGAAAATGCAAAAAAGAACACCTGATATTTTTTAAGGAGAGCAATTAATTGATAACTCTTCATAATTATTTTCATACTGTATTACTTAGCCCCTTAATCCTGATACTATCCTGAAACTTTTTCCCCATCTCCAAAAACAAAACGGGGAACTCTCTTTTGGAAGAATTCCCCGTTTCACACATTGCCGACCGTGGTCTGCAACCTGCGCCAGGTTATTGTTATTGTGGCTTACTCATCTCCCGTCCATCCTTTCGGAGCAACCTTCTTGAGTATTGGTGGCTATCAGCCTGTCTTTGGGGGGCCGGCTCTCACCATCACTGTCTGAACAGTCCTTCGGGTTCAACTTTCCCTTGAGGAGTTTTTCCCGGGATTCACCTTCGGTCAATCTTTGCAGGTTTCCCTTTGGTTCATCTTTTGCCTTGCGGCGCATTAAAAAAAGAACTTAACTTTCGTTTTTTTCTTAATTTAACCGGTGCCACCCGGATTTCTCTTACACAGATCCGTCCGTCAACACCTCCTTTTCAGACCAGCCTTTTATCTCTCGCCTGGTGGTACAAAGATATAGTTATCAGAACCCCGAAATCAAGTAAATATGCCCTTTGATATGAACCATTAATTAACAGAAGTTATGAACAATTGTTAATAACTTTTAATACTTGCAAATATGATACAGTTAAGCGATTACGAAGGTTTGTGGTGTTTTGTGAAAGAAATTGGCTTAAAAAAGTTAATAACCTCCGCCTAAATTAACTCGTATTTTCATCAATTTAATGACCCAATGACCAATGACCAATGACAATTGACTTTATCTAGTTAAAATCGGTTTTCAGCAAGCTATAACATTCAATATCCTCATACTTTTCATTGTACTTCACATGTTGCTTCAAATAGCCTTCCTTTACAAAGCCATTATTGATAAGAACCTTCCCCGAAGCCTGATTCCTGTGAAGAAAATAAGCGAATACCTTGTTCAGTTTTAAATGTTCGAATGCATGTTTAAGCATGCCCTGCACTGCTTCGCTGCAATAGTGATTGCCCCAATAATCCTTGCCAATCCAATAACCAAGCTCTGCGTGATTGTGTTTTTTATTAATGTAAATACCAATGGAACCAATAAGGATACTGTTTTCTTTTAGCGTAATCGCAAGGATAACCGAGTTGCCATTCATGAATTCATTCTCATGATTGTTGATCCATGATTCAGCAACTCCGTCGGTGTAAGGATAGGGGAGGTTTATGGCTCCTGAAGCAATACTTTCATCACCTGCAAGCAACTGAACCCTCCTGGCATCTTTAAGCGAAAAGGGACGCAAAACAAGTCTTTCCAGCATGAGCGTTGGAAGTTTGTTTTTTGTTTCGTTACCGAAAATATATTTTTTCAGACTTTCCGTAAAACCAATTATTAATTAAAAAAGCAATGTCTCTTTGAAGTAGCAAACACAAAAAACTCCTTAGCTGAAAATATTTTAAAAAATTACCAGTTAGGAAAATAAAAATTAAAAACGTTGATTGTTTGCGAATGCAAAAGTAAAAAAAATGTCCATACTTTCCACAACTTTGAATTGCGGATTGAATGGACATTTAATTGTCACTTTATTTTACTAATTCCTGCCGAAATAAACAGTGTCGTTTATTGAAGGGAAAAAAGGCGTTGCATCGCAGGTGGATGTGTTTCTTTCTTTGATCAGTGGTTTTACAACACAAAGTACAGTGCACATTCCCGATACATCAATTGCTGGCTTCTTCACATTGTTCGCATCTTTGATAAAGATCTTTTGCGTTGACCATTTGAATTTGTCAAGAGGGATGGTTGTTTTCGCAATTATGTTTATCAGCGTTTTTTGATGTGATATCCATTTCAATTTCTTCTCGTCAGTAGAAAGATCAGGCAGGCTGTCAGGGGAACTGTACATTGCAGTAAAATACACCGGGACATTGATGTTGTAATGAAAAACATCCCCGGTAATGACGGAACTGCTACGGTTTAAAGCAGCATTCCAGTCAGCAGAATCTTTTGGGTAAAGCTTCCTGAATTCCTGCAACAGTATTGAATCATCTGGTTTGTCTTTGTACTTATAATAAACGTTCCATGTCTTTGCGAAAAACAACTGACTGTTCAATACCTTGCCTGCATTGTGCAGCGATGCATAATATTCCTTCAGTTTGGATGCTCTTACAATTGGCTGATGGCCCTTGCCACCAAAAGCTTTTCCAATTATCTTCAGCAGATCATGATCTTTGCCCAACCCGCAACCATGCAGATAAATTTCTGTTGAATCATCAACCAGCGCATTTGGTAAAGGTTCAAATTTACCTGTATTCACATATTCGGCTATCCTTTCTGTGCTCGACCGTTTTGAGCCAGGTGCAACAGGAACACTCATTCCAAACCATTCGTTGCCGTGAGAAACCAGGTTTATTAGCCCCCAGGGCCGATCATTGGCGGGGGGATTATCACGAAGATAATCCCTTACTTCCGTCAACGACCTGCATGTGGTGACTATGTTTTCAGTGTGTGCAGCTTTGTTACTTTTATAATAATCAAATGCAAGAGAATAATAAGGATTGCTGCCCGGTTTGTCTTCACCTAAAATAAAAGTGATGTTTTCTCTTTTACTGTTAATGTACGGATCATCAATGTTGCTTTGAATAACAGTATCCTTACCGTTAATACGAATTGCTATTTTTTTCCCGGGCTTGCTAAGGCTGAAAACCACAGTCACTGTGACTATTCCAATGATAGCAACAACAGGCACGATCCGGTAAATCAGAATTCTTTTCATGGCAATCAGAATTTAATGACAAACTGCCATTCCTTTTTAATTCCAAGTGATGAGAAATCCCAACCAGTCATTATTTTCTTAATTGCTTCAATTGAGTTTTCTGAAAGTGATGAACCTTTAATTTCAATTGCTGTCACATTGCCTGCACCATTCACTGCAACGGTAATAGAGTCAAGAGAAATGTAATCCAATGTCAGCAAATACGATTTAATGTTGCTGCTGATCTTTCCTTCAATATCAGCAATTGCGGAATTTTCAAGAGTTTTATCAAGAGAATGAACAATGATCGAACTATAAACGGTGTAGTCCTTTGTCCTGAAATTTGCTGTTTCATCATCAATGCCCATATCCGCACCCACTGCATAGTTCGAAACATTTTCAGGCAGTGGCAATGCTTGTTCAACCGTCGTAAGTTTTCCATGACTGTCAACTTTTTCAGTTTTGTCAACTGCAATGAAAGATGTATAAGCTGTAAGCAGGTTGTATTTCAAACCAAGCGCTGTGACTTCTTGAATTTTTGTAGAATCCTTGCCGTAATCATTATAATCGTCAAGGTATTTTATCTTTTCTCTTGCCCACAAATAGCGAAGAGCTACATTGTCACTATCGGGTTTTACTGTTGAAACATCAAAACTTGAGCTGTATTTTTTCAGTCCGGAATAACCGCTGATAGTAATGGTCCCTTTAGCTTCACCTTTGTATTTTCCATAAATAATAACAGGTCTTTCAGCCAAAATATCCGGTACTGAGTAAGGTTCCACATCATAAGCCTGGAATGTTCCGAAGTTCTTTTTTACTTCTGTAAGTACCGGTGATGAAACGTATGTTCTGAATTTTTCGCAAAGTTCATCTGCTGCTGCTTCATTGGTGGCTATCATAGGTTCGCCCATACCAACATGCGCCATTCCTTCGATGATGTAACGGTTCACACTGCTGCCAATTCCAAAAGCAAAAAAGTTAGCTTTGTCAAGGCTGTTTCTGATAAGATCAAAAGACTCTTTTTCCACATCCACATCTCCGTCGGTCATGATCACAAACGAGCGTGAAAGAGATTCGGTGGTTCTTGGCAATGCGAAAGCTTTTTTAAGAGCAGGCAATATTTCAGTTCCGCAGGCGCCTTCCTTGCTGTCAATATAAGTGAGTGCCTTGTCAACATTGTCAGAAGTTGCCGGCAGGGAAGATGGTGATAAGGTTTCGGAACTTGAAGAAAAGACGATCACATTAAACTTGTCAACAGGTCTGAGATTGGTGATCAGATTTCTCAGTAGTTTTTTAGAGATGTCAAGAGGAAAGCCATGCATTGAGCCTGATCCGTCCACAATAAAAATGTATTCACGTGGAGGGATATCATCAATTTTTACAGTTTTCGGAGGCTGAACCATCATCATGAAGAATTTCTCATTGCCTTTTTGATACAGCATAAGCCCCGTTTGGATTTTGCCTCCTGCAAGTTTGTATTCAAGAATAAAATCCCTGTTGCCTCCGTTTTTCTCAGAAGAATCGAGCTTTATATCTGCTGAACTTTTGTCAGGGTAAGTGGTGTTTATTTTGTGAGAATTGCAAATAATATTCTGTATCGGAAGCCCGGCAGAGATGCTTGCTGCCAGATGAAATTTGTAAGTCGGAGGTTCTTTTTCTTTCAAATAAGGTGAAGCCACAAATTTGTTTTCAGGAGAAGCTGTTTTGCTGGATTTGTTTGAATAGCGGGGAGCAACCACTGTCGGATAGACAAATTTGTAAGTGCCGTTTTCAGGAACCAGCATTTCTGTGTATTTCAAACAGACTTTAATTTCATCGCCGGGGCTGATGTTGGCAACATTCATCTGGAAAACATTCGGGCGACTTTGTTCAAGCAATGAAGCCCTGTTTCCATCGGCTTTGGCTTGTTCATATTCAGCTCTTGCCTTTTGTTTTTCTTTAATTTTTGCTACGATCTTCCTTTTTCCGATGTACATTTCCATTGAGTAAACGGCTGCATTGGTTGATGCCGGAAATGTGTAAATTGCCTCCAGTGTATTCTTCCCGGAGTTTTTATACACCTGCGATATTTCAACATCGGCAATCACTCCGGCAATATGTACGTCAGCGGATGTGCTTTTCAGTGGCAACTGGTCAACTGAAGGATCATCACTCAGAACAATAAAATAAGGAGAAAGGGTTTTGTCCCCGGTTGATGTATCCACTGCTGCTTCCTTTTCTGAAAAGAGAGAATTTTGTAATGCTACTTTCTTTTCAGGATTAAATGAGATTTGATCCTGCAAAGAACTTTTTTTCTTCATAGGCATGGGCTGACGCGACATTGCCCAAAGTGTAACGATTGCTGCTGCAATCAAAACCGGTATGGCTATTTTCTTCAGTAAGTTTACTTTCAGAAGCGCTGATAATTTTACAATTGTTTTCATGACTTATGGTTTTTAAGTTTTTGATTTATTATTTCGTCAGCAAAAGTATATCGCCGCCATAGAACAAATCAGGGCATTCTCTTAAGTGTCGGGGTTTATTTAGTAAGTGTTGATTGGGGAGAGTAAGTGTAAGGAGGCGTGATGGGAATGGAGGTAACTGGTAAAAAGGTATAAGTAATCTGAAAATTGCATTTACACACGATACTGAATGAAAATTGTGAGCATTGGAAACTATGTGTTTTCCTATGTATCTATTGTGACTATGTGGTAAAGAAAAAAGAAAAAATCACCACATAGAATCATAGGAACATAGGCTTCACATAGAAAAAGCTATTAACATAGGAAGGTAATAAGAAGAAAAGGTATAAGGTAAAAAAAATGGTAGTTAACCACTCACTTATACCTTATACCGTTCTCCATTCTTTACCTCAACCCTAATGTTTCCGCATAATCTTTAACTGTGGAGCAGTTGGAACTAATATCCTCGAAAGTCCTCGTGTTTCTATAGTTCAGGCATAACAACTTCAGGAAGGGTGAAGTGATTTTGTTCTTTTTATCTGTTTTCTCATCCCATGCATATCCACTCGATCTGTAGCAGCTTGCTGAGTAGTTGCAGGCATAAAGCATAAACAAAGCCTTGGCAGTTATTTCGTAGTTTTTTGTTGAGTACAGCGCTTTGTAATAATAGGTGATTGCTTTTGAACATTCAAAATAAATTGAGTTGTATTTTTTTCTGAGGTTTTTTCCTTCAGTCAAATATGATTGCCAGGAGTCGTTTTGATAGTAATAAAAGGATTGGTAATACGAAAACATCATCCAGGAATTTCCCCAATAAGTGCAATTGAAGTATGCATTTGCAAGCTTCAGATAATCCGCTCCTGCTTTAGCCCTGTTGGTTGCTGCTTCTTTTTCAAGATCTATGAGCTGTTTTACAAACTTTGCCTTACTGAATTTGTATTTAAAATTGCGGGTTTGTGGCCATATCTTGGGGAGATAAGTATCTTCGTTCAGTTCTTTTTTGAAATCAGATTCTTTCAGGTAAAAAGTGTCAGGGATCCCGGAAAAAGTTTTGTATGCAAGCTGAAGACTGTCCATCCTGAATGCAAGCGTTCCTTTCAGGTCTTTATAGGCATTTAAACAAGTCAGTTTTTGTGTGCATGCAAAAGTGTCAAGACTTGTCTCTGGTTTTGTGATTATCCGCAATACTGTGTCAATATCGGATGGTTTGGCATAGTCATCAAAATATGAGATAGCGCTATAGTTATAGTAGGGCTGTACATTTTCATTGTTGTATAAAAAGGCAAAATCTGAATTACTGAAGTACTCATATTCTAAAGCCTCGCTTTTGTTTTTTAATAATCCAGCCATGGCATAGTTTCCTAACTTTTCATATTTAATGCTTAATTTCAACACAATTGAGTAAAGTGTTTTGAACAGAGTAGTACTGGTCTTGGCTTCTTTTTGCAGGTATATCAATTGCGTTCCCAAACTTTCTTTCACTGCATTGCTATTGAGATCTCCGCTACCGATATTGATCAGAAGTCCGTCAACATATTTCTGAAACAATATGGATTTTGAAGCATCTTTCGACACTGCATCAAGATAAGCCGAACTTTTCAAAAGGTTATCATCAAGCAGCCACAGGTGGGCAATGCAAACAGCAAGATAATCGTGCATTTCTCCTTTGCTTGTTGCATACATCGTGGTAAGGAAATCAATAACTGAAACAAGGTATTGCTTGTCCCTCAAAAGATTTTTTTGCTTTGCTTTTTCCCATTTTGCCTTGCTGCGATAATTATAGGAATCATAAGTAGAATCAAGGCTCACACTTGGAGTACCGGAAGTGAGTGAAGGTGTGACTATCCAGTCTTCAAGCTTGTTTACTTCGCGCATAATAAGCGGTGCAAGATAACGGCTGTCGGGGTCGAGTGCGAATATTTCTTTCAGCTTGTCAAGCGCCGGTCCGGGGTTATGGAAGCAAAACAAAGCTATGATCGGAATTTTTTCAGCATTGGTTTTTGCGAGAAGCAATGAGTTGGAATAGCAATAAAGAGTAGTGTTGAAGCACTGATAGGAGCGGAGTTTCTTTTCATCACAACGTGAAAACACTTGTGCGTAAAAATAATTCGCTTCAATTTTATCGCCTGTTTCATCAAGAGCAAGGGCTTTGTAAAGCAATGTCCACGGCTCAATAATAGTGCTGTCCTGGCTTCCTTTGAAATTGTCATCATAAAGCGAAATGCATTTTTCATAGTTCCCTGTTTCGCAAAACAACCGTGCAAGCTGGTAGGCATATCTCTGTTTCAAAAATTCAGAATTTTCATCTTTGTACCTTGAGTAAAACCATGAAATAAGGTTGTTTTTAAATCGTTTGCTATCCAGATAATCTATTGTTCGCCATAGGTCGGATTCATAGTTTTCATGATACTCCGCAGCTTTTGCAAGCACAAGGTAGATCAGGAAATTTTTATTTTCGGGAAGAAGCAATTCGGTCACAAAAGTATTCCCTTCAAAAATGTCATCGAGTGATTTTTCATTATAAGCATACACAAACATGTCGGGATTTACTTTGTACAAAATAGCATAGATGTCGCTCATCAGCGGCTTATTGTTCAGTTCTTTTTTCCATTCAAGGCAATTTTGCTTGCGGTCCTTCGAACTTGGGTTGGCAAAATAATCCGGCAGTAAAGATGCTGAATAATAAAACTGGCTGAATGACGACATGCCTTCAACTTCGGCACGGAACATGGATATACGGTAAGCCTCCGGCAGCTCGACTTCCATACAGGCTTGTGCACGGAAACCGGAAGAAATCAGCAGAACGCCGCTACTGAAAACTGTTATAATATTTCTTAAGATTGTTGATGCCATATTGTTTGATGTAAGTTGTGTCCCATGAAAAAAATGCGATCCCTGTTTTTCCTGAAAGGTCAATGCTGGAGCTGATAAGACTGGTGATACTGCTCAGCTCTGTGCTGTCAATCCTTTCGATTTTTATTTCGTCACCATAACGCACATAAGTGTTTTCGATAACAGTATCGGTTAAGTATCTGTAAAAATTGCCTGTCAGATGTTCAAAATTTGCTGTGTCTTTTTGAATCGTTGCCAAATCGGCATCATGCAAAATCCCTTTAAAATGGCCATTTCTGAACAGCACTCCCCAACTGAAAACCGGAAGCGCAATGTCGAGTGGCAGTGAATATTTGCTTTTCACCAGATAGGCTTTCATATCCTCCGCATTGGCGATCGAATTTTTCCCATCATATCGCCTCGGATTCCCGACACTGTAGCACATGAGCATGCACCTGTCAACCGGTGGTGTTCCTGCAATTTTCCTGTTGTTATACTGCCAAAGCCTGAGCGTGCACGAAATGGTTTTATCAGGAAACAGTTCTTTGATCTTTTTCAAAAAGTAGAAATAGTTTTCCTTTGATTTTTCAGTCCAATCGCAGTCAAACTGTATCTCATTGGCCTGCCACAGCCAGTCTTTTTTCATAGCATCCTTTGTTGAGTCAATACGGTTGAGAATTATGTCTCTTTCATGTTGAGTGTATTTATTTCCCTCAGCATAGACCGGATCGTCCCAGCCTGTAGTTTTTGTATAAGTGTAAGAATTTGCAAAGTCTGAAAAAGTCTGGCTCAGCTTTTCTCCGATTTTTTGTGCAAGTTCAAACAGTTCAAATTCCGAGGATTTTTCCATCACTATGTTTAAAATATAGATGCAGGGGATCACTTTCTCAAAAGGCAAATGCATGTATGAAGTGGTATTCAGAACACCCACGGGCACTGCTTTTGCGGCATTTTCGCTCCAGTCAATGTCAAAGCATTTGATGTACATTTTCTGAATGTGGAGCGAGTCAGCATAAGCCTTGTCTTTGTCACTAAAATCATACGAAGTTTTCCAGTAATAAAATGATCTGGCAACTTCGAAATAATGCTTCGATTTGCATGAGTTTTCGGCTATCAGCAATGACGACAGAAGCAGGGCGAGCAGGATTTTCAGAAATGATTTCATGAGTTTTTTTGTTCAGTATTTTTTTTATACGGGCAAAAGTAAATCGGGTAAAAGGAAGAAAAGGGGATGATTTAGCAAGTGTTGGGATTTAGTTTGTAAGTGTGGGGTATGGGGAGTAACTGTTTGTTCAATGTTCAAAAAGTTCAAGGTTTAAAGTTCCGCATCATTTTACATTTTGCATTTCTTGTTTTACATTTTACATTTTTTTTTGATTCCGTTCAAACTTTCGCAATCCATTGACTTTTGACCAATGACTATTGACTAAAAATAGAACACTGATTACACTGATTTATTATGATCAGTTAAGATTTTTTTTGATCAGTTTTTATCTTAATCATCTTAATAAAATCAGTGTTCTATTTTTTTGTTGATTTCCTCAAACTTTTACATTTTGCATTTCTCTGTTTTACATTTTACATTTTTTTTTGATTTAGTTCAAACTTCCGCAATCTATTGACTTTTGAACAATGATAATTGACAATTTATTTTTTTTAATGCTTGCATGTTACAATAAAAAGCTTGTTGGTTACCTCAAAAATCAAAAATTTTGCTGTTTCGGACAAGTCCGTTTGTGTAACATACAAGTCCGTTGGAGCAACATACAAGGATTTTTCATCAAAGTACTTGTCCGTTGGAGCAAATCCCTTGTACTTTGGAGTAAAATACAAGGATTTTTGGAAAAATACTTGTCCATTGGAGCAAATCCCTTGTCCGTTGGAGCAAAGTACAATGATTTTTATTCAACGTACAAGTCCGCCGGAGCAAAGTACTTGTCCGCCGGAGCAACGGACAAGGATTTTCGGATTTGGACTTGTCCTTTTGACAAACGGAAAAGCCATTTTACACAGCAGAAGCTAATTGAACACAATAAAACAAGAATTGAAATTTTCGCATAAATACTTTAATATAAGTATTTTGGTATTAACACTGATCGCACTCGTTTTCCAACGAGTGGCACTAATATTTCAATTAACAATAACCCTTCTACAATCCCAGTTCCCTCAGCAGATTCTCTCTCTTCCTAACCGAGACCGGCACATTTGATTTGTCAGTCATCACCGCATATCCTCCGTCGGTTTTTACATATTCTTTCAGGTAATTGAGATTGATAAGATGTGAATGATGCACGCGGATAAATGAATATTCCTCCAGCAGGTTTTCGTATTCTTTGAGGCTTTTGGTAACAAGTATCTGTTCGCCTCCCTTGATGTAAAACAGCGTGTAGTTGCTCTGCGACTCACAACGGATGATGTCGTCAATGTTTATCATGTTCACCTTGTCGGCGCTGTTGAGTGCAATGCGTTTGAATTTGGGTTTTATTCCCCTGATGTTTTCAAGAAGATAATCCACGTTGATCTTCATATCATGCCGCATTTCCGATTCCTTGTATTTGGCTATTGCCTTCACAAGGTCGTCAGGATCCACGGGCTTCAGCAGGTAATCAATGGCGCTGAATTTAATGGCCTTGATGCCATAGGAATCAAGACCGGTAATGAAGATTATCTTAAAATAGATCTTGTCGAAAGCTTCAAGAATATCGAAGCCTGTCCCGTCGTCCAGTTCAATGTCAAGGAAAACAATATCTGGCTTCACTTCACGGATAAGCTCTATGCCTGTCTTTACACTGTCGGCCTCGCCTTCAATTCTTATTTCTGGGCAATATGTTTTAAGATCATCAGCAAGGGTAACCCTTGAATTTTTGATATCATCAATTAGTACAGCCTTTATCATAATTTTGTTTTAAACAGGAATGTTAATGATCACTTTTGTTCCGCAATCAGCGCCATCGGCATCTTTCAGGTCAATGATATCAATGCTTGCCGAATGGTTCGATTCTTTCCCGAATCTTTTCAATCGTTCCTCGGTTATTCTGATCGCAGATGATTTATGCTCTGCTGCAGATTTGTTTTTAAGTTCCGATGCTGCCAGCCTGCCTATGCCATTATCTGTAATTTCACAAATCAGCAAACTGTCTTTAATCCTGAACCTGATATCTAATAAACCTTTGCCATCTTTGCGTTTCAGCCCATGCTGAATGGCGTTTTCAGCAAAAGGCTGAATGATCATCGGAGGTAATTCAATGGCATCGGTATCCAGCCCTTCTTCGCAGGTTACAGTGTATTCGAATTTATCATTCATTCGCATTTTTTCCAGCACAAGATAATTTTCGAGTATGTAGATTTCGTCACTCAGCGGAATGAATTCTTCTTTGGCATTGTCGAGAATAAGCCTCATCAGTTTTGCAAACTTCGACAAATACCATTTGGCTTCGGTAGTATTATTGTTTGCAATGTAGCCCTGAATGGAGTTCAGCGAATTGAAAATAAAATGCGGGTTCATTTGCAAACGCGAAGTTGCCTGCTGCAGTTCAAGGATATTCTTACCCATTGCCAATCTTTCCTGTTCGTCCTTGTTCCTGGTTTTTATTCTTTTTATTCTTGCATAAATAATTCCCCAAACCATTGCAATTGCAATGAAAAGCAATAACAGAATAAACCATGCAGAAGTCCAGTACGGTGAAGTGATGGTGAACGTAAATGATTCGGCTTTTGCGCTCCAGATACCATTTTCATTGCAGGCTTTTACAAGGAAAGTGTATTTCCCGGGCGGGAGATTTGAGTAGGTGGCTTCTTTTCTGCTTAGCTCAGGTGACCAGTCTTTGTCATTGCCCACAAGCTTCCATTTGTATTTTACTGCTTTTGGATTACGGAAATTGATGCCGATAAAATCAAAACTCAGATGGTTCATATTGTAGGGCAGAACAAGGTTTCCCGAAAGTTCTTCAAAGGATGAGCATTTCCTCCCGTATGGACTGTCTTCAATTTTATCAAAAAAAAGATTCACAGAAGTGATGTGGGTTTTAGGTGGTGAAGTGTTGCTGTGATCAAAGTTGGGATTGTATTTATTGGCCCCGTTAATAGTGCCAAACCACAAATTCCCGTCACCATCAAGATATGATGAATTCAAAGTGTTCTCAACACCAATGAATCCTTCAGATTTGCCAAAATGAGTTACCTGGAAAATGCTGTCATTTTTGATTACAATTTTGTCAATTCCTTTTTCTGAACCCGCCCAAAGATTGCCGTAATTATCAAATACGAGCGAATAAATAATGTTGGAGCTAAGTCCCTGTTTCTTTTTCCAGGAAACAATCTTTCCTTTATTATCCAGAACATTTATTCCATTACCTGATGTGCCGATGTAGAGTTTGTCATTAACGGATAATAGCGTGTTGATGACATTTCCGCTCAAACCCTTTGCCTGGTTAATAGTAGTGATGTTCACGGTAGCTGTATCCTGTTCTGAAAAGCTCAAACAGTTGATTCCGGCATTGGCAGTACCTATCCAGATTTTTCCTTTCTTATCAGCACAGATAACATTGATCCTGTCGGATGCAAGTCCATCATTTTTTTTGTAGCGATAAAATTTCTCTTTCTTTTGATTGTAAAATCCCACACCATTATCAAGACTAGAAAACCAGATATTGTTGAATTTATCGGAAGTGATACCCGATATGAAATTACCGCACAATCCCTGATTGGATGTGTAACGTTTGAAGCTTTTTCCATCATAAAAATAAGCGCCATTGCCAACACTGCCAAACCAGATTGTACTGTCGGTATTGCAAAAAATCACTTTTATTTTCTCAGAAGTGAAACCATCCGAAGCATCAAATTTCTTGTAAACTTTTCCATCATATCTTGTGACACCACCATTGGATGTGGCAAACCAGATGTTGCCTTTTTTGTCCTGGTTGATGCCATAAACAAGTTTCCCGATGTTTTCATTTTCTGAAAAATGGATAAACCGTTCATTGTCGAAACAACTCACACCACCACCCGAGCTTCCAAACCACAGGTTTTTATCAGCATCTTCAAGAATGGTTACAATTACATTGCTGCACAAACCTTCGGTGGTAGTAATGGTGCTGAATTTATTTTCTTTTAAACGGGAAAGCCCCATTGCTGTACCAATCCAGATGTTTTCTTTTTCATCACACAATATTGAGAATACAGTGTTGCTTGCAAGCCCGTCCCTTGCCGAATATTTTTTAAATGAAGTTCCATCCCACATTGCTGCGCCATTCACATAAGAAGCCAGCCAGATATTGCCGTTCTTATCATTTGTAAAACTCCTAACTGCAACAAATGGACTGTTACCAATTTTTGTGTAAGAACTAATTTTACCTTTTACCAATTTGCAAAATCCTTTGTCCTGCCCGATCCAGATGCAGCCATTTTTATCGCAGAACAAGCAATTCACCGTATTTCCCAGAAGACCATCGTTGGCTGTGTAATTTTTTATAACACCTTTTGAGTAACAATAAACACCGTTATCTACTGTTCCTACCCAAACGTTTTTTTGATTGTCAGTAATGATTGCACGGATGGCAGTGTTTTTATCAATGCCGGGATGTGTGTATTTGATGAATTTGTCTTTTACCAGAACAAATAAACCTTCATCAGTTCCAACAAGCAAATTACCATAAGGAGATTGGCCAATGCTTCTGACAAAGCTGCAGGTCAGCCCTTGTTCTTCGCTGTAGTTTACAAAGTCAATTCCATCAAAACGACTAAGACCGCCTCCAAAAGTTCCAAACCAAATATACCCGCGTGCATCTTCGTAAATTGAATAGATCTGCGATTGTGGCAAGCCTTCTTCAACGGAATAGTTCACGAAATTATAACGCTGTGCAAACAGACACATCTGTATAAGCAGTAGTGAAGCAATAATGAAAATTCGTTTGAACATGTTTAATTAATAGAGGGAATAAAAGTACGATAAATTATCAGAAGCAAAGAAAAATCGTGAAATGGAATGAAGAATAAAGCAGCAAGTTTCAGAATTTACTTTGATTCACTGAAAAATTTTGGGAGAGAAAAAAAGTAACTACGAATTTTGAGTAGATTTTGAAGTAACATGAAAACGAATAACAACATGATAACTGATATTAGTACTTTTCAGGAAAAAGGTTTTACCTCTTTACAGTGTCTAATAAAAAAAGTCATCTACTTTTGAATATTGTAAATGACTTTCCCTTTTGTGACTCCGGAGGGATTCAAACCCCCAACCTTCTGATCCGTAGTCAGATGCACTATTCAGTTATGCTACGGAGCCATTATTTAAGGTTGCAAAATTAAGAAAATTAAATTATTCGGGAATATCTTTTTTCATTTATTATAGAAAGAGTACCTTTGTTGCTATTGAACAACCTTATGAATTCTAAACTTAATTGTAAAATATTTGCACTGCTAATCTGCTTTATTCTACCGAATTTAGTGAGATCTCAGCTTTCTTTTCAGTTGCCAAAATTTAAAGAAATAAAGACTGAAAAAAACAATAATTTCCCTGTGGACACTTCCAAAACGAAGAAAAAGAAGAGGAAGAATGAAAACGGGATATTCTATGGAATAAATATGGGAATGTACAAAGCAAATAAGTACACAGCCCAATATTATAACGGAACGCAGCGATATGGCTATTTGTATAACACTGACAATATCATGCAATACACTTTGTTTGACAATACCAATAACTATAATACTATCAAACAAGCATTAAATGTTCCTGATTTTACACTATCAGGATTGCCCAGCAATATGCATTACTCTCCCGCTTTAATGATTGGATTGTATGCTAAATATCGTTACAAAAATTCAGGGTTTTTCCTACAATTTGATTTTTCAAAGCTGACAGCAAAAGATGTTTTCACTCTTAGTTATTACAGCTCCTACATTCAGATGGATTCGATTCTGACAGAGCCAATCACCGGCACTGAACAACGCGCAAGTATTGACTTGGGTTACTCTTATACTTTCAAATCAAAAAGCAATGTGAATCCATACATTGAATTTGGTGTGAATTTAAATAGCACAAAATTCGGAAATAACCAGATCGTTATTAAAGGAAACACCTATAGTATTGCAGACCCAAGGGCTGCAATAGATAATTTAAATCAGGGCGGAATTGGTTTTGGTGGATTTGCCGGCAGTGGAATTGAGCTTGTTTTCAATGAAACAGTTGCCATTATCCCGGGTTTTGATTTTTACGTTATCAAAACGAAACTGGGTTATCCTACTGACCAAAGTTTGAACACCTCCAACTATAATGCTTATTTCTACAAATTCAAACCAAACTATAGTATTTTCCTGAGAGTTATTTTGAATGGATTGTTTAGTTCAAACTAAAAGATCATTTAAAATTTCCTGATACGAATCAACTTCTTTCTTTTTCTGCATGATCAATAAAAAATCAAATACAGCAAGGCTTTCGATAATTTCAAACACCTGTCTTATTATTATGAAGATAATTGTCGGGATTTTCAGTGGGTCTGTGAGTATTGTATCAGAAGCAATTCATTCAACAATTGATCTGCTTGCATCCGTTATTGCATTCTTTTCTGTGAAGATATCTGATCGCATTCCTGATGATGAGCATCCTTATGGACATGGAAAGTTCGAGAATGTTTCAGGTGTTATTGAAGGTCTGTTGATATTCGTTGCTGCGATTTGGATTTTCTATGAAGCAGTTAATAAAATCATATTTCAACAACAAATTGAGAATATCGGATGGGGCGTAATCGTGATGTCTGTTTCGGCTTTGATAAACTATTTCATTTCACGACGTCTTTACAAAGTTGCCAAAGAAACAGATTCAATAGCTCTCGAAGCAGATGCTTTGCACTTGAAGGTTGATGTTTATACATCTTTTGGTGTTGCATCGGGATTGAGTCTGATTTGGGTCACAGGATTTCTTTTTCCAAAACCTGTTTATATTTTAGATCCGATCATTGCAATGATTGTTGCCGTTTTTATTTCAAGGGAGGCGTTTATTCTATTGAATAATGCGTTGTCGCCGTTACTTGATTCAAGATTGCCAAATGAAGAAATTGAAATCATCAGGCAGGTAATTGAAGGACAAAAAATCAAAGACATTTCTTTTCACCAACTCAGAACAAGAAAAGCGGGATCCAAAAAGTATGTTGACATGCATTTGGAAATGCCACAGGATTTTTCAGTAAAGGAGTCTCATACTATCTGCGATGCAATTGAAAAGGAAATTGAAACAAAAATTAAAAATATTGAAGTTCACATTCACGTTGAACCTCTGCCATAGACTGCCAAAACATGCATGAATTAAGTGTTGCTCAAAATATTATTGAAATAGTTACTGATTTTGCAAAAAAGAATCATGCAAAACGTGTAATGGAAGTAGTGCTCGATATTGGCGCTGTGTCAGGCGTTATTCCCGACAATCTTGAATTTGCATGGGAAGTATCAGCGAAGAATACCATAGCCGAAAATGCTTTGATAAAGATAAACTATATCGAAGCCAAAGCAGTATGCCTGGATTGCAAAAAAGAATTTAATCTGGATGATATTTATTCAATTTGCGAATATTGCCTTAGCACCAGATATGACATTATTCAGGGGAAAGAACTTAAAGTAAAATCCATTATTATTGAGTAATTTTGCAATTAAAAAATTTAAGATTTGAGATTTGAGAATTTAGATTTGATTTCGGCATTAAAAGCCGTATTTGGTTAATAACGACTGTACCTATAATCTATCTCAATCTTTAATAAATCTTAAATCAGAAATTTTAAATCAAAAATAAAACAAAATGTGCGGAACTTGCGGATGCGGTCAGTCAGATGACCAGATAACAATTAGAAAACCAGGTGAAGAAGTTCACCACGAACATAATCATGATTACAATCATGAACACGAACATGAACATGATGATGACAAACACAGCCATCACCATCATCATCATTACAAACATGATCACGATCACACTGAAATGAATCATTCACATGATCACGATAAGGAACATCATGATCACAAGCACAACCATGATCACGATCACCATCACGAACATGACCATAGTCATGAACACGATCATTCGCATAGTCATGAAGTGAAAGTGGAACAGGATATCATGCAGAAAAATGATAAACTGGCGGAAAGAAACCGTGGTTATTTTGAGGCAAAAGAAATATTTTCTCTGAACCTTGTCAGTTCACCAGGCTCAGGAAAGACAAGCCTGCTTGAGCATACAATTAAAGAATTGAAAGAAGAAATGAAATTCTTCGTTATCGAAGGCGATCAGCAGACCATGAATGATGCAAATCGTATCAATGCAACCGGCGCTCCCGTTGTTCAGATCAATACCTGGAACGGTTGTCACCTGGATGCCGAAATGATCAATAAAGCTGTGAAGAAACTTGAAGTTGCTGAGAAATCGGTATTGATAATAGAGAATGTCGGAAACCTTGTGTGTCCTTCTTTGTTTGACCTTGGCGAATCAAAAAGAGTAGTTGTCATCAGCGTTACAGAAGGGGATGATAAACCCATAAAATATCCCAACATGTTCATGTCGTCAAACCTCTGCATCATCAATAAAACTGACTTGTTGCCTTATGTTGATTTCAATGTTGAAAAAGCAAAGGAATACGCCACAAGGGTGAACCATCATCTTGAATTTATTGAATTGTCAGTAAAGACAGGGGAGGGGATGGATAAATGGTATGAATGGTTAAGGAAAAATAAGTAACCAAGTTTCAATTCCACTTGAAACCATTTGATGGGTTTTACCGTGCAAATTTAAATAAAAAAACCAAATTTACACGATTGAACAAAATTTGAAAGAAAATAATCCAGATACAAATTCTGAATTATTCTTTCTATTCGCCAACTTTTTAAATTGAAGATAATTTAGGAAGGTACTTCTATTATCTACAATCACCTTTTACAATCCCAGGAATAACATCCCCAAACCACATAGGAAAATAGAACCACCTGCAATTGCATGATTGTATTTTTCGAGGGTTTTCATTGGAAATAATTTGAAGCCAAAAGAAGTGATCAGTACGAGGCCAAGCATGGTTGCAATGGTGATCACACTAAAGACAACAGCGACAATAGTTGTATCCATGTAATCGTGTTTGGCAGCAGGAAACATTACCAAAGGAATCAATGGCTCACATGGCCCCAACGCAAAAATTGTAAACAAAACCCATGGAGTAATGTTGATCTTTCCTTCTTTTTCATGCACATGAAGATGTTCTTCGTTATGCTGATGCTCATGAACGTGAGGCTCGCCTTTGCTATGAAAATGTACGTGCTTGTGCGGCCTGTTTCTATAGGCTCTTCTTAATCCCCATGCGAGATAGACGAGTCCGAACCCGGTAAAAACATACGAAATAATGCTACCCCGTAATCCTTCAATAAATTCAAGTTTTCCAATTGCGATACCCAATGCAATTCCAATCATTCCCAGTATTACTGAGCTACCGACATGACCAAGTCCGCAGAGAACCGTAAAGAAACTGGTTTTAGATAGCGACCATTTTTTTGCTTTTGCAATTACTATAAAAGGAATGTAATGATCAGGCCCTGTCAGTGTGTGTACAAAAGCAATCGAAATTGTTGTTAACAATAGAAGATATAATTCTTGTGTCATTTAAACTTTATTATTAATTCTTAAATAATTATTCAATATCCGTCATTACAAGCTTGCCATGCTTGACGCCTTTAGTTCCGATAATTTTATCAGCAAGACTTGCAAGTTGCTTTGCTTTTCCTTTCACAGCAATGGTTTCGAGGCAAAGATCATGTTCGACATGAACATGCTGTGTAGATAGGATCAATGAATGATAATCATGCTGAATGTGCATGAGTTTATTGTTGAGTTCCCGCTTGTGATGATCGTAAACGATGACAATTGCTCCTGCAACAATTTTGTTATTATCCCATTTTTCTGTAATAATGGAGCTTTTAATAAGGCTTCTTATCGCCTGCGAACGGTTGGGGAATTTGCTCTTTATCACAAGCTCATCAAGGTCGGAGAGTATGTCTTCTTCTAATGATACACCAAATCTTTTTAACCCCGTAGGGTTTGTTTTTTTCATATTATTAATCTAAAAAGTTGCAATAATCCAGCGGGGTCATCAGCATCGTGTTACTTTATTGAAATTTCGTGGCACAAAATAAATACTTATTTTCTTACTGAACAAATAATTTAGATAATTTTGCCTGAAATAATCTTTTTCCATGTTCCGGTATTTTATAAAACTTTCATTTGATGGCGCCAATTACCATGGCTGGCAATCGCAGGATAATGCAAACACTGTGCAGGCTGAAGTTGAGAATGCATTATCCATATTACTCAACGGTAAGATTGAAATTACAGGTTGTGGAAGGACTGATGCAGGTGTACATGCAAAGGAATATTATGCGCATTTCGATATTGAATCAAAGATTGGGAAGGAGATTGTCAAGGATTTGGTCTATCGGATGAATGCTATTTTACCTGATGATATCTCTATATCCGGCGTGTTTTTGGTGGAAAATAATTTTCATGCTCGTTTTAGCCCGATCTCAAGGACCTATAAATACTACATGTCACGAAGCAAAGATCCCTTCAATAAAAATTTTTCATGGAATGTTTATGGCAACCTGGATATTGACAAAATGAATGCAGCCGCAAGCATACTCTTTGAATTTATTGATTTCACAAGTTTCTCAAAACTCCACACAGATGTGAAGACAAATAATTGCCGCATCATGCAAGCCGAATGGACAGAGGAAGGAAGTAATCTTGTTTTTACAATCAAGGCCGATCGTTTTCTTCGCAATATGGTTCGTGCCATTGTGGGAACTCTCCTTGATGTGGGAAAAGGGAAAATTTCAACAGAAGATTTCCGAAAAATTATTGAGGGTAAAAACAGGTGCGATGCAGGTTTTTCTGTTCCGGCAAAGGCATTGTTTCTTGATAAAATTGAATACACCGAGAGTGGTTTAAAAGGGAATTTATAGTTGTTTAAATTTTACGCAAAGACGCATAAATATCTTTTTGTTTACCACATAGGCACAATAGGAACATAGGCTTCACATAGACTCTTTTTGCAAAAACGATCATTCAGTACCTTTGCCTATGTGCATTTCTATGTAGCTACTGTGCCTATTGTGGTGAATTTGCCCAGAAGAAACAATCTCTATGTGCGCATTTACCAAAGTGCTTGAAGGATTCCCTTTATATTGCAGTTTTTTCAGAATTTCTTCTGCTTTCATCAATGTGGCGCTTTTAAAATATTTGTTCTTGTTATCAGCGCTGCCTGATGTTGCTCTTCTGTGGATGCAGGGTCTTTCATGGTGACGAATGTATTGCATGGCAGTTCGGCACATGCGCCGCAATCGCAATATTTTTTTTGATTCACTGCACAGTCATACAAAGGGCAGGTTTTTGTCGGCATCATTTCGAGTGCCCAGAAAGTTTGTCCTTTAACAGCTTTGCAGCCGTTGCAATTAGTTCC
>CAISZK010000152.1 GCA_903889915.1 uncultured Bacteroidota bacterium
ACTGAGAAGAAGTTCGTAAACTCCGGGTTGCAGCAAAAAATGGATCTCATAAAAATCAAGATCATGATCATGGAATATTTCAAAGCAAAGATGCTTAAGAAATACATCAAAAAAACGCTGCATGAGGAATTGAAAAATCAGGGAAACATCCTTATTTATTCTTATTGGTGCGATTATAAAGCTATCGCTGCTGCCCTTTTGAAAAAGGAATTTCCAAGAATGAAAGCCATTTCGCGCGCTCATGGCTGGGATGTTTATTTTGAAAGAAACACTGCAGGATACCTGCCATTAAGAACATTTCTTTTCAACACGCTGGATAAAGTTTTCTTTGTTTCGGAAAATGGTAAAGCATACACTTCAGCAAAATTTGATGATCCTTCAAAGTTTGCGCTGGCACATCTTGGAACGAATCAGCCAGCTCAGCCAATAACTGAACAAAAAAAGGAACCTTTTCATATTGTAAGCTGTTCATCGCTGATACCATTGAAACGAATCAGGCTGTTGATTGCCGCAATTGCTTTGCTTCCGCAGGATATAGAAATACTTTGGACACATTTTGGAGATGGTATTTTGATGAATGAAATTGTGAGATTATGTCAAAAGAAACTTTCTCCCATGATCAATGTTCATGTTGATCTGGAAGGTTATGTGAGCAATGATGAAGTGCTGAAATTTTATGCAGAAAATAATGTCAATCTGCTTGTGAATACAAGTTCAACAGAAGGATTGCCGGTGACTATGATGGAAGCCATGTCAGGTGCAATACCTGTGATTGGCACCAATGTTGGCGGAGTTGGAGAGATCATCAAAGATAATTTCAATGGTTTCCTTCTTTCAGCAAATCCGGAACCAAAGGAAATCACTGAAAAGATAGTTTCGTTTATTAATATGAGCGGTGAGAAATACTCACAATTCAGGAGGAATGCTTTTGAAACATGGAACACGAAATATAACGCAGCCGTAAATTTCCCTTCATTCATTGAAGAAATAAAACAGGATATTTAAAATCACTGTAAAAACATATCACACCTCCGAATTATTGCAGGTCCTTTAATAGTATTTTATACTAACGAGAATTACCAATTTTAAAGACTTTTCTAAAAATATTTAAAGGTGCAAAACGTGCCAGAGAAACTTTGAAAGCATAATCCTTGTTCTTCTTGTCGGCTATTCTTTCAATCTCTGAGGCAATCTCCCTGAAACGCTCATGTTTAATGTTCTTCGAAAAGTTATTCTCAGGACTGTTATGGTTGTATAATGAGGGATCAAAATCAAAAGGGATCAAACCCAGATTATTTGAAATATCATAGGCATCGGTGCCTTTGTAGGGTGTGAAGATGCTGTATTCAACATAACCCGGAGTGTTTTTAATTGCTTTAATAGTATCCTGCAAAGTTTCTTCCGTTTCGTCAGGAAAGCCCACCATAAAGAATGCCATGACATGCATTTTATTTTTCCGGATCAGTTTACAAGCTTCAGCAGCATCTTCAATCGTAATATTTTTCCTGATCTTTTTCAGCATTTCATTATTTCCTGATTCAATACCAATCTTGATCAGGTCGCAACCTGCTGCCTTCATTGCTTTCAGGTTCTCTTCATTGATGATCCCGATATGCATTTCGCAACTCCAGCGTATGCCATTGCAGGTTTTTTTCAATTCATCACACAGCTCGCTGATATATTTTTTAGTGATCCCGAATGTGTCATCATCGAAATTAAAATAATGAACACCCATTTTCTGCAATAGCTTTATTTCAACAGCTACATTCCGGGGCGATCGAAAGCGTATCCTATGCTGCCATATCTTTACAGAACCACAGAAGATACAATTGTAGGGGCATCCTCTTGTAGCAAAAATGCTGCGAAACGATGATACCGGGTATTTTTCAAAATCTTTTAAAACTTCCCTGACATGTAAATAAGGTGAATCGAGTTCATCAAGATCAGTTATAAATTCCCTTTCAGGAGAAACAGTGACCAATCCGAATTTATTCCGGTAGATCAAACCGGCGACAGACGAAAGATCATTTTTCCCGGCAATGCAATTGATAAGTTCAACAAAAGTCACCTCGCCCTCGCCCTTCACTGCCATGTCGAAATCACAACTTATCAAAACCTCACGGCCTACCATACACACATGAGGTCCGCCAAGAACTACCCTGATTTTTTTACTGACCTGCTTGCAAATTGAAGCAACCATTTTTGCGGAAGCAAAATTTTGTGATTTTGAGGTGATCCCCACAACATCGGGTTTGTATTGGTTTATTGCATCGCGAATCTCTCCCCACACAAAAAAATCGGGATCGTTAAGGTTAGAGATATAATTGACATGCCCCTCATTCACCATTGACGAAAAAGTAGCCTTTGAGCTTTTAATAGTGAAATCAGCATTGTAAACCAGGACATCGTGTTTCGCATCTTTTTTTATTGCTGCTGCCAGGTAACCCAATGACAATGGAAATTTATCCAGAGAATAATTCTGATTGTATAACCTGAAGAAGGGTGGTTCAATTAATAATATCCTGAGTTTTTCCATGTCGCTATTTTTGATCAGTTTTTAATAAAGATTGATAGTATTCAGACAACCTGACCACGTATTGCTTCATGTCGTATTTCCCGGCAAAATGTTGCGTATAACCACTCATTTCAGTATAAAGTTTTATATCATGATGCAATTGCAGAATCTTATCAGCAAACAATTCCGGATCCTGACCTGTTATCATAAATCCATTTTTTCCTTCTTCCACTATATCGCGGTTACCTATGCCATCAAGGCAAATCACCGGCAATCCTGCTGCCATTGCTTCTATAAGCACAAGCCCGAAAGCTTCGGATAAAGCAGCATGCACATAGATGTCTGCATTGTGCAAATATTCCTCCACATTGTCAACACTACCATGACAAAAAACGGAGGAGTAAAGCCCGTTGTCTTTTATTTTGTTTTCGATTTTACTTCTGTTTGGGCCATCACCAAGAAGATCGAAATTGACGAGATAGCCGCGTTGTTTCAGTGAAAGTGCGACATCAATTAAAAAAGCCTGGTTCTTGTTATCAACAAAACTACCTGTATTTACAAGCCTGATCATATCATGACCTGTCTGTTCTCTTTTAAAATCAGCCGGTCTTTTAAATCTTTCAACATCCACGGCATTGCTCAAAAGCATTATCCGATGAAGATCTTTCGGGAGATTTTTTTTCAAAAACAATTCCGTATCGCTTGAAATGGCTATGAAATGATTGTGGCATTTCCTGTATTTTTTGATCATGAGCTGCCGTTCGTATGCTTCAGTCAGATCAACTTTTCTTTTGATATCCTGTGGTGATCTTCTTTTTAATTGTTTGATGTTATTATGACAATGCGAAATGTAAGCCACTCCATCAACAGTTTCCCAGCGGCTGAGCAATTCGGCTTCGAAGAGATGTGAATGAATAATATGAGGCCCGAAAGTTTTCACGATCTCCATGAATGCTGCAATATCAACCTTTGATTTTCCTGAAATGGATGGCACCACACGCGACGAACATTGAACAATACTGGTGCCGGCAGTGAGGTAAGCATATTCATTTTCCTTGCTCATCACCACAAGCAAAACCTCCGCCAGTTGCTGTTTTGCCAGATTGCTGCAGATGTCGGCAACCAGTCTCTCGGCGCCTCCTTTGGCCAAAGATGGTATGATGTGAAGTACTTTTAGCATAAAATGATTACCTGCTGAATAGTGAGTTTTTTAAGGTTTCTGAGTTTTATTTTACCAAAATGATATCGAGCATCTGCTCAAAAAATCCGGGATGAATATGTTTTGCCTTATCATGCAGTATCTTTTTATACCTGTATTCATCCGATCTTTTGTAACTTATTTTCTGGATAAAAGAATATCTTCTTAAGAATCCGGCCATATCTTCAACCTGCCTGAATGCAGCAATGGGTTGCAATGCAAGTTCAATTTCGTGATAGCTAAAGCCCCTGCCCCACCTGAAAAATTCGGTCTCCTTTTCTTCGAATGAGGATTGATGCAGGGTATTAAATTCTTTGCGCGGACTGAAACGGCTGTATTCAAATGCCAGATCATCGGGCAACCACAAAAAGAATGGAAGCAATGAAGTGTGTCCATCAAAATGCCAAAGACGATTAGGTGTTCCAAAGACACACAACAATCCTCCTTCTTTCAATATTGTCCAGGCTGCTTTCAATGTTTGTTGCCTTTCGCTATAGGTCATGTGTTCCAGGCTTGCAAAATAAATAATGATGTCGAAACTTTGTGGTGCAAAATGGCCGGCAATATCAATGGCATTCATGTTATGGAAAGATTGCCCCGTAAGGCCAAAGTCATGGAGTCGCTGCTTCGCAACCAGTATTTCGTCTGCATCAACATCAATCCCTGTGACGATTGCGCCCTGTTCAGCAAGGGCAATGGTTGATGAGCCACTGCAACAACCGATCTCAAGAATACTTTTATTGCGAAGCGGTGCAAAATGCGAAAGGAATGGAATGTGCCGGTTTCTGAAGGTAGCCAACCTTACGTTTATATCACTGATAAAAGCAGCAACAGCCTTTTCATCATCCTTCAGGTTTCTGATATTTGCATCAACAACTGTCTTCATGATATTCGCATCATGAAGTGTTGGAATGGGTCGAAAGTTATGGGAAATGCTGCGCGGGATCCTGAAGCTTTTGTATAAGCCCACGACTTTTAATACAGAGATCAGGACATCTTTCATTTCAAAAATTAATAAATTCTTCCATCTTCAGGTGAGCAAGCTCGTTCATGTATTCGGAATAAACAAGGCATTTTTCGGATAGTTGTTTCAGGTCGGGAAGGATCTCTTTTATTTTTAGAAAAATATTGTAAGAATCGTCGTGGCCATTGACAACAAGCCGTTCGTTCAGGTATTCGTCATACTCGAAAAATGAACTTGTATTTGCCGAAATACACGGCACTCCCTGGCTGATGCTTTCGGAACAAACCTGCCCGCCCGAAGCTTCGGAAAAAGTAGCGTGAATGTTGAACGACATCGAGCCTAACAGATCAATGAACTTATCATGTGGAAGCAAACCATGCTCAACAATGCGTTTCTTCTGACTTTCTTCAAGGTAGAACAACGAAGAATCGTCGAGCACATGAATGATCGAATTGTCCACCATCAGTGCTGCGAGTACCTGAGTGTGGAAATTTTTCCGGAACGAATGGTTCACCAGAACACCGATGTGGCGTTTGCCATCGTTGATCTTCGTAGCAGCAGTAGCACGCAGCGGCGGATTTTCGTAAATCAGCTCGAAGCATTTGATATTAAAAAGTTTTTCGAAAGTCAGCGCCAGACCCTTTTTTGCGAAAGCAAGTTTGTTGAACACACCGTTTGCACTGAGGCGTATCAACTGCTCAAAACCTTCCTTGACGTGGGCGCCTTCGCTCAACTCGGCAGTGAAACCATGATAGAAAACACTCAGTTTGCAAAGCTTGTTGTGCTGCCTGATCTGGGTTGCAATGTTGCCAAAATACAGCGGAAAACCATTGAAAATAATGTTCACAAAACTTTTGTCAGCAATATGCTTTGCAAGCACAGCAATCTGGCTTTTCGACAACGAAGAGTTGGAATAATATTGCGGAATGCCCAGCACAGATTGAGGCATCAGCGATTTGCCGCCGTTATACACACCCAGCCAGTCGTAGCCTGTGGGCAGTGCAGTTATCATGATATTCTTTGAAGAGGCCGCCAGCCTGTCAACGTCGGCAAGGATCTCGCCGAAACGCTCTTTGCCAATGATGCCGACAGTGCCGAGTATTTTATCAAACCTGTATTTTATTCCCATTTTTCTCAAACAAAAGTTTTAACAAAAATATAGTATTTTTCAGAAAGAGCAGGGGCTTTGCTTTGAATAATTTCAAAAGGTAATAAGAACTGCGACATTCAAGCGTGCGTTCCATCATGCGTTTGACGGCAAAATCATCAAGGGCAGGCTCCCGTCGTCCGGCGATGTGATAGAGTGGCGATGGGTTGCATCGGAGTTTATAAAAAGCAAAGGCATCCTTGAGCCACTGTTTATCAAATTTGCCTGTCGAAAAATGCTCAGGCAGTATGCGGTGATCAACAACCAGTCTCAGTTTTTGGCCCACCCTCAGCGAAAGGTCAATATCGTAGAAATGAAAATCAAGTTCCTGATAAGTATTAAAACGAAACTGCTGCCAGGTGGTTTTTTTCATAGCGAGAAAAAGTCCGTCGAGGGTTTTTGTTTCCGAAAGAAAGCGTTGAACATTGTCGCGCGAATCATAAGTTACCAGTTCGCCGTCCTGCCTGCTAAGCATACCGGCACGACGGAATTCGTGTGGGATATCAATCCATGAACAGGGCACAGCCGGGTAATATTTGCCACCGCAAATGCCAACCATACCAACATCGGCAAGGTTGAGAGATTCAATGACGTGAGCGCCCCAGCCCGGCGAATGAAAAGCAATATCCTCGTGAACAAAAACCAGGTAACTGTATTTTGCAAGCTGTGCCTGCCGGTTATAAACTTCTGCAATTTTCAATGAAGCCTGACGATTGTCGAAAACCAGAATTTCGTGCGGAATGCCAATGGTGTTACCAATGTTCTTAATGATCTCTTCAGATAATTCCGGATTTACAGAGCATATTATAACTGAAATCATAGGGCTGGTTGTTGACTGGCTGCGGGTGTTTTTTGTTTAGCAAAATTAAACTTTTTAATGATAACTGCGGTTAAGGTAAGTTTGAAAGTTTCGGGTCTCGGGTTTCCGCAGAATTTTACATTTTACATTTTTCTGTTTCACATTTTACATTTTTTTGATTTGAGATTTGAGATTTAAGATTTTGTTCAAAGTTTCTCAGAGTTTTACATTTTGCATTTTTCTGTTTTACATTTTTTTGCTTTTTGATTTTAGATTTTGTTCAAGTTCCGCAGAATTTTACATTTTACATTTTTCTGTTTTGCATTTTACATTTTTTTGATTTGAGATTTGAGATTTAAGATTTTGTTCAAAGTTTCTCAGAGTTTTACATTTTGCATTTTTCTGTTTTACATTTTACATTTTTTGATTTTTTGATTTTTTGATTTAAGGTTTAGTACAAGGATTCGACTGATCACAGAAGGCACTACTATAAAGTGAAAAATTCCGAAAAACAGATCAATGCTTCCATCTTTTATTCATTTTTAATCCTATAATAACCAGGTTTTAATTTCATCTGTTTGCGTACCTCTTATCTTTGTTTTTTTAATAAAAAATACAGACCTGATCTTTAAAAAAGCAGGCAAATAAAAAAGTGCGGAGTCAGCACTATAATCACTGACAACAACAATATGCCAATGTACATGGATATTCATAAACAAATCCCCGGCCTGACGAAAGAAGCCATTGCAGGTGCCCATAAAGCAGACCTTGCAGTAGGGAAAAAATATGGCGTTGAGTACTTAAAATACTGGTATGATGAAGGCACCGGCAAAGCATTCTGCCTGGTAAATGCACCCAGTAAAGAAGCCGCAATAATGGTTCATAAGGAAGCTCACGGGCTTGTTGCCGACGAGATCATTGAAGTGAAAGAAGGCTCTTAGCCAAATTTCTGCTTCTGATAATTATTCGTAACTGAAACATTGCCCCGGCGAAATTTAAAAATTTCGTCCGGGGTTAATGTTTCAGTTTTTATATTGCATGTAAATTGTTTTAAAAAAAAGCATCTATGAAAAATTTAAATTTATAAATACAAATAAATTTTGTCGGATTACATGGTTTAATACACGAATAAATTCAATCATATCAATACATTGCACAACAACTCATCAATTATTGTTCTGACCCAATAATAAAGACGCATAAGGAAAGGAGCAATTTTTTTGGTTGAAAATCAGAAAAATTTTGAGATCAATTAGGGACATTTCGATATCCAAATGCCAGGTTTCGATATCCAAATGTCACGTTTCGATATCGAAATGTCAGGTTTCGATATCGAAATGCCAGGTTTTGATATCGAAATGTCACGTTTCGATATCGAAATGCCAGGTTTTGATATCGAAATGTCAGGTTTCGATATCGAAATGGGAGGAAACGATCTCAAAATTTCTTTTTCAGATTTGTAAACATCACATTTGCAAATTATAAAAAAAATTTCAAAGTGTAATAGTCAGGTAATATTCTGAAAATGTAATCTGATTGAAAAAATTTTATTTCAATATCCATTATTGTGCCACTTTATTTGTTTCACAATAATAAAATAAAATGAAAAAGAACCTTATTTTACTCTTTTTAAACCTAAGTAGTAATGGCAAATTCAGGCATTTCGACCTTATTATTATTGTCCCTAAAATAAGGTGATAAGGTTAAAATTCTTGATTATCATATTTCTACTATGGTTTACCTCCGTTGGATTAAAGGTATCTTACTGGATGAAAAAAAATAAAGTTTTTTCGAAATCAATTATCCTGATTTATAAATAAAATCCCGATGGCTTTCCATACTGGTATATTTGCGGATATTCAATTTTATTTACTCAAATAATAAAGCTTGGCAGCAAAGAATTTATGTTCGATTGATAATCGAACAGTTGACTTCCCCAGTCATGAGCGATCGAAGTGAGCTTAGCCCTCCCCTTTTTAAAGCGAGCTTCTTTAATCCTATAATTGACAAATTGCATTATTTTACCCAAATATATCTGACCAATAAAATATTGCTAATTTTACATCCTGAAAAAAGAATAAGTTTGTTACAAATAGTATTTTGCAAAATTTTAATCATTACAAAAAATAAACTCATGAAAAAACAATTCGCACTCACAATCCTGTTGACCTGTTTTGGGTTTCTGCTTTTCAGCCAGAATTCAACTCCCTCTTTCATCACCGACAGCCTTGACAAGTATATCAATAGGGCAATTAAGAAATGGAATATCCCCGGATTGGCCGTGGCTATTGTGAAGGATGGAAAAGTGGTCGTCAGCAAAGGATATGGCAAACAAAGCATGTCAAGAAAAGACAAAGTGGACGAAAATACCCTTTTTATGATAGGCTCCAACTCCAAAGCCTTCACCAGCACACTGCTTTGCTGGCTGCAATTTGACAATAAATGCACACTGAGTGACAAAGTCACAAAATGGCTGCCCACATTCAGCATGAAAGACCCCTGGGTGACCAAAGAACTTAATTTGACGGATATCCTTTGCCACCGCATAGGAATGGAAACTTTCCAGGGCGACTTTATGTACTGGACTTCTGCTTTGACACAGGATGAAGTGGTCAAAAAATTCGGAGAACTCACCCCAGTGTATGGATTCCGCAGCAAATGGGGATATACCAACGCCGCATTTTTAATAGCTGGTCAATGCATCAAAAGCATAAGTGGCCTCAGTTGGGAATCAAATGTGAAAACGAGAATTTTCGATCCGCTGCAAATGAACCGCACCAAAGCATTGGGCGTGGAATTGCCATTAATGAAAAATATTGCTGCGCCACACACACTGGTTTTTGACACACTGAAACTCCTTCCATATCCAAAGCTCGATAATCTCAGCCCTGCAGCCTCAATCTCATCATCCGCAAATGATATGAGTCACTGGCTTATTTGCCAACTGGACAGCGGACGCTATGATGGCAAACAGGTGATCCCTTTTTCAGTGATTAAAAGAACACGCAGACCGGAATCAATCATTGGCAACTCAAACCCCACTTTCAACTCCACGCATTTCAGCCTCTATGGCCTTGGCTGGGAGCTTACCGACTACGAGAGTCGCGAAATTGTTTCTCACACAGGAGGAGTGAATGGTTTTGTTTCTTCGGTGACTCTGCTGCCTGAAGAAAACCTGGGCGTGGTCATTCTCACCAACACCGACCAGAATTATCTTTATGAAGCATTGAAATGGGAGATAGTGGATGCTTACATGAAGCTGCCCTACCGTGATTACAGCGATCTTTACTATGAGTATTTTCAATACAGCTCGGCACAGGATCTTTCAGATTACAAAGCTGAGAGGGACACGATAGCCATGCATAAAAAGCCATCAACAGAATTGAAAAACTTCGCAGGACATTATACGAACACTGTGTATGGCTATCTCGATATCAAAACATCAGGGAATAACCTGGTCATGACATTTGAGCATCACCCAAACCTGACAGCCACGCTTGAGTATATGAATGATGGCCGCTTCCTATGTACTTACGATGATCCCACTTTTGGTATCAGGGTAATACCCTTTAAAATAGTAAACAGCCAGGTGCTATCCCTGCAGTTGCGTGTAGCCCAATTTGTGGAATACACAGAATACGAATTTGTGAAGCAGTAAAAACCATTTGGAAAAATTGCTTGCTCTTTTGAAAAATTCACCAATAAAATGCAGGTAATCTGAATGAGTGCTATCCGAAAATTGAAAATATTTTATTTTTCAGGTACAGGGAATGCAAGGCAAATAGCATTGTGGTTTTGTGAATTTGCAGGCAACAGAAATATTGATTGCAGCTTGTTCAATATTGCCAACACCGATTTAAGAGACCTGGAACCAATGGAACCGGATACTTTGATATTTATTATTTCACCCATTCACGGTTTCAATTTTCCGAAAATAACGCTGAACTTTATTGAACATTTCCCCAAAGGAAAAAGCAGGATTGTACTGATGAATACAAGGGCCGGCATGAAAATCGGGAAAATAGTAACCCCCGGACTCACCGGGATTGCTTTCATGCTTTCATCTGTAATGCTGAGACTAAAAGGCTATAAAATTGCAGGACAAATTCCCTTTGATATGCCTTCAAACTGGATTTCACTTCATCCTGCACTCAATAAGAATTCAGTTAAATTTCTTCACAAAAAGAATTACTACAGGGTTGAAAAATATGCTGGAAAACTTTTCTCAGGCAAATCATTATTCCTTTCCTACAGGGATATTGTGCAGGACATTTTGATCTTTCCTGTGTCTTTGGGTTATTACCTGATCGGGAGATATGCTTTTGCGAAAACTTTTTATTCAAACCATCTTTGTGATAATTGCGGATTATGTTCAAAACTTTGTCCGGTGCAAGCAATAAAAGTAAAGAAAGGACGGCCATTCTGGACATTAAAATGTGAGAGTTGCATGAGATGCATGAACAATTGCCCCAAAAAGGCCATTGATACGGCACATGGTTTGTTTATCGGGGTCAGTTTTCTTTGTTCGTTTCTCGTCACTCTTCTAATGAGCAGATCAGGTTTGAACTTTATACAATCCGAACCCTGGCGATCCATTGTAAGCCCGGTTCTTTTCATTGTTTTGATGTGCCTGTTTTATAGTATCCAGCACCTGCTTATCAGAAACAGAACCATAGCAAAAATCATTTCATTCACCTCATTGACGCACTACAAATTCTGGGGAAGATATAACTCAATAAAAGATGAGGAATGGAAAAAATAAATCAGAACAAAAAAGCATTGTTCATTGTAACCACTTTCACTTCCAATGACTAATGACAATTGACTATTTAATTTCCCTCAATCCACTCAGCGCTGACGGGTCGTTTGGACGAATCAGTAAGACGGTATTGAAAGTGGTTTTTGCTTCTGTTGTTTTCTTTAGTTTCAGCAATGTCCAGGCGAGCATGATGGTATTGTCGTAATCAAAAGGATAGGAATCGTTCACCTTTTGGAAATAAGTCAAAGCTGTGGCATAGTCGGGTTTGTAGTAATAGATCATGCCCATGCGGTAATTGGCAGTGGAGTTATTTGGATCGAGTTTAAGTATGGCTTCATATTGCATCTTCAGGGTGTCCCAGCTTGCAAGAGCATAAAGTGGAAGCGCAATTCCAAGCTTTGCTTCAATTGAATTTGGCTTTAGCAGAATTGCTTTTTTGTAATAATACTCCGATTCGCGGTACTTGATACTTTCATAATACAAATAGCCAAGACGCAAATTGATTTCGTAGGATGTTTCGTCGTAAACGGCTTTGATCTTTGCAATGGCTCCTAAAAAATTTGCAGCTTTTTCGAGCACGTAGCTTGATTCAAATGCTTTTTTCACTGCGGTCACTTTTGATGTGTCCTGCGAATAACCTTGAAAAGTTACACAGAACAACAATGCAGCGATTAGAATTTTTGAACTTAATTTCATTTTGATCTCCTTTTTTTATGTGTGTTTATTTATTTAACCTTGAGTCCACTCCGATAAGTCAATTATACCGCTAAAACTCTAAAACACAAAATTCCACGAAAACTATTTTTTGGGTTTTTATTATTTTGTGCAGTTTCGTGTATTGGTGTTTTTGTGGCATTTTTTCTTTTTTACTTTTCGGAGAAGGATCAACTTTTTACTTATTAATTTTCAATAATGGTTTCAGTTTTTCCCATGCAAAAATAATTAAACTCACGGAAACAGTGATGCCAAGAAACCAGTAAATAAGCGACACGTCGCCCTGTGTCCGGTAAATTCCGGTTGCAATATTTCCGACAATTATCCACTGGATGATGTAAAAAAAAGTGACGTTTTTGCCCACCCATTTGAAATACCTGATCAATGGCTGCCTGCCTGCATTCAACTCGACCAGGTGAACAATCATTGCATAAGCCGTCATGAACATCAGTAGCCATGCAAAAAAGATAATGCCGTGATGATAATAGCCGTCAACCCCATTGAGTTTGTGCGAAACTGTGGATGCATAGATGATGGTGAGTCCGCTTGCAATCAAAAGCGGTATTGAAAAAACGATGCAATGGCCACTTTTGCATTTTGATAAAAGCTGGTATTTGTTGCTCAGCAGATGCAAACCATACCCCAGCAGGATATAAGCAAGCCAGGGGAAAAGCGGAAAGTAAGACCATTCGAAATTGCCCCAAAGAAAAGCGTTGATGTATGCCAAAGTACTGGTTCCACTTCCAAACTCAGGCAAGAACGGCGCTATGGCTGCGACAACAATGGCCAGCATAAAATAGAAAATGAAATTCTGTTTGAAAATAAATTTCAGCAAACCAATGATCAGAATGCTCAATCCGGCAAGAAGAAGAATGTCCACACCGAATATGTAGAAGAAAGGATCGCTGGCATTCTGCCCTGTGATGATGTAATGCATGAGATTGGCAGAACGCGCAAGGTTGAGAAGTATCCCTCCTGCAAATAAAATCAATCCCCTTTTTAAATAATAAGAGAAAGGTTTTTCGGAAGAAGAAAGATAATAACCCATCACTGCCATGAACAAAGGAGCGCAGGGAGGACCGCCAAGAAACAAAGAGATCTTTCCGATGATGCCGCTGTAGATCTCAGGTTTGGCAAACTGTTCCATGAGGTGAACCTGTATCATGAAAATAACAGCAAGCCCTTTTAAAAGTTCGGCAGTAGGGTTGCGTTTACTATTTTTTTTGATCTCCGCCAAAGCCCGAAGAATTATTTGATCAGCGACAGTCCCTGCGTTGCAGAGGTGTCGCCCGGTGATATGAGAAGCACTTTTGTGAACAGGACTTTTGCTTCACGCAGTTTGCCAAGCTGGAAATTGGTCCAGGCGTAGAGTGAAGTAATGTCGTAATCGAAAGGGTACATATTCGCATCTTTTTCGAGATAAGTAAAGGCAGTCTGGTAGTCTTTTTTGTTGTAGTATATCAATCCCAGGTTATAGTTCACGTATGAATTCTGTGGATCAATTTTAAGGATGGCTTCGTAGCCTGCAATCACCAGATCGGAGTTGCCAAGGGCTTTCTCAGGCAGCACATATCCCAGGCGGGCTTCGATGGAATAAGGCATGAGCACTATTGCTTTGGCATAGTACTGCGCCGAACTGGTGTAAGAACCGTTCTCATAATACAGCCAGCCCAAACGGATATTTGTCTCGTAGGATTTTTCATCATAAACGGCAACGATTTCTTTGATCGCTTTCGCGTAATCTTTGTTTTTTTCGTAAGTATAGCTTCTTGTAAAAGCGGCTTTCATTGTATCGAGATCCTGCGAAAATACAGCCGTTGAAAAGAAAAGCAGAATTGCAAAACCAAATAATTTTGTTTTTAAATTTTCCATTTTATGCCTCCTGTGATAAGTTGATTTTGATAATTGAATTTTCCCTGAATTATTGATCCTGTTTCATTTTCATAAAAATAACTTCCCTGTTTTTCCTGATACTGATAATGGATGGCAATATCGAAATGTTTGAACACTATCAATGGCGCCAGCTCGAAACGGAACTTTATCACATCAGGATTGTTATTGACAGCGTAGCCATATCTTTCAGTAAAGTCGTTCATGTCGCCAAATGTTACATTGGCTTCGAGCCATATTTTTTTTGTGATCTTTTTGCCAACAAGAAAATTTGCAACCAGTTTGTTCGAATCCTGACGATAGCCGGTGAGTGTTGTTCCAAAATACAAATTGAGATTTCCCATAGGGAACCATGTCAAAGCCACACCAATTTCTTCTTGCTTGCGGCCGTTGAGGTTGGAATAGCTTGCAAACAGGGATGAAGTAACGTGACTCATGTTTTTGCTTATCACAACGCCTAGTGCATAATTTGTAAATGAAGTGTCTTTTGTTTGAAAAGTATAATTTCTCAATTTCGCTGTTGCGGTTGAATAAGTATAAAACACAGTGTCAACAATGCCTCCCTGAGGTGGAGGAAAGTGGTATTGCGTATGAGTGGCAAAGGTATCATGTTCAACAAAATTAACCGGATGTTCATCAGGAAGAGCCATTGTAAACCGTGTATTCAGAACATGCAAAAAAGGAGTTATGTCAAGACCCTTTGCTGCATGAACATTCAAATTCAGATAGATTTCATTTTGATGCAGAATATTATCTTTATTGTAAACTACCGGATCGAATTTATAATTCTGCAAATGTTCAAAGATTGTATCATAGGTCTGATATGCAGGTGGGGGATAAGGCTTCGTGACTATAGTATCTCTTTGCTTGATCATTCTGCCGGCCGGAGAAATATTTGAAACATTGAAAATGGTCTTCTTTTGTTCCGTGCTAAAACTACCTCCAAAATACAAAGAAACTTTGTGACTGAGCTGTGCTTTCAAACCCAAATGACCATAAGTGACACTGCCACTCATTTCAGTTGTACCAAAGAGATTATCCCCTCCATTGAAATCAATATTCTGATTCTTTGAAATGTTATTATTCATTGAAGTGCCCGCTTCGCCATACAGATCCAGAATGCGACTGTTTTTATATTCCCTGTTTCCGGTTTGTGCCAGTTGCCATTGAAAGTCGTTTGCATCACCGGCCCTGCCTGAATACAGATAGCTGTAATAAAGAAATTCCTGAGTTGAAGTATCGCGGGGATTGTCATTCAGGGCAACTTCAAAATGTGGAATTGCACTCAAATAATTTTGTTTATAGTAGTAGGCTTCGCCAAGATGTTTGCGCAGATAGAAATAATCAATGCTATCAGCCAGCGCAGCATTGCCATAACAGATCACGGAATCCCAGTTGCCTGAAATGTAATGCAGGGTGATCTTTGATTCAATGGTTGCAAAGTCATAGTGCTTCTGTGAAATTGCATGATGAAAAAGAAAAAAGAAAAATATAGAGGTAATAATTAATCGGCGCATACAGCTTCAATGGTCCTTTTATTGTTATGTGCAATAATTTTCGACACTTTGTCATTCCTGAATTCCAGTTCAAAATCCATACTTTTCCTTACTATTTTACCGATCTTCATTTCGGCTTTACTTTTCAGGCGGATGAAACCTGAAGTCATGGGATCGTCAATGTAGTCGTAGGATAAAGTATAATCGTCCTTAATGAACATGAAAAAGGGAGCTACAAAATCCTGGAAAAACAACAACAGCCGGTTGTTCAAAAGGTACACAGGATACTGATCCCTTAAAATAAGTTTATGGTAAAAACCGGTCATCACTTTAAATGATGCCATAAAGAAATAGAACAACAGTGAATCTTTGTCGCCTTCAAAATGTTTAAAGTAATGAATGTTGCCATCGTTTGCGAAGAAAGCTTTTGAATTGGTGTTCTTGCAAAAGATGTATGAATTGTTGTAATAGTCAACCTGCACGTCCCATTCCACGGTTTCTTCTTCATCCTTTTCGTTGTCTTTCACAAGAAATTTAAATTTCTTGCCGGGGATGAATTTATAAGCTTCAGTGAGGAGAATATTTTTTTCAATGTTTGAAATGGTGTCGTTCTCGTTCAGTTTATCAAACTGTCTGAATTCATAACCCTCAGCAGTTCGCAGGATAAAATAGCTGATCGGAAAATCAATTGTCTTGGCATCAATGAAAGGATATGCCTGCAACTGGAAATGGATATGTGGCTCGGGCGATCTTCCCGAATTTCCAACAGATGCTATGATGTCGCCTCTTTTAACAGCGTCTCCCTTTTTATATCTGACTGAATCTTTTTTCAGGTGACAGATCTTGGAAAATAAGTACGGATCGTGCCTGATGATAACAGTGTTTCCCCAATTGTCATTTACATTCACATCCTTTATTTCATTGTCCTCAATGTTGCTGATCACTTCTTCAATAGTACCGTCAGCGGGTGCGAGAACAGGTTTGTCGAAGCAATAAAAATCTTTTTTCTGAACACCGTAGTCAGAATAGGTTTTATCTTCAAAATCCTTGATCACAAAATCCCATGCATTTTTCCATTCTCCCTTATGAGTATGCTTGCCATCGTGACCCTGCCACACATTCCATTCGCCCCAGAAAGGAAGAGAAACGGGAAAATAAAAAGTGTTTTTGAAACGCTTCTTGCTGTTCATTTGTGAATATAGATTGCGCTCGGGCGTGTATTGCTGGAACGAAACTTCTTCAATCCTCAGTGTCGGCCGTATTCTGAATTTAAGGACATAGAGGAACAACAACACGATCATGTTGAAGGGTAAAGAATAAATTGAAAGCTGAAAAGTCCAGAACACTACAGTGGATGCGCTGGTGACAATAGCGATCAAAGGTGTGAGAATGATCACCCAGAAATAAGAAGAGCGCGACGGTACAATGAAAAAACCACCCAATGCAATTGCAGTGAGGATAAAATTAAAGCCAATGTAATTATAACTTAACTCATTTATGTTGCCTCCAATAAACTGATAGAAATAATAGGCAGTGAAAAAGCCGATCAATGAAAGCGTGAATGAAATGCGGGAATAGATCAACAATCCAAGCGCTATGAGCACACCGCCAATGATACTATACTGGAAAAATATTGCGCCAAGCGATTTGAAATAAATGGCAAGGGATACAGGAATATCAGGGTTCGTCAGATGATGATATTGTTTGACAAACTCGGCACCGCCAACAGAATAAATTTCGTTCAAAACATAAATGCCGCTCTGGCTTACGATCAAAGATTTGTAATGACCTGTTGCAATAAATATCAGCCATATTGCGAAAAGAAAAGGAATGCTTAAGTACGGAAGCGCATACTTGCCAATGATCCCTTCCATGGCCACAGTGATAAACAATGTGAGCATGGCGGCAAAGCCAAGCAGGATGAAGAAAGGCAATCCCGGAGCATAAGTAACACCCAGACCAAGTCCTACCAGCAAACTATTGAAACCATAATAACCGCGGCTGATGGTAAATTCATTGTAACCCATTAACCAGGCAAGAAGATTGGCAACAGTGACTGCAATCAATCCGCTGAGTCCCGCCATGGGATTGATGAAAGTTACAGCAATAAGCAGAAGTGCAAACAGTTTATTGTCGGAAAAATATACCGCTGAATAACTGTTGAAAGTACTCCGATAATAGAGCAGGATGTATTCTTTTATCTTATCAATCAAATTCAAGGTTGTTGATTTGGTTTAACAGGTATTTACAATTCAAATTTCATCAAATGTTCAGGGATTTTTTCAAGCGATGTGATGCTGCTATTCGTTTCGTTATCCCTGATGATATGCGATTTCCCTTTCAGATCTATCATCACAACTTTCGGACGGAGTGTGATGAACTGCATCCATTGCGTCATGTTGTAAGCGCCCACATAATGTATCACCACCTGATCGCCTTTGTTGAGCAACGGAAGATTCACGTTTTCCCTGATCACATCAATATTCATACACAGCGGACCATAAACAATGGTATCCTCGGTGTAGTGCGTGAATTCTTGAGCAGGTGTCAGCTTGTGTTCATACCAGAACGAAGTGAACATAATATTCACGCCAACATCAATGATAGTGGCGCGTTTTCCTGTTGACAATCTTTTGTTGGCAACAACACTTCCGAGCAAAAACCCTGCTTCATCAATAAGAGCGCGGCCTGTTTCCAATATCAGCACAGGCAAATGATGCGGATCAATCTCAGAGTTGATCAATGATCCTGTGATGGCTTCAGCAAAATCATTAAATGTTGGACTAATGTCGGCACCTGGAAGGAATGAACCTTTCAGCGTATTTTTGGAAGCAAAGCCGCCGCCAAGATCAAGGTATTTCAAATGATAATCATATTTCCTCTGGATGTTCACAGTAAGATCGGCAAGTTTAAAAGCAGCCACTGCATAGGCATTTGCACTCAGCATAAATGTTCCGATATGGCTATGCAATCCTACCAGTTCCAGGTGTTCTGACAACATGATCTTATTGATGGCATCCCAAGCCTGTCCGTTTTCGTAATTAAATCCGAAGCGGTCCCACATGGGATAAATGCCCGTATCCATGTTCACGCGGATAGAGACTCGAGGCTTTTTGTTAAGCTCCTTTGCAATGCTGATCACAGAATAGAGTTCTTCCAGATGATCAATGTGGATGTAAGAATCGTTGCTGATAGCTCTTTTCAGATCACTGTCTGATTTGTCGGGTCCGTTGAAAATAATTTTATTTCCCGGCACATGATTATCCAGCGCTTTTTGATATTCAAAGCCGGAAACTACTTCGGCCCATGAGCCTTCCTGATGAAACACATTGCACACTGCATCCAGGTAATTGGTTTTGTAAGACCATGCAAATTGCACTTTCGGATAACGTGTGGTGAATGCTTGTTTGGCGCTTTTCAAAGTGTTCCGCATTGTTTTTTCCGACAGCACAAACAATGGTGAGCCGTATTCTTTGATGAGTTCTTTCACAGCAACGCCATCTATGTGGGTCATTGGTGTGTATTCTGTGCGCATGCCGAATTTGTTTGGCATACCTGTTTCCAGTTTCTTTATGATCGGTCTTTCGTATCTTAACTTTTCCATTACTTCTATTATTTTTGATTTAAGATTTTTGATTTAAGATTTCACTTTACCTGAAATCCATACTTAAACTAACTTTAAACTTTTTTCTAAAATTCTCCAAAAGTGGAGATGTGTTCAAATTCGCTGATGTCAACAATCATGTCCCATGAATAGCGGATGAACATCTTGCCAACTTTAAACTCGGTGTATGGTTTCACTTCGTCGCCAATGGCAAGCTTCACGAGTGCTTCGGGCAGATTCTGTCCGGCTCCTACTGCAAGATAAACCCATGCAGGAATACGCGGATTGATCTCAAGCATGTAATATTCATTGTCTGCTGTCTTCATCAGTTCAAGCTCCATGCCGCCGCGCCATTTGGTTTTGCCGATAATATCATGTGTCATTTTCAACAATTCCTTGTCGTCAATGGCAATGCCGGCCCATGCTTTTCCTTTGTCGGTAATGAATTGCTTACGCATCGGCACAGCGCCAATGGTGTTACCTTCGCCATCACCAAGAGCGATCACATTGTATTCGGATCCGTAAATAAATTGCTGGATAATGATCGGCAATCCCCATTTAGAGCTAATCTTGTTGAAATAAGTCAACACCTGCTCGGGGTTGTAAGCTATGCTGGCATCATAGTATTTCCCTTTCACCACCACGGGATAAGTGAAATCGCCGGTCAATCCGAATATCTCGCTTGTTGAAAAAATCGCTCTGTCATAAGGAACTTTGATGTCATATTTTTTTCCGAAAGTGGCAAGGTTCACTTTATGACGTTCTTCAAACTGTTCGAAGGTTGGCAGAAACATTTTAATTCCCATGGTCTTCATGGTGTCTTCAATCTTCATGAAAGAGTATAGCTCTGCATCGAAGTTAGGAATAAGAACATCTATATGCTCAATGTCGTTAATATACTCAAGCCGCTGCAAAAGGCTTTCAGTACCGGCAGACGGATAAGGTATCTGGTAGGTTTTGTCAACAATGTCGTGCATGTATATGCCGGGTTCCAGTGATTCATAAGAGAAGCCGATGATGCGGGCATCAAAATATTCCGACTCTTTCAATGCGCGTATCACCGGAACTCCGGGTCCGGGATTATCAACGGCATTCAAGCCCGTGACAGCAACAGTTATTTTTTTCTTATTCATCTATCTCGGTTAAATTGTAATGATTCATGATGTTTACAAAGTCGTAATAATCGCGCTCGAAAGTGGCATCATCCGTTTGATATTTTTCAAGAATTGACTCCTTGATCTGATCTTTTTCTTTGCCATCCCTTATGAGTTTTATGATCTCGACTCCGATAGGATTCACTGAAAATGATTCACCCGTCGAGGGGTTAAAGATAAAGCCTGTATCGCTTAGGGCTATGTTTTTTTTAATGTTCATCGTGAATGAAATTTTAGTAGTTTGTTTTTTGGTTCGTTATTGTTCTGAACAAATTTTATTTAATGTTGACACGTAATTGAAATACGTGCCTCCAATATTTAATTTAATTTTCAATGTTTTTTAAATTCTTTTTTTGAATAGTTATCAGCCAACTTTTTCAAAATGTTTAAATTCTTAAATCAAATCCTGCCTGTATGGATTTTTTAATGTGCAAAGGTATTGGTAATGGCTGAGAAAATGTTATGGAATTTTAGAAAAATGTTATAAAATTCCTGTAAAGAATAAATTGGTTTGAAACACTAGAATCAAATCGAATCACCAGAGTTTTTTGATTATGATTATAATTGCCCTATCCTTTTTTTATGGACAAACACTATTTAATTACCACCGGCGCCAATCCATTTTTAAAATCACCTGCGAACCCGTATTGAATGTTGAGCACAACCTTCCCTGTCTTATCAATAAATCCATATTTTACAGGAAATTCATCATTGTCATTATCGGGGTTATTGTTTTTGGTGCTGTCTTTGATATTCACCCAGGCTAGTCCTTCACTAAAGTCACCCACCTGTGAATATTTTTCAGGTTTTATAACCATTTTACCGGTCTTGTCAATATATCCAAATTTCATTTCGTTTGTAGTTTTATCCTTCACTTCCACCCATGCCAATCCCTCCGAAAACAAACCCTCATCCTCAAACTCCTGCGGCTTAATAATCATTTTCCATGTCTTGTCAATGTAGCCCCACTGTCCATCTTTTGTTTGAACACCGGCAAGACCTTCCGAAAAAGTCGAGAGATTTATATAGTCCTCTCCGACCATCATCGTTTTATCTGTTTTATCAATATAAGTGAATTTTTCACCCCAAATATATGCCACTGCCAGGCCCTCTGCGAAATTGCTGATATTTGTGTATCCTTTCGGATTCAAAACTATTTTTCCCATGGTATCAATAAACACAAATCCGCCGGTGAATGTCAAAAGAGAATCACCCGCATAGGAATATGACAGTTTGTTTGTTTTATTAAAAGTAACATTCGCCAAACCATCCGAAAAATCCCAGGCCCTGTCCAATGAGTCAATGACTGTTTTCCCTGCCTTGTTGATAAATTTATATTTAAACGGTTCCCATGATTTTATCAGGGCGCGTCCTCCCGAAAAACCTTTGGAGTATTTTTCAAGTTTGCCTTTCTTTAATTCCAGCACAATCTTTCCTGTCCTGTCAATAAAACATGATTTGAATTCATGTTTGTTGACTTTTATTTCAATATAAGCCAATCCTTCCGAAAAAATGTTGGCAAAATTATAATGATCATCCAGCACAATGTCGCCTTTCTTGTTGATGAACACATAACGGGGATCTTTTCGGGTGCACGAATTCATCATTAGTGCAACCAACAACATCAGGCAAAAACCTGATAATACTTTAAAAAAACTTTTTTGATGATTAATCATTTTGTTACTCTTTTAATGGTTTCGTTATTCTTTTGATCGTTCTGCTGTTCCTCGATGCGCTGAGCCGTTCTTCGACGCGATGAGCCGTTCTTCGATGTGCTGAGCCGTTCTTCGATGCGCTGAGCTGTTCTTCGATGCGCTGAACCGTTCCTCGATGTGCTGAACCGTTCCTCGATGCGCTGAGCCGTTCTTCGATGCGATGAGCCGTTCCCCGATGCGCTGAACCGTTCTTCGATACGATGAACCGTTCTTCGAAGCAATGAGCCATCCATCAATGCACTGAGTTATTTTCGAAATATTTCGCTATTCTTTTGATCTTTCTAATATTCCCTGTTTGATTTTAAATTTTCCCTTATAATCACCTTAATCTCTTTTATAACTTTTCTGTAAGCACTCCATTAATTGATTTTATTTCAGTAGGAATTTTCCCATTGTCATTGATTACAATAATGTATCCTCTCCTTAGCAAATCGCATATTTCTATTTTATCCGGAATATTTGGATATACAGTTAGGCCCGTATAAAACATTGCTTCTACCGGCTTATCATAGTTGAACAATACTCCGTTTGAAATATTTTTCTCATTCAGTTTTTTCAAATCCATTACCCATTGAGGGTTTCTACCTATAGTTTCAAACGGCTTTACTCGCTCAATCGAATACCTGACAGGCAAAGCAATAAGCAAAAATAAAACTATGTTGATAAGCCATTTGCGCTTGTGATTGATTTTATAGTCTGCAAGCATGAAATAAAATTCGGATGTCATCAGGAACAAAGCTGGGGCAGCAAAAAGGATATATGCCTGCATCTTGGTTTTGGCAATTGAGAAAAAAATAACCGGTACGAGAAACCAAATCAAAATTGCCAGACGTTTTTTATTTTTATTGTCTTTGAATGTTTTCCAAATAAACCAGATCAAAGGAAGATAGATCAACTCGCCATAATTAATCCTGATGGTGTCGAAAAAATAATAAAAAGGTCCTGCCCTCCCATCAAGAACATTGGTGATGTGTCTGAAATTAGAACCTGCTTCCCAGCTTGCTTCGAGAGGAAATGCATTGAAAATATAAAGCTGCCAGGGAAGAAATATGATTGTACATGCTGCCAGCAAAATGACGAGCTGGAAGAATATGGTTTTGGTTTTGAAACTCCCTGAATCGGCAACGATCAAAAGCCATACAGGGACAACGATCAATGCCGGCAACCATTTGCATAAAATTGCAGCGCCCATGCTGACTCCGGCAAGCACATTATAAATTGTCTTCTGTTTTTGAACAAAAACAACGCTGAAAACTACAGCCAATTCAACAAAGAACAGAAAGAAAATATCAATATGGTCGGTTGCTGTTCTGCCGCCTGTCAATTCGATGATCAACCCATTTATGGAATAAAATAAAGCTGCAAGATATCCGGTTTTGTTGTTGAAGAAAAACTTCCCGATCAAAAACATAAGCCAGATACCTATTGAGGTTAAAAGTATTGAGGGTATCCGCAATGCAAATTCATTTACTCCGAAAAGCCACATACTTGTCGCCATTGCCCACAAAGGCAAGGGTTGTTTGTGTACCCAGATATGATTTGCGGTCCAGTCTCTGTAGTCAAACGATTGCACCGGCTTATCATAAAGCGTTGGCGTCAGGGGATGCTGAATAAGGTTTTTTGAAACCAACGCCTGGTATCTTTCATCCCAACAGTGAAGATACAAATCTGTTGACACATAAACCCGGAGTGCAAATCCGCTTATAACCAAAAGCGCAATGGCTATTTTATAATTGTTTTTTCTCCAATATCTCCATGAGAAATAATAGCCGGTTGCCGAAAAAATAATTGTCAGTATGCCATACAGGAGGTTGTTCATTAAGTAATACTATTTGAGGCTGTAAATATAAAAACATTTCTTAGAACGGTGGTTTCTTTTCGCAAATGAAAAAGTTGAAAATGATTCCAAACCCTGTTTACACAATTTAATTAAAGCTACCGGGTATGATCCCGAATTTTACTACCCGATTTTCCGGAAATAAAGCTGGGGAAAATCGCACAATCCGTGTCATCCGCGTTCCAATTAATTATTAATCCCTCACCAATTTGAACTAAAAACCCTACTTTTGTTTTTAATTTCATCCCACTTTTCAGTAAATGGAAAAAAGAATAAAGATCTATAAATTGCTTTTGATTTGCCTGCTTGCCATCGTGCTCATCAATCCCTTCGTTGCGCTCACCATCGGCATCAAACTTTTTCACATCATCCTCATTCTTTTGATCAATATTTTTCTACTTGCTTTTTCTTATTTCAGGATAAAAAAGAAGTGGTTGTTTTTTGTGATCTTTTCGCTGAACATCATTTGTTTTTTCTGCATGAATGCCGAAGCCATTTTAAGATATTACGTGCAGACACACGCCATCACCAACATTTATGAAATTAAAAACGACGATTATTATTTCAACAAACCCCTGCTGAGTGTGGTGTTGCAGGACAACGAATTTGAAACCGTTTATAAAACCAACGAAGATGGCTATCGTGTGGGCCGCATCAGGCGACGACCCACCACCGTTGACTGGCTCTTTATGGGCGATTCATATACACAGGGTGCGCAGGTGAATTTTGAAGACATGTTCACCTCCATTGTTGCCGATTCTTTTCCTTCAAAAGTGGCGCTCAATGCGGGTATCAGCGGTTTTGGGTTGCCTGAGGAACTCAAATATTTCATGAAAGAAGGAAGCCGGTTCAAGCCAAAAAAAGTGTTTCTCGAGCTGTGCGTGCTGAATGATTTTATTGATGTTTACGATAAAAGTTTCAGCCTGAAAGATCACCTGCTCGACAGGTCTGAATTCTTCCGGTTTCTGTATTACAATGCTTTTTTCAAAAACCATGACGATCTGCCTTTGGGCAGGGATGTGGGTCCTTTCTATCAAAAAGAGCAGGATAATATTGACAAAAATATACTCTACACAAAATCTTCGGATGTGAAGAAAAACACCCTGCTTCAGTTTGCATTTTATCTGAAAAAAATTAAACAGGAAGTGAATAAACATCATGCCGAACTTGTGTTGATACTTGTTCCGGTGAAAGAACAACTGTACAGAAAATACTATGATGAAGTGGTGTCAAAATTTAAAACAGACACTAATTTTATTGACCTTGATAAACCCGAAAAAATACTGAAAGCAATGACCGATTCGCTGTCAATAAAATTTATTGATCCCCTGAAAGAATTCAGAAACGACACCACGATGCTCTACCTGGATAAAGATGCGCATCTGAACAGGGCAGGGCACAGGAAGCTGGCTGAAATAATTAATCACAGGATGAGAATTGCCGGAGAATAATAGAAGAAGAAAAAAGCGCTTCAAAAAATTATTGTTTCAATTTCCACAATCCTTTTTCAACCTGAATTTTTTGGTTTATTTCCTCAATGTAATATTCCAGCCTGCCATCCGAAACATCCACGATGAGGTCAGCAAGATGCTGATTGGTTTTTTTAGCAGAAACCTGTTTCTTTTCTTTCGTAGAATTAAGAAAAATCATCAAACCGGGTTTCACATGCAGGGCAAGCTTGCCTGATTCGCAAACTATCAAATGATCATTCCCAATTAGCTTGTGAACGATTGTGAAAGTTTTTTCAACAAACCGGTCTTCGGTCTCTATGTAATATGAAAGCTTAGCGCCGGCCTGCAGGAAAAGAGAACTGTCCTTGGATGAGATTTCATTTTCCCGGTAAATATTATAGCCTTCTCCCTGTTCAATGATGGTGTCGGAAGAGTGTGCAGAATGGAAATTAGGCGAGATCTTGATTGCAGCAATATTGTAGTTTTCTTTGTTGTGTTTGATGATAGAACAAAGAAGGGCAGTTTTCCCGATGTTCCTGCCGGAGCCGCAGAATAATAAAAGGTTTGGAATGGATTTCATTCAAATAATTACCTACCTAATGGCGATCTCTTTTTCATACTGTTCCCTTGCTTTATTGAAATAATCAATAATCTGTTCGTTAGTCATGTTTGCAATTTCTTTGTTGATTTTTCTCTTAAATCACGCATCATTTTAACAGCATCAAATTTTTTATTTTGGGATTTATTCTTCATAATCAATAATGTCTTTAGGGGAACGAATTTCAATTTGAAAAGTCCTTTGTAATTTCATGATCTTCGGAATTTGAAGTTTTATAACCTTCTATCATGAGCTGTTTAAGTTTGGAATCTTCCTGTTTTAATTTTTCCTTAATTGCATTTAATACAAAACGACTACCTTTTTTACCGGGGAATAATGTGATAAGGTGATTATAGAGTTTAGCAGGGATTGATATTTTAAATTGAACAGAAGGGATCATGTTTTAATCTTCTACTTGAAATACAAAAATAAATATTTTTTTCCAATTCTGCCAATACATTACTATTGGATTCTCTTGTTATCCTGTAAAATTATTGAATTGAATCAAAGAAGACATAAAAATAGAACACTGATTTTTTAAGATGATTATGATTTATACTGATTTTAAAATCTTAATAAATCATAACCATCAGTGTTATCAGTGTTCCATTAGAGAACGAAGTCTTACATTCCGTATCTTTCGATTATCTCTTGTTTTGTTTTACCAAGAATTTCGTATTTCTTTCCAACTTTGGTGAAAGCAGCAATAGCTTTTTCCAAATGATGAATTTCATGACCAGCCGAAACCTGTGTCCTTATTCTTGCTGCTCCGTTTGGAACAACCGGGAAGAAGAAACCAATGGCATAAATACCTTCATCAAAAAGATCTCTTGAGAAATCCTGTGAAAGTTTTGCATTGAAAAGCATCACGGGAACAATAGGAGTGTCGCCGTCTTTAAGAATAAATCCTGCTTCTGTCAATCCTTTTCTCCAGAATGCAGTGTTTATTTCAAGTTTATCCCTGCGTTCAGTGCTTTGTGAAAGTATGTCTAACACTTTCAAAACGCCGGAAACAACAACAGGTGCAATGGTATTTGAGAAAAGATAAGGACGTGCTTTCTGACGGCACATTTCCACCAATTCTTTCCTTCCCGAAACACAACCGCCGGAAGCGCCACCAAGAGCTTTTCCAAATGTAGTGGTGATGATGTCAATTTTGCCGAATACACCGCATTTTTCATGAGTACCGCGTCCTGTCTTTCCAATGAAGCCTGATGAATGCGACTCGTCAACGAAGAGCATTGCATCATATTTGTTGCAAAGTTCAACCATTTGATCAAGTTTGGCAGTGTCGCCATCCATTGAAAAAACGCCGTCGGTGATCACCATTTTAAACCTTTTGTCAGCATGAAGAATAAGTTTTTCTTCCAGATGCTCCATGTTTGAATGTTTAAAAGTATCGTGAATAGCGCTGCAAAGACGGATACCATCAATGATAGAAGCATGAACAAGACGGTCTGAGATCATCACATCCTGATCGTTTAAAACTGCTTCAAACACGCCTGCATTTGCATCCATGCATGAAGGAAAAAGGATAGTAGCTTCTGTTCCCAGGAACTCAGTTATCTTCTCTTCAAGTTGACGATGTATGTCCTGTGTGCCGCAAATAAAGCGCACAGATGACATACCATAACCGCGGGTGTCAAGCCCTTCGTGTGCAGCTTTCACAATATCCGGGTGACTTGAAAGTCCCAGGTAATTGTTGGCGCACATGTTAATTACTTTTTTTAATGGGGCGCCGGTAGGGAATTCAACTTCAATATCGGCTGCCTGTGTGGAATGAATGTATCTTTCCTGTTTCAGGATACCAGCATCCTGCATTCCTTTGATTTGACCTTGATAGATCTCTCTGATCTTACTAGTGTATGCCATAATTTTTATAATTTAGATTTTTAAAATGTGATTTTACTAAAATAAAATTCATTACTTCAGCCATAATGACCAATGACCAATGACTATTGACTATTGACCAATGACTATTGACTTTTTACTTAACTGATAAATTCCAAAACCAGGTCTGTAATGCTGTTCACAGTATCAAAAGCTTTTGGAGTAGCTCTTGAGTCTGGGATGGTAATTTTGTATTTGATCTCTAAAAATCTTTTTAAAGTAACCATCGTGAATGAATCAAC
>CAISZK010000153.1 GCA_903889915.1 uncultured Bacteroidota bacterium
AATAATAAATCGAATAGCATTAAGCTTAGTTGCACATGAGAAAACAAAAAAACGTAGTGTTAAAGGAAAACGTCTGGATGCCGGATGGGACAATAACTATCTCCTGAAAATCCTAAAAAATTAGATGCGTTTGCCCTGTATCCACCAGTTCAGATGAATTCAATTGTCTTTGCAGTTTACAATGCAGGTTATCGCATGCATATTGTATGTTGGTTTCATTCACTCTGCTATTGCCTATAGTCAGTCTGCAATTGATGCTGCGCAGTATGCTGATGATGAAATTCAGTAGGCAACAATTTTTGCGCACTCTTTGAGGACTGTTCTTGTTCGTCGCATTGCACATCTGACATAGCGGAAAGGATGGCATTTTATAGGCACGATCTACAAAAACAATAACCCTGCTTTGACATTCAATCGCAAAGGAGTTGTTGTTTGATGCTTGTAACTTAATGATATTTAAGTGGGGGAAGAAGAAAGTGACATGATTTCGGAAGTTATTCGATCGGGTTTGGAAGTTATTCGAATTGTCAAGGAAGTTTACTCACTACCTTAGGAAGATTATAAGTCAACTCCCGAAGTTATTAGGCTAACTTCAAACACAGTAGGCAACCTTCCGAACTTATTAAGCAACCTTCCGAAGTTAATGAGTAAACTAAAGAAGCTATTAAGTAAACTTTGGGCGTTATAAGAAGACTTCAGAAGTTAATGAGTAACCTTCGGAAGTTTGTAAGTAAACTCTGGAAGATATAAGGCAATCTTTGGAAGATAGTAGGCAGACCTCAGAACCCGTTAATTATTTCAAAAATATTTATCGGTTCTTTCTGAAAACCATTCAGATCAATGGTTGCCCATTTCATTTGGAAACATCTGGCAATTGCATTTCCAGATATCAATAGATTGGCTGGCCTATATTTTAGTTTTGTCATAAAGTTCCCCTCACTTTCCTTTGAGCGCCATTTGGGTTTGTATTATTAATTCGCCAATACCTCTTTGTATGAAACATTGATCCTTGAGTCTTAAATGTAAAATGTAAAACAGAAAAATGTAAAATGTAAAATACAGCGGAACTTTAAACTTTGAACCTTGAACTTTAAACTTTATACACCCCAAACACTCTTAGTGCCCTCAGCGTATTCCACCTGCTCGCCTTCCCCACCTCCTCCATGTCGAAATGTATCTGTCCTGCATGTTTTGCCTGCAAAGGCCATGTAAGATCAGGGCGGCGTTTTTTCATCAGCACCTCAAGAGCATCATCCATTCGCTTATCATAAGGAGTTTTTGACGAACGAAAATAATCCAACGCCCTCAAAATATCATACCGCCACCGCGAGGGATACGAAAGCATGAGCATTTTGTTGTCAATAATTTTGCCTGTTCTGTGCGATTTAAAAAGTTTGTGTTCAAGAATAAATTGACGCGATTGCTCCTCTGCCAGTACCAGTTCGCTCAGCCTGTATTTGTAGCCCCTTTGCGAGTACTCTGAAATCCCTTCGATGATCGAAAGCGTGGAATGGAGAGAGCTGTGCGTGGCCCCTTTCCGGTTCGACATGCAGTTAAATCCGCCATCGGACAATTGTTGCGAAAGAATGAAATCAACAACCGATTGCAGATCCTTTTCCCCAGCCATGAAATACGATGCATAATTCAAAAACATACCATTGATGCACACATCGCTTTGCGCCAAACCCCTGTGAGGATTGATGCCGCCGTCCTTTGCTTTGCATTCATGAACGATCTTATTAACCGAAAAAAGAATGTCAGGATGATCATTTGCAATGCATTGATTTTTCAGATCCAGCAAAGTGTAGTGGGTCGAGGTCCATTTAGGCTGATAAAACCCAACGCCCCAGTGACCGTCAGCTTTTCGCAAAGAGAGGAATCTGGCGCCCCAGCCCTCCTTTGAAATTCTTTCTTTCAGGTCCGGCCGTTCAGTATTCAACAGATCACGATGCACCTGGTACTGTATGGAAACATCCCCTTCCAGCAGCCATTTTATGAGATTTTCATTTACCATAACAACAAACAACTAACGACAAACAACTAACATTTAAAACCCTTTTTCACTTCTTCAAACTCCCCTGATCCCCCACCAGCTCCAACCCTGCAATCGTTGTGCTATCACTGAGGATCAATTTTCCTTTCTTATCAAAAACATTCAACAGCAGTCGTGCATCCACACTTTCGGGAATGC
>CAISZK010000154.1 GCA_903889915.1 uncultured Bacteroidota bacterium
ATAAAAATCTTCAACTATTTCAAATAATGAAACTTTTTAAGAAGAGATTTATTGCTTTAAATTGAATTTAAAACTCTGCATTGCAGCAATGGCAAATCCTTATTGGAGGAATACTCAATAGAACACTGATGACACTGATGACACTGATGATTAATATTTAAAAACTATGAATAAAGGTAGCAATACCTCATTAGTAAAAAACTTGTTCAATTAATGATGATTGTGATAAACCAAATGAACCTGCATCAAAACAAAAATTGCCATACGCATTGGAACACCAAACTTCAAAACTATAAGTTCCAGCAGGTAATTTGAGAATTCTTGCGATAGACCAATTTGTGTAATGAACATATCCAGCGTTTAAGAGTTGATATAATGATGGATTGGGAATGCTATTGATGGTTATACATATTATGGCACATACGTACTGACCACTGGTATTATTTATTATACATCCATTAGAAAAGATATTGAGTGTGGCAGAATCTGTTAATGTAATAGTCGAACTTAAATTTGGAATATGTACAAATGTTGGTGTGCAAATTTGTACTGAATCGGTTCCATTAACACCATAAGTTTGAACTTTAGAATTTCCTGTAGCCCCTGTTGCTCCTATAGCCCCCGTCAACCCTATAATTCCTGTTACACCGGTTGCTCCCGTTGCCCCCGTTGCCCCAGTATTTCCCGTTGCTCCTGTAGATCCAGTTATTCCGGCTATCCCTGTGGCTCCGGTCGCTCCTGTAATCCCCGTCGCTCCTGTTGGTCCCGTCATACCCGTCATTCCCATTGTTCCGGTTGGTCCCGTAGGTCCGCTTGGTCCTGATGCATTGCAAAAGGAATACCATGTGTTTGTCACGGAAGTGTAATACATGTAACAGTTAATATCAGTATCAAAAACCAGTAGACCGTTTGCCGGACTGGCAATTGCCAGTCGTTGTGCAGTCGTCAGCCGTGGCGCCAACAGTCCTTGATTGTTTGAACTCAGATCAAGGAGGGCTGAGGGGTCAGGTGTTGTGGTTCCTATGCCAACATTGTTTTGCGAATAAGTTATGGTAACATTGATAAGAAAAATGACTAAAAAAACACAATGGCTCTTCATGGCTTTTGTATTTAATTCATACTCTTAACAGGCTTTTCAACATCTGCCTTTTACTTGTTCAAGGCTTTTTAAAACATTCCGTTTACAATAAGACATCACGAAATTAAACTATTTTTCTTATTTCAAACAATAAGTATATAAATTTTCCATAGCCTGCAATATCATTATTTCGCATTGCTTTTCTACCCTTATTCGCATTTTCAAATGTCATAATTTTTTTGTTATTTTACTTTCATCAAACAATAAATAATGAAAATTCAAGGAAATAAAATCATCCCTCCAAAGACAATTACTGTACTTGAGAATGGCTTGCCTCTGGAGCTTTTGGTAAGCTCTATTTTGTGTTGTAATTCATTTGTAGATCATACCTGTATCTGGATGAAAAATAACGAACGACATAAAGTTTCCGGCAGATTAAAAAAGATTGAAGCCATGATAGATTCTGTTGATTTTTACCGTATTGATCGCTATTGTCTGATTAACCTGGATAAGATAATTGAGATAATCTATAACGATGTTGACGGCGTTATTCGCTTCAATGAAATTGCCAAAATCAAAGTTTCTGTTGCTAAGATCTGGTCATTACTAAAGCTGATTAATGACCAGAATATGGGGCGTGTTTTCAGGGGTTTTGACAGTACCAATTTGTCAGCAAAAGATAACGGAAATTGGATGATAATATATCACCATGAACATGGATTTTGTAAAATGTTTCAACCTTGCATTGCGGTTTAATATGTCAAAAACTATATGCTCATGGAAATTGTATGTTTTTGGCTTTTCAATGTTTGGCCAGGTAAAAAAGAGCAATTATTTTTGCTCCATAAATCAATAAATCTAAAATTATGGCTTTCTCTCGTCCCTACTTTTGTGTGCTGTTGGTAAAACCTGACGACCCCAATGGCGTAAGCACTCTCTGTCATCAAGTCCTGCTAGGAATTTATGCAAATACATTGATCTTCGTTACACCCACTGTCCTTCAGGCATTGTTTGAAACTGAATTGGGTAAGCTGGATGCTTTAATTCTTGCAGCAATACATAATCAATCGCAGGTCGGACCGCGCGATGCTCAAAGCCGCAAGATGTATGGTCTCCTGAAAAAATTGCTTAAGTATGCCGATCCAATATGTGATGGAAATCTGGAAACCATGGGCAAAACAGGCTTCCCTTCAAATCACCAACCTTCGAAACTTTCACCCCCGCCGGCTCCTTCAGTCAGCAAAGTTGTGAAAGGTAAAAAAGCCAATACTTATCAGGCTCTTTTAAAAAGAAAGAACAAAAAAACAAATGTTGAAAGTGATCCGGCCACCCATTTAAAAGGGGTGCTTTATATAGTTGAAATTTCAACCAACCCTCAGGATACAACTACATGGAAAGTTGTTTGCGAAAGCTCTCCAAGCACCAAATTAATTATAAATAGTGCAGATACTGTGCCCGGTAAATTGAATTATATTCGTATTCATGGAGTAAATTCTGCCGGAGTTGGTAATGCAAGTGTGCCATTTCCTTTTACTCCTGATGCACAACTGTAATTTGCAATACTCAAAATTTTTATCATTATTGATCTTTAACAGATGAGCTTCGACGGATCTTTGCAGTTTACACCTTAAGAACTTTAAAAACGTTCATCGTTCATCAAACATCTCCAAATGACTTTACAGGTTTAAAATTCCTGTAAAGTCGTTTTTGTTTTCCGGATACAGGAGATTGAATATTGGTGGAATGGTTTTTCTACCCGGTAAAATCAGGGGGGAAATGAATGAAATTTGCCATTGGATAATTGTTTTTTGATCAAATTCGTCTCATGTATATGTGGAGGAATCTTTACGGAGACTGGAGGAATTTTTGCAGAGAGAGGAGGGATTTTTGCAGAGAGAGGAAGAATCTTTTTGGAGAGAGGAGGAATCTTTTTGGGGAGAGGAGGAATTTTTGCAGGGTGTGGAAGAAACTTTCGGGAACGTGGAGGAATTTTTGCTGGGAGAGGAAGAATTTTTGGGGAGAGAGGAGGAATCTTTCAGGGGAGAGGAGGAATTTTTGCAGGGAGAGGAGGAATTTTACACAGGAAAACATGGAAATTGCGAAAATACAGCAATTTGTGAGCAAAAGACCCCAATTCCAAATCCCTAATTCATAATTCCTGTAGGTGCCAGTTTTGGTATTTGGTGCTTGGGATTAGAGTCCTGGAATTTGAGACTTGGGTCTTTATGATTGGAATAACCTGAGAAAAATTATAGCTTTCCTGTGAAAAGAGCTGATAAAAGAAAAATAAACAAAACAAACATGAGTGTAAGATACGTCAATCCTATGAGGATCGCCGAATATGCAAACCCTTTCCCAATAGACTCATATTTTATAATTCTTTGCAATCCGATAAAACCAAAAACCGTGCATAATAATTGTAATAAAATTAAAAGTAAGACTGCGCTTGACATGAAACCATTTGTTAATGCAGCCATTGTTAATGGAATATCTATAAGCCCTACAATAAACCCAATCAAAGAATATCCATCCACCTGTCTTTTTGGAAAAATATAATGCGTGACTTTACCCGTATCCCGTGCTGTTCCTTTATAAGTTGAATTACCTTCAATAGGCTTTATGTGAAAGCGGGATTCCTTTGTTCCATTTGCCTGATAAATTATTTGATCATCTTTTATTTTCTCAGCCGGATTAATTGAAACAATCGTTGCGATTGTGTTGTCAGAATCTGCAAGTACCGGCGTTTCGATTTCCTCTGGTAAATGATTTCTTTTTGTGGGATGATTGGATTTATTAATTGAGTTTTGAACAAAAGAAGGTGTTTCGATGTAATAACCATTTGCATGTTTGCGTTTGGTAATGGCAAAATCGCCTGTCAGCTTGCACGAGGAGAAAATGCAAAAAGTAATAAAGAGAAGGATGGTTTGTTTATGAAAAAGATGTTTCACCAATTTGATGATCATGAATAATTCGGTAAAAGTAACAAAAATAAAAGCTCCAAATTCCAGGCTTCGAATTCCAAGTCCCAGGAGGTGCCGCCTTTGAATTTGGAATTTGAAATTTGGGTCTTGGAATTTTCAATCACTTCTTCTTTTTCTTCTTGAAAAGATCACCCCATTTGTCAAATTCCCTGCGGTAGAACACACCAATTCCTTGCGTGTAGGGCGCATTTGAGTTGAGCAGGTCAACAGTATTTGATTTGTTATAGCCTTTGAGCAGCAGATGCCCGTCGTTGGTGATTTTATATTCCATATCCACATCGCCCACAATATCGCTGGTTTTTGTAGTGGATGCCTGTCCACCGGCATTATTATTTCCCGAAACGCCAAGATTACTTTGGATACTCAACCTGTCATTGAAGAGCTGTGTGCCCAAAGCAAACTCCACCTGTTGTGCGCTGATTTCATTGCCGGGCCGGTAATTTACGCCTATGTCAAACTTCTTACTTATCTGTGCAAGCCAGTTGTCGAGCTGGTTCGAAAGCAACTCAGACGAGGTACTGCCCAACCCGCTGTTTAAATCTGCTGTGGTGAGCCCTTTTGGATTGGTGAACCTGTTTAGAATAAGCAGCGAAAAAACCTGTTTGTTCATTTCCTCATCAGTATTGATTAGCCCGCTCACAAGGGTCTTGGTGCTCTCATCGCTCTTGGGCAGGTCAATGTTGAAAGAGATAGTGGGATTTAAAATTTTATCTTTCATGTTGAGCAAACAGTTCACAGGGATGCGTTTTTTATACTGTGCCGTTGTGTCGCCAATGGCGGCTGTCAGGTCGTACAATGCAGCTTTCACCGGATAAATAGCTGTAATGTCTGCTATACCTTCATAAGGGTCGCCATTCCATGAAATGGATGATCCTTTTTCAATAAGGAACTTTTTGTTGATCACGTTTTGCAGGGTGAACAGGTAATCGCCCTCATCAATGATGTAGTCGCCATACATACTGAAATCGCCAAGTGTGGAAATTTCCAACTGTATGTTGCCGCTACCTTTGGCTTTGATAATATCGCCGGTTTTTGAATCAAGAATGATCTGGATAGCCGCATCAGGCGTGACAGAAAGATTAAAATCAAGTTCTATTCCAGACAGATCGGTATATACCAAAGAGGCTCTGTGAACGGGAGTTTTGCTATTTACAAAACGGATGTAATTGTTGGCTGTAATATCCGATTCACTTGAAATAGGAATGGAAATGCTCGTGTTTTTGTTGGTCTGTGCAGCAATATTAATTTTGATATTATTGACATCGCCCGAAATTTTCAGCAATCCCGTAACGAAAGCCTTGCCGTAAAACATGCTGTTTTGCGCCTCGTCGGTGTTTAGACAGCGGAAATCATACACGTGAAAATTGAGATCAAGTTTGATGTCTTTAAAATTCCTGTGCGAAATACTCCCGTCAAGTATTGCCGAATCGTTGCGGTCGTCTTTGATCAGAATATGGTTGAACGCAAAAGCGTTTTTGTTCACTCTGATGGAATCGGTAAAATGATAATTTTCGTTCAGGTAATCAATTTTCAGATTTTTCACCATCACATACAAACCTCCTGTAAGTTCAGGTTCTTTGGGCGTTCCCCGCAATTTCAGCTTGCCTGACGCAAGGCCTGAAAGATTGGATGAAAAACTCGAGATAAATCTTTCGAGTAGTTTTAATTTGAAATTTGTCATGCTCACATCCAGGTCAAAGTTGTCCTTTTTCTTTTCAGGATAATAACTTCCGGCCACTGCTATAGGAATATTTGAACCAATATTTCCTTCGTAAATGATCTGCGCATTAATTGTTGCCGTTTTGGATTGATCATCCCATGATGAAACAAGTGAGGCTTTGCCGAGTTTTTCACCGTTGACGAATAAATTGTTCAGGGTAATATCAGCGACAACATTCGGCGATTTGTAAATGTTCGAAACCTCCACAGACCCGTTGAGGAATCCGTCAATATCAAATCCTGAAAGCGAAGTGAACATTTTTACATCGCCAACATTAAAATCTTTAAAACCCAGGTGTAGCTTATCGGTCGGGTCGTTCGATATCTTACCGTTTATTTCTATCTGTTGTTTTTCCGTGAAGAAAATAAGTTTTTGAATAGCTATTGAAGAACTGTCAATCATAATGTCGTTGCCGCCATTGATGGTCCAGGCGGTATCGTTGATCACAACATCGGCTTTTGTAAATTTTATTTCCGTGCGTGGCCTGTTGACCATCGAAACAAATCCATCCACTTCGCCGCTGTTCTTTATCTCGTCTTTGTTGTTGTTCCATGTCAGCTTATAGTCAACGCTGTCATTGCGGGCTTCAGCCAAAAGGGTGATGTCGTTAATATCAAGGCTGTCATTTTCGATCAGCTTGGCGCAACCAATATTTAAACTGATGGTGTGTTGCTTTGTTCTTCCACTGACAAAAAAATCTTTGACACTTATTTTCTTGTACCTTGTCAATGCCGAGGTAATGTTCAGGTCCAGCAGACTCTGCCTTGTATTGTAGGTTCCGCTGATGATGGTATTGGCCGAAACTGAAAGGTCGGGCATTAATAATTTTGTCAGTGGTGTTGTGTTTTTCAGCTTGACATTGTATGTAAAATTCTCTTCGGGCAAAGTGTCCAGGTCCTTTTTGATCCATCTTCCATAAGACGGGAGGTAGTCTTTGATAAATTTAAGAACTGAAAGATTGAGATTTTTAAATAGAAAATTACCTGAAAAATCTGCATCAATATAATCCGATCTCAGCTTCATTGTTTTTTCACCATCAGCGCTGACAACATTGCTGAATGCGAGGTTGTCCAATGTGTATTTTTCTCCGCGATAAATGTACGAAGTATTGCTGGCTAGGATCAACCCCTGGATATTGTCAATGGTATTACCTCTGAAGTTGAGAGCAAGTTTAGTTGAAAAAGATGAAATTGAATCGCCATCCAGTTTGAAGAAATGAAGCTTTGTTGCCCTCAGATTTTCAATATTGGCTGTAACATTTATTACGGGAAGTTTATTGCTGAAATCAAGTTTTCCGTTCAGGTCAAGTTTTAAATTTTCATCATTGATGCTTAGAAATCCGCTGAATTTTTTCTTTGCAAGGTCGCCTTCAACATTGATGTTTTGATAGTGATAATTCCTTAAATAAATGGATGCGATAGTGCCTTTCACTTTGAGAACAGCGTTTTCAAAATCAAGCCCGGAGCCTGAAACATCTGCATTCATACTCACCGATCCTATCTGATCCTGCATGGAAAGAATGTTGCCAATATTGAAGTCTGAACTTGCAACTTTTCCAATGTACTCAATCTGTCCGCTGTTGTGGTTTTTGCGAAGAGTGAGATCGGTGGTGACACTTCCCTGTCCGGTTGTAAAATTACCGGAAGCAACAAAATCATTGTAGAAACCTGTAAACTCTCCTTTGAACCTTACACTGCCAAGCCTGATCAATTCCGGCGGGAGTTCAATGTGTCCGGCGCCGGAAGAAGTGGGAAGGGTGAAGGTTTCGAGATCATACTGGCTGGTGTAAAAATTCTTAACATTAAACTGGATGTAGGTGTCTTCAATTTTGGGCAATCCTGAAATGGAAAAGTCGCCAAGAAAATATGTTGAGGTACCATAAAGAAACCTGAAGTCTTTCCCTTTAAAATTGGACACTTTCCCTTTGATCTCGCCCGAAATATTGATCTTGTCATTCATGCCCTCTAAACTTTTTGAAAAATAGGCGAAGTCTCTGACATCAATTTTTGAAGGTTTAAATAAAACGTCAATTTTGACTTTATTGATGATGTCGTTAAAATCATCAAAGCTTTTCATTGCAAGACTGAAGTTGGCTGAAATGGAGCTGCCGGGTGTTTCGATGTGAAGATTCTTCATGTCAATTCCAAGCGGACTGATCTTTGTGATCGCTGAAAAACTCTTCAGGTAAAAACCACTCTTTTCTTTCATTGACAATGAACGGATGTCGGCATAGATGTAGTCGCTGATAATTGCAAGGTTCACGATCTGTGTGTTGATGCCGCTTAGCTCAAGGTCATTGAAGTCTGTAATACCTTTTTGCGGCACATTGTTCTGATCAATGAACTTGAAATTTGTGTTGATCAGCTTTACTGAACCAATATTTATTTTCCAGCTTTTACCGCTTTTTGTGGTGTCGTTTGATTTAAAGTAGTCAACAATGAATTGAAAATTGAAAGTTTTTTCGTTCTTATATTTAATGATATTCAGGTTG
>CAISZK010000155.1 GCA_903889915.1 uncultured Bacteroidota bacterium
TAGTATGTAACCAGGTAGTGTCTCCATTTCAATTGCAAAATTCTATACTTTTGCAATTCATTTGATGGCCTACTGTGATTTTTTTTTAACCATCAGTTGTTATTAGCATTTGAAAATTTAGAACCAGCCGAACAGTAACAATTTTTATTTGTTGACTGGCACCGGTATAGTTTACTGTGTTTCCAGTGTTTGTTGCAGTAAGTGTACCAACATTTACCGTTGTGCTACTACCACTGCCAATATTAAGAGTTGCATTTACTCCCTGTATCAAACTACCTCCTCCATTCAAAACAGATGAAATGGTAAGTGTCCCGTTGTTTGTGAGAGTACCCGAAACCTGTATATTCGGAATGTTTAGTGTCCCGCTACTTGTGTAAGTACCGTTAATAGTAGTGTTATTTGAAGTAGTCGGAATTGTAATAGCGTTAGTGCCGCCTATAGTATTGGCAGCATGTGTTGTTCCCGAAAATGTGTGATAACCGGTGCTGGCATTATAAGATCCGTTATTAGTAAGATTTCCTGCCACACTAACAGTTGCATTTCCATATTCTGTTAATGAACCATTGATTGTTACATCCGCACCAAAGGCAAGTTGGGCAGCCCCACTTTCTGTTAAAGCGCCGCCGCTATTGATAGTTACAGCGCCTGTTAAGGTTATTGTATTGCTTGCAGATATTGCCAATATTCCGCTTGTTCCATTGCCAATTGTGGTAGTACCTGCAATTGATAAAGAACTTCCAATGGTTAAAATGGCACCATCGCCTATTGAAAGATATCCCGAAACTGTAAGATCATGAACTGTAATAGCAGATGCAGTTCCGCTTAAAATAAAATTACCATTTATACTAGTTGTATTAGCTTGCATCGTTTTCGCACCAGAGCCTGTAATGGTTAAATTTGCCGGGTAATTTGCATTAAACACTGTTTGAGATCCTGAATAATTATAAGTAACACTACCTGCGGTAATGGTTATATTATGACTGCACGTTGAGTTTCCTGCAACATATAAAATCCCACTCGATTTATTAATGGTAATATTATAAAAACCATAACTGCCATTCCAGTTTTGGTCAACCGTTCCATTAAAGTTAAGAGAAACACTATTTAAAACTGTTCCGTTGAAAGTCCAGTCTCCTGCAAGAACAAAGGTTATACCATTACCACTGCCTCCATTACCATTAATTGTCCCTGTGCCCGACACAGTCCCATTAACTGTCATAGTATAATATAGACTTGTAAGCGTTCCTGAAACAATTAATGAAGCGCAAGTTGTATTATTCGTAGCAATTGTAAATGTTGTACCACTTCCTATATTGAGAATGCCAGATATACTTAATCCGACTACAGTAGTTACAGCTACTGTTCCGCTTAAAGAGAGATTGCCAGCTATTGTTGTTGTGCTTGTTGTAAGAACATCTGTTCCACTTCCCGAAAGAGTAAGATTATAATAGTTACTTACAAGTTGCGGAATTGTTTGCGAAGCGCCTGTAAAGTTAACAGTAAGGTAAGTGTTTGGTGTAAATGTAGTACCTGCTCCTGTCCATGTTCCGCCAACTGATAAAGTGGATGCCGATGTGGTGCTTGTAATTACTCCGCTTGAAAAATTTACATTTCCTGCAACAATAAGGTTACCTCCTGTAAAGTTTAATGAGCTTGTTGCGCTGTAAAAAGTTAAATTACTGCAATTACCTGTTTCACCAGAGGATAATGTAGGCATGTAAGTAGCATTCATAGGAATAGTAACAGCAATGGACGAAGTAGGTATTGTGCCGCCGCACCAGTTAGATGCAGTATTCCAATCAGAGCTGGTACCACCAGTCCAGACGCCTGTCACACATCCAACAGTTACATTATAAGTTATACTATCTGAAAAGTATATGTTGTTTTTGTTTAAAGCAGTATGATCGGTTATACCCCATGTTGAAGCGCAAGAGTAAGCATTATTTTTAGTTCCACTAACTAAAGTAACCGCAGCTTCCGTACCAGGAACAACATCGCCAACCATAGTGGAAGTTGCACCCCAGTAACCCGTAACTGCATTTGATGAAATACTTGCTGCTCTAGCAAAACAAGCTGTAACCATCAGAAGCATTGCGATTCCTAAAAAAAGTAAATTGGTTTTTTTCATAAAGATTTTGTTTATTGACAGCTTTATTAAAAAGCGTGCAAAGGTAAATTTTTTATTTTATTTTATTGGTATAATTACTTAGTGATTTAACATTAATTTAATACAGCTCGACAATATAGAGCATTATTTACGTATTTATACTGTGACATTATTTTATTATTTTATCTGTAATGCACAGTTTACCAGTATTTATTAATTGCAACAATTCTCTTTTTTCATTCTTTTATCTTACAATTAAACCTTTTAAAAAAATTGTTAAATCATTAAGTGCTGACGAAATATAGAAAAGCAATAACAGGCAATTCAAATTCTAAATCAATTAAATACCTTTATACTCCAGTCAAAATCATCAATAATTTTGTCAATTTTCAATATTATTAGTTTTATTGTATCAGCTTTTCTTCTTTCATTAAATTACCAGGCCAAATTTGCCTGATTAAACCAAACACTATGATCAATGTTCAGGCCATTGAGAAAAAACATTTCTAATTACAAGGAAAACAATTTACTGCAGAATAATTCAGTTTGTTAATCGGTCAAAATTTTGTCATTTTGGGAAAGGCTATTCCCAATAAAGGACATAACCATAAAACTAAAGGAAATTATTATTTTGGTTTTAGCTGTCCAAATGTCAAAAGGAGATTTTACTTACAGAAAAATAAAAATGCTGTAATACAATGCATAGGAAATTTGACAAAAAGCTGGCTGACTTAACGTTTATGCGCACGTTTGGGAATTAGTTTAAGAGTTTTTGTGGCAAAATAGACTTTTCGGAGAGGACTCAATTTTTCAATTCTCAAATCTTATTTCCCTCCAATTTCCTTTCCCTTCTCCACAATTCTGCCATCCCAAATCTAAAAGACAAAAACCCTCAATTCAGCAACAGTTTCATGAAAATAATTTTTGCCCTTCGGTTTTTGCTTATTGTTTTAACGTCTGCAAACATCAGACATTCAATAATATTGAATGTTGTTTAGAGAAATTTCAATTGAAATAGTTTACTTCCTACAATGGAATGTACATTCCATTGTAGGGAATGAACATTCCATTGTATGGAATGAACATTCCATTGTAGGGAATGAACATTCCATTGTAGGGAATGAACATTCCATTGGAGGGAATGAACATTCCACTGTAGGGAATTGACATTCCATTGTAGGGAATGAACATTCCATTGTAGGGAATGAACATTCCATTGGAGGGAATTGACATTCCATTGTAGGGAATGAACATTCCATTGTAGGGAATGAACATTCCACTGTAGGGAATGAACATTCCATTGGAGGGAATTGACATTCCATTGTAGGGAATGAACATTCCATTGTAGATTTGCAACCTTGAAATTAAAATGATTGGTTTTTAGTGTGAAATGAAGGTAGGTGGAAATTTAAAATTTAGTTTGAAACAAAAAAAAAGTGGTTTGTTAGTTCCGCTACTATCCTTCAATCATGAGCAGCTACAAACCACAAACCACTTTGGTTTTTCAGGCTTACATTATTTTACCCGTACACAGATGGTAGGACTCCACTCTTCAGGTCCGTCCCAGGAAATTACAGCGCTGCGCACATAATATTCTCTGCCTGACACCATGTCTTTGAATGCATACTTGCCCGATGAACATTATTTATTCTCCTTATGACAAAGTATTCATCCAAAACAAAACTATTCCATTATCGAAAATATACCACCGTTATGCCATGACCTCCCCTTTCGAGTGCTTCATCGGCAAAGCTTTTTACTTCCGGAGTTTTGCGAAGATAATCATGAACAATTTGCCTTAAAACTCCGTTCCCTTTGCCATGTAAAATACTTACTTCATTTACTGAAAGCAGTATGGCATCATCTATATAATGTTGAACGGCAGAGATAGCTTCGTCCACACGCATTCCACGTAAATCTATTTGTTGTTTGAAGTTTTTAATTTTATCATTCATGTCCATCGAAGGACGTTTTCCTTGAGTTCTTGATTTGTCGGATTGCCGCTTATAATCTTCTTTGCTCACCTTTTCAAGCTTGCTGAGTTTGGTTTTTAACTGTGCGGTTCCAAAAACCACATGCACATCTTTTGAATCAATGCCCACTACTTCGCCTATGGTTTCCTGTCCGCTAATCCTCACATAATCTCCTTTTTCTATAGGTGAACTCAGCACTTTTACTTCTTCGGTCTTTGCTTTTTGTTTTCTTTTTTTCTCATTATTCGATTCTGTAATTACCGGCTTATCGGTAACTATTTTCTCAGCAAATTCCTGAAGATTTTTTCGCACAATGCGCGTTTGATCTTTATCCGCCTGGCTTTCCCTGATTCCACGAATTGTATTTTCGATGATTTTGTTAGTATTTTCAAGAAGGCCGGCAGCTTCAGCCCTCGCACGACTGATAATTTCTTTCTTTGACCTTTCAAGATCTTCAGTAAGCTTTTGGTATTTCTCAATCATTTCCGAGAGGAATTCATCGGCTACTTTGAACTGTACTTCCTTTCTATCAAGTTCGTTTTTCTGGGCATCCAGGTTTTGCAATTGCTTGTCAAAACTCAATTGTTTGATTCCAGCCTTATCCCGTGCTTTTTCCAGTACATCTTTTTGAAGCCCTATGGTCTCTGCAATTTCAAATGCGAATGAACTTCCCGGTTTTCCTGTTTGAAGGACATACATCGGTTTCATTTTTTCAGAATCAAAAAGCATTGCGCCGTTAATGATGCCGGGGTCTTTGTCAGCAAGTAGTTTCAGGTTCGAATAATGAGTTGTAATTACTCCAAAAGATTTTTTCTGGTTGAGTTTTTGGAGAATGGCTTCGGCAAGAGCGCCGCCAAGCTGTGGCTCAGTCCCTGTTCCGAATTCATCAATAAGAAACAGTGTGTTTTTATTTGCATGGCTGATAAACTGACGCATGTTCAACAGGTGAGAACTGTATGTACTCAGATCATTTTCGAGCGATTGCTCATCTCCTATGTCAATAAAAATATTTTCAAAAAAACAAACTTCCGACAATTCCTTCATCGGAACAAGCAATCCGCATTGAAGCATGAATTGCAGCAATCCCACAGTTTTTAGACAAACAGATTTCCCCCCTGCATTGGGTCCGGAAATAATGAGAATTCTTCCTGATTCATTCAGAGAAATGTCAAGAGGAACAATCTCTTTTTTTTGTATTTTATGGTTGAGATAAAGCAGCGGATGTTTTGCATTCAGCCAATTGAAACTTGATTCATCAGAAATGACAGGTCTTATAGATTCTGTATTGATGGCATATCGCGCTTTAGCACGAATAAAATCCATCAAACCAAGGAAATTAAAACAATCTTTCAGATCTTCGAGGTTTGGTCTGATGTTGTCGGTAAAAGCCAAAAGGATTTTAATGATCTCACGTTTCTCTGCATTCTCAAGTTCACGAAGGTCATTGTTCATTTCAAACACATCCGCCGGCTCTATAAAAACTGTTTGTCCTGTTGCCGATTCATCGTGAATAAAACCTTTGATACTTCTTTTGTATGCAGCAAGAACCGGTATCACTACACGCCCATTTCTTATGGTAAGCTCAATATTTTCTGGCGCCCATCCCTGCTTCTTCACATTCTGAATAACCTGACCAATGCGTTTGTTGACCGACGATTGTTTTGCGATCATTTCTTTCCTGATCTTCAAAAGCCCTTCAGATGCATTGTCCTTGATTTTACCTTTATCATCAAGAATGACATTCAACTGAACAAGTATTGCCTTGTCAAGATACACTGTCGAAGCAATTTCTTTGAGCTTTGGATAAAGTTCATCCTGGCTTTTTTTAAAGAATAGCAATGATTCAAAAACAGTGTCCAAGGAGCGTTTCAAATCAAATAAGGCATCCTGCTGAATGTAAGTTCCCGGGATAGCGGCGTTGTTCAACTCATCAGAAATATCATAGAAATGTTCCGAAGGAAAATTATTTGCGAGAAGCAATATCTGCCTGAATTCTTCAGTTTGTTCAAGAAGATTTATTATAAGCTTTGAATTGGAAGAGAACTTTATTTTGTCAACAAAAGCAGCTCCAAGCGGACTATTGCAAAGCTCCTTTAGTGATTGCCGGATAATGTCGAATCCTATTTTTTGTTCAAAGTTGTTGGGATAGATCATAGGATGATATTCGATAGATTTGTGTTCTTTGTTTTAAAAAGTTACTCCGATTTTCTTTTTCTTTTCCCTTTTTATAATCCTCCAGGAAACGCCAAAATTGATCATGAAATAATTCTTCAAATCCCGCAAACTCATATTGCCCGATACATCCACCTGAAAGTTTTTTCCAGCCATGTAAGTGAAACCAAGATCAATATAATTCTGAGAGCTTGCAGCATTTGAAAACCAATCATAATTCTCAATAAAACCGCCTAACTTATCAGTAAAACCATAACCGAAACAAACGGCTGCAAATGTGGAAGGAATCGCTGTTTCGCCATCGTATTCCAATCCGGCATTATAACATACATTCAACTTTTCGGTAATATCATTCTGGAACAAAAGATAGGCTGATGGTACAATATTGTCAGGTCTGAAATTCCTGTTTCCAATATACGGCAATGTCAGATTGAACAGAAAAGATGTCTGTGGCAATGCACCTTTTCCTTCCGTTATCAATAATTTTGTACCGATGCTCAATGGGTCAAACCCTGTAATTTTTGATAAATCTGTTTTTACCCGTGCATAATCTGTCTGCACCCTAATCTCTGAATTTTTATTTATTCCGTAACGAAGCAACGAAGTATTGTAAAGAGTTGTTTCCTGAAAAATATTTTCACCTGTTATTTTCTCAAAAGAAAATCCTGTTTCAATCTGAAATAATTTTGCCTGTACGATAGAAGGAGGAGTAGCCATCCCCGGTCTGTCGGCAGAGAAATCATTTTCTTCAACGGTCTGCGACCTGCACACCACTGAAATAATAAGTAGAAAAATGCTGACAATTATTTTATTCATAAGTCTTTTTTGAACCGCAGGAAAAACCGTTTTCATAAAAATGATGTTGGCAAATTTAAAATAAAATCACATCATAGACATTTTCATCAACCGCTATCCCACACTAACAAATGCTGAATTTAAAAAATCAAAGACCCAAAAATGAAGCGAAACCAAACAAATCAGTAAACATGATAGCTGTATGATCCACCATACGTTTGTTCTTTTATAAGGAGAAAATATTCTGATGATAACAACTTTTATTGAAGCAAAAACACCCAACAAAGCGGTTGCAAGAATGACGACACATGCAACTGTAGGAACATTCAATTTAAATACAGAAGAGGACGGTCCATAATTCTGTGAACCGAAATTTATTCTTGCATAGTGAATCCCTTGAATATTCACGAACAATTCAAAAAAAGCTTTGTAGCCAAACCAAATAAAAAGGATCAGGCAGGCAGAATTGAGAACAATTTCAATTTGTTTTTTACTGATTGAAAAATGATCTTTAAACAATGAGTGCTGACATTTGGATTTTTCAGATTTAAAATGCGGATCATGTTGACTGACCCGCATTGAGTTTTATCAGTTTTTTACAACATTGAAATTTGTGGTTTTTCCGTTCTCAGGCATTATTCTCATCATATAAATACCGTTTGCAAAATTCCCACAATCAATAATTGCCTTATCAGTTTGCTCAACGGATATGGTTTTTATTATCCTTCCTGTGTAATCTAATACCTGAATACAGGCATGGTTGAATACTTTCCCAAATTCAATATTCAGTAATTGATCAACAGGATTGGGATAGAAGTTTACTTTTGTTGCCGGCGAATTTTCTGCAATTCCAACAATGGTTATGTTATAACAATAAGAAGTATCAACACAGATACCTTCTGTGATTCTAACTGCATAATCCCCGGTAACCGATGGCGTGAATGATTGATTTGTTTCTCCTCCAATAATGGAATACCCGCTTCCGCAATTCAGCCATTGATAATTTAATCCTGTGGCATTTGCAGTTAAAGTATTTCCGGCGCCGGTGACGGCGGTATCTATATTAACAACGGTAAGATTGATTGTGATTACACTGTCACAACCTGCATGATTTGGAATAGTATCAAGATAATTGTTGGAAATTGTCCAGGTATGTTTTCCACTGGGAGAAACATAACTTCTGCAGGCTTCAGGTGCAATGGTATTATAAGATTCAGTGTTCAAGGTAAGGTGGATGGTTATAACACTATCGCAACCGGCATGATTAGGAATAGTATCCTGATAAATCCCATTGCTGTACCATGTGTACAACCCGCTTGGAGAAGTGTAGTAACCGGTGTTGCAAACATTGGGTGTAATGACTGAATAACTCCTGCTTGAAACTGTGATATAGTTTGTCATTGTCAGGGAATCTTTTCCAGCAATATTTGTAACAACAAGTTTAACAGGATAAGTGCCAGGGTTATTATAAATTATCAGTGGATTTTGAGCAGATGAAACATTGGGTGATCCGCCTGTGAAGGACCATGCCCATGAAGTGTTGGCGTATGGATAAAGGTTGGGTGTGTTAGCAGTGAAATGGACAGTGTCTCCTTGGCAAACAGAAAGTGGCGTTGCAGTGAATGCCGGTGAAGGCTTTCCAATGGCATAGCTAAACCAGCTTTCATGACCCTCCTGCTGGTCTAATGTTCCGTCGGCAAAAATATCTAGTGCGGTCACTGCTATAGTATCATTTATTGAAGCTCCTGAAATCACTGTAGTTTGCGTATTTCCTACAAAATTTGAATGAGAAAATGAATATCCCGTAGCCGATCCCCAATAAACTTTATATCCTGCAATATCAACTTCGGGATTGGCATCCCAGGTGATTTGAATATTGCCTCCACCTAAGTCAGTCTTAATAACATTGACTACAGGAGTGACAGGGGCAGTTGTATCGGGCGATGATAGAGCAGGCAAACAGGTCACCATACTTAATGCAGGGTTGTCAAAATAATCCACTATTGCATTATTAATTGCAACATTGGATGTGGTTCCCCACCAGCAATTACGGGCATCAACATTGTCTCCTCCCTGCGCGATAAGGTCCACCAACTGAAAAGTTGTAGCGTTTCCGTAAATGTTATCGTGTCGCATTACGGGGTAAAAATCTCCGATACTAATGGCTGTAGTCGGCGCCAATTCTGTGACCCTGTTTCGTGTGATTGTGTTGTAATTCCAGTATCCTCCGCCGCTAAGTCCCGATGCAAAATAAACAACATTGTTGAAAGCTGTATTATCAATAATGGTGTTGTTATGCATAGCCGCATCAGTGGCATAAGTTACCCTTCCTGTGGAATTGCTGGTATTCTCCACATTATTTGCAATTACATTTTTAAAAGCTATGCCCCCATATAGGTATATGGCGCTGGCATCATTTGCTGTATTATGAAAAATTATATTGTCCTGAACATCGTAAGACCAGCCGTTGTATGCACCGCAATATATTCCTCCTCCAATGTCGGCAGTGTTATTGTAAATTAAATTGTCATAAACATTGCCATATCCACCCTGCGTACCACAAAGTATTCCGCCTCCCTCTGAGCCGCCATTGTTATCATGAATTTTGTTTTTACTTATCAAAGCAGTGCAGCTCCAGTTGGATGCTATGGAACCTATATATACGTTAATTCCGCCACCTGCGCCCATCGGATTGATGTTGTTGTACAGTTCACAATTTGTAATCCTGAGCAATGAACCGTCTTTGGCAGTGGATCCATAAATTTTTATCCCTGTCGTAGTATTGTTTCTGATGATACAATGGTCAATAAAAGGTAAAGTGAGGTCTTGTGTATGTAAGTTGATAAGGTCACTGCGTATAACTGCTGAACTGTTGGGCAAATTCTGATTACCGCCATACTCAATAGTGCAGTATTGCAATACACTTCCCGTTTGAGTAATCGTATCATAACCTACACTCGTTTCATTAAATAATACATATCCCCAGTAACCCGCAACATGATTGGTTTGGTTACTTGTAAAAGTGATAGGGTTGCTACTTGTTCCGATTGCAGTCAAAGTACCGCCAATTTGCAGACACTTCAAACTATCAAACTTTACGATGACTCCCGGTTGAATGGTTAAAGTATAACCACTATCGAGAAGTACATTTCCGGTAATGATGTAAGGACTATTCGCAGTTGTCCAGCTAGTGTTACTTGAAATAATTCCACTGACCGGTGTTTGAGAGAAGGTATGTAAGCCGGACAGCATTAAAAAGCTTAATAGCATTGTGGCAATGCTGATTTTTTGTGTAAAGGTTTTTTTCATAGTTTTTGTTTTTAATGGTTACAACAATTCAAATTTTGACTAATTTTTTTTAAGAATTACAAAACATTAACCAAAAGTATAAATATTTTTTTGAAAAATGCAATTTCACTTTGTTTTTAAAGTTGATATGATAACGATGATCAGGTCATGAATCTTAAGAAAGTTATAATTCTTAACAGAATCCCAAACAAATCTGATTCTTTTCGTATCACAAATCATCATATCTTTGTTTACAATTGATCCATTATTATTCTGACACCTGATTTAATTAATAAAATTATCAATAGCGCCTTCTATGGATGTCAGAGGAAATTTATTTTAAAAAATGGTGTATCTTTTTTAAAAGTTTGAATTATGATTGCAGAAAAAGGTTCAGAAAATCTCAAAAAGCAAAATATGGAAACTGTTTCTAAGTATCACATTCCGGATAAACTGATAATTGAAGAGAAAGACCAGATTGCGAAAGCATGTAATGATCCGTCAGGGTTTGAAGTTCTTTATAAAAAATATTATAAAAAAATACTGCTGTTTGTCTATCAGCGGGTCAATACCAAGGATGATGCTCTTGATGTCACTTCACAGGTGTTTCTGAAGGCACTGATAAATATCAGGCGTTACACATTCAAAGGGGTTCCGTTTTCAGCCTGGCTTTATCGCATTGCCCTGAATGAACTCAACCTGATGTTTCGAAAAAATAAATTGACAAGAGCGCTGAATGTTGAAATGGATAATATTGGTGATATCGCAGAAGAACTTGAGTTGGCTGTGGAGGAAAAGGAAATTTATTTTGAAAAGCTGACAAATGCACTTGCAGAGTTGGCCGCAGATGATCTGACAATAATAGAAATGAGATTTTTTGATGAAATGCCTTTTGATGAAATCGGGGATATACTTCATATTACCGGCAACAATGCAAAAGTTAAAGTTTACCGCATTATTGATAAACTTAAAAAGTCAGTTTTGTAATAATTTTAAAATTTATCACCATGAAAAAAGTCAGGATAAATATCAACCACGAAAAATTTACTGAGCAAGAAATAGAACAAAGTATGAACTTTGGTAAAATAATTTCATCAGTAACTCCACCGCCTAAGCCATTTTTCAAAACCCCCAGGTTCTATGCAGGCATATTTACTGCAGCAATTATTATTACTGTGGTGGTTCTGAAATTTACAAAAAATAATTCATCCCGTTTCATTGATCCACCATTGAAAGGTGTGAATATCACTTATTCCGAATTTAAAGTGAACAATAATTCAGATACCGTTTTTGACTACACTACAGGTTCGGTTATCTACGTTCCTAAGAATGCATTCCTTGATAAAGAAGGGAATCCTGTTCATAAAAAAGCCATACTGAAATACCGGGAAATGCATACACCTGCCGATTTTTTTCTTAGCGGTATTCCCATGAATTACGATTCTGCAGGTATCACTTATCCTTTTGAATCAGCAGGAATGCTTGACATAAAAGCAGTGGATGAGGATGGAAATTTATTGTTTGCAAACCCGAAGGCTCCCATTACCATTGGCATGGCGTCCCCGCAAAAGGATAACAAATACAATATTTACTACCTCGATACGAATGCACGAAAATGGAAGTTTATAGGAAAAGATACTTCAAAGAAAAAGTCTGATTCAACAGGGGATTCTAAATTTTTAAAAGACACATGCAATAAGATGAATTCAGAAGAATCCGTTAATGCAGAATTGCAGAAAACGCCTGTAGTTCCGAGAAAAGCTGATTCGAAAAAATATCATTTTAAAATTTCATTTAATAAAAAAGATTTCCCTGAAATGGCAGTTTATGAAAATGTACTTTTTGAAGTGGATACAAGAGATGAAAATTTTAAACCCGTGTTTGCTTCTACGACCTGGGAAAATGTGGAACTCAAGAATGGTTCTGCTGAAAATGAATATTTAGCCACCTTTTCAAAAGGAGCAGAAACACATACCTTCATTGTTCATCCGGTGTTTGAAACAGGAGATTATAAAGCAGCTTTGAAAGTTTACACTAAAAAATACAATGACTATCAGAATGCGTACAAAGTGAAAATGGAGAATGAAAAAAAAGAAAAGGAGAAAAAGAAAAAAGAACAGGAAACCCTGAACGAAAACAGGACTACCGAACTGAAAAATGTGCAAACACAGCTTATCGTCTGGCAGCAAAGAATGGATGCAAAAATGAAGACTGAGGATATTTTTTTCAGAACTTTGCAGGTGAACAATTTTGGTGTCTGGAATTGCGATTATCCGGCAAGCCTTCCTCAGGGGATAAAATTAAATGCTAATTTTACGGACGAAAACGGCAATAAGCTTATTCTTGATAAAGTTTATCTTGTAGAAAAAGGAAGGAATGCAGTTTTTACTTACACCAATGTTGGCTTTATTAATTTTCAATTTAATCCCAATGCAGAAAATATGATTTGGGCTGTTACAAATGATAATAAAATTGCGGTTTATTCTCCGGAGAATTTCGCTGCGATCAGTAAAAATGATAAGTCATTTACATTTAAACTTAACACTACCGACAAGACATTCACTGATTATAATGAGGTAAAAACATTTTTGAATATTTGATTACGGATATGCAGACAAAATCAATAATTATATTGCTGATCATTCCCTTTTATTTACTTTCCGGATGGGTGGATGCACAAAAGGATACTACCTATGTTTTCAAAGTAGTCAGCCCAAAGCTTAACATTGCTGTTTTACCTGACAGGGACGAACTTTTTATTGGCTTACAAAATAAATTAAAAATAAGAATTTCAAAAGGATTTAAAATAAGCAAAGTCACTCTGGATGGAGGAACTATTACGGGAAAAGACAGTAGTTATTGTGCCATTGTGAAAGAAGGTTTACATGCAATACTATCCGTTTATGTTACCGGCACTAATGGCACAGAAAAACTCGGGATGACTAAATCCTTTAAAATTTCTCAACTTCCCGAACCAATAATTTATATCAATGGAGTAAAACGTGATTCGGTTATAATAAAAACAAAAATCATTGCTGTTGGCAAGCTTTCAGCCGTTTTACCAAAACTTGAACGACGTCTGCCCATTATTTCTTTTGATATGATTTATGCAAATCAGGACTCCGCAAGAATGGATACTTTGAGGGCGCAAAACAGCCTTCTTACAAAAGAAATGAAAGTTGCCATCTCAAAAATGAAAGATGGGCGATTGTTGTATTTTGAAAATATAAAATGCCTGATGCCCGATGGTGCTGTATATGTTGCCAAACCATTGCAGATTTATTTGATTGAAGGACCACCTTTATACAAGCTCAATATAGGCAACTGAATTTTTAATAATAAAACAGAATCACTCAAATTTTATTTCAAACTTGTTTATCCCTGTGGCTTGCATGAATGTTACAGTTTCTTTGGGGTAATCAGTTCGTGGCTTATTGGCTTTTGTGTCCCAGTCAAGATTTGTCCAATCTGGGCTGCTTCCATTTTTGGATTTTAATTGAGCATTGAGACTACACTTCACATCATAAGGCAACCACTTATCAAGAGGTGTTTTCCCGTTCACCATTAGATTCTTGACTTCCCAGATTTCAGCAGTTTTGTAAACAGTGTCGCCATCACTTTCGAAAATATAGTTTTCAAAAGTCATGGTTGATTTTGGTGGAATGCAGAATGCGATGAAAGGATCTTCACCGGTAAAATCAATATCTACAATTTGAAATGAAGTGAGAGAATCCGGATATTTTCTTCCTCCAATTTCACCAGGATCCCACGGAGAATATGTTTTAAATTTACCACTTTTCTGCAGTGAATCATTTAGCCACCATGGAAACAAATACCACCTCAAAGAATCATTGTTGTTGGTAATGGTCAAGTTGACAAAGTTGAATTTCAATGGAGGTTTACCACTGTTCTGAAGCAGAAATTTAATCTTGACAGGAGCATTTACCTGCGCTAATGTTGATAGAACAAATAGAAAAAGAATGGCAAGTAAAGTAATTGTTTTTCGCATTTTTGGATTATTAAATTTTAATTTATCTTTCATCAAAACCAGTTCTGGAGAACCTTTTGCATTTGGGAATTCGTTATAGAAATAAAAGGAAATCCGCCGAAAAACTTTTTAAACATTCATTGTAAACTGGTCAATCGTGTTGATCAAACTTTCGAACGACAACAGATCCGCATGATAACGTGCCTTGTTTTCGGTGATCCTTTTGAAAGAATATTCAAACATGCTTTTCTCTCCGTGAATTCCCAGGTAAATTCTATTTTCATAAACTTTGATAAAAATCAAATTTTTGTTCTCATCAAAAAGCTTCAGGATCAAATCTGATAATTCATTGGAAGGATAATCTGAATTTAAATTTTTAGCAATGCAATATTTTTGAAAGTCATCTCTCAATATTGTAAAGCCATTTATAGAATGATCATTCGCAAGTTGAATTTTTGCGACATAACCATCAAACACTTTTTTCATGAAAATGTTCCTGATATGGTATTCGCTGATTTGAAGTTCATGTTTCCTGAATCTTCCCATTAATAAATCATCACCAAAAGAAAAATCAAAGGTCCCTGACAATATGCGAATGTTTGACAAAATGCCCTCCGGGAAACTGGCATGAGGATAAATTTCCATTGAACAGTCATATTTATTGAGGTAGTTAAACATGACTTTTCTCTTAAGAGTATTGTTGATTTCACCCAAATATTTATCAGGAAGAAAAGAATAAAGAGGTGAAAAAATAAATGGTATGATCAATGCACACATTCCCATTGAAAAGACATAGAGAAACAACGTAAAGGAATAAATATGTTTTAGCGTTTGTCCGTATATTTCTAATCCACCATATAACCCACCACAAAACACAGTTCCGATAAAAGCAAGTTTATATTTAACAGCTGTCAATCGCAATGATCTTAATGATTTTTCAGCTTCCCCAAGAATTGAATCCAATAAAAGTTCGGTTTCCATTGCAGGAGCTATAGTTTGTGATGAATTATCAATGACTGCTTCCATAGACTTTATGAATACTACTTACCGTTTAATTATTCTACGTCAAAGATAATTTTTTTTAAATTCAAAAATAAATTCTCTGACATTCATAAAAGTCACCTTTCTGGATTTTCACAGCAATTTTTTGTTTAAAGTTTTCTGACATTTTATTTCTTTTAGTTGGAAACATACGACAACAAAGCGTTAATCTAAAGTTAACATCATTAACCTTTAAGTTAACTTTCCATTAACTTTCATCTTCAATTATTTTTTCCGGATTAAGTTTGTAAACATTGAGGTTTAAGCATTTTACTATATTGGCACGACAATTGAAATGACTTAGAAATAAAAGTAAAAAAATGATTGACATTAAGCAAGAAGTAATAAACCTGACCACTCAAAGTTTTGATAAAGTAACAAGTCAAAAAAGGGTTCTTGTTGACTTTTGGGCTGAATGGTGCGGACCCTGCAGGATACAGGGACCTATATTAAAAGATGTGGCAATTGCCACCGGCGGCAAAGCAATTATTGCCAAACTGAATGTGGACGATAACCAGGCAATAGCTGCAAAATATGGCGTGAACAGCATCCCGACACTACTTCTTTTCAGTGAAGGAAAAGTTGTAAGACAGTTTGTAGGAGTTCAGCCAAAACAGGTACTGGTGAATGCTATTAATAATATTTGAGAAATCAATTAAACTTAAAAAACAAGAAATGAAAAAACTGTTTTCAAACCCAATGTCGCTGGTCATCCTATTGTTTGCAATAACGATAGCAGGAAGTAATATCAGTTGCAACGGAAGAGCTTCAAACAATGACAAAAATACTTCTGTCAGCGAAACTTCATCAAATGCAGTAATAACATTGACGGATCAGACTTTTGATTCAAAAATCAATACCGGTGTAACCCTCGTAGATTTCTGGGCAACATGGTGCAAACCTTGCAGGGCACAGGGACCCGTGATAGAAGAAATAGGAAAAGATATGGCAGGAAAAGTTACCGTAGGGAAACTTGATATTGATGAAAACCCTTCAATTGTCAGCAGGTTTGGCATTGAAAACATTCCTACAATGATCATTTTTAAAAACGGAAAGGTTGTCCAGCAGTTCATCGGACTGACAGCAAAGGAAGATATCGTCAGCGCCTTAAATAAACAACTAAAGTAAAAAGAAAGAAATTGGAAATTTAATCAGTATCAATTCAACATTAACACAAGAATATCAGTTCAACAATTTAATAAATAAACAATGGAACATTTAACATCAGATACCTTCAAAACAAAGGTATTCAATTATGAAACTAACAAGGAATGGAAGTTTGAAGGAACGAACCCCTGTATTATTGATTTCTATGCCGACTGGTGCGGACCCTGCAAAATGGTTGCGCCTATAATGGAAGAACTTTCGCAGGAGTATAAAGGAAAAGTTGACATCTACAAAGTTGACACCGAAGACCAGCAGGAACTTGCTGCAATATTTGGCATCAGCAGCATTCCGTCAATTCTTTTTGTACCCAAAGAAGGGCAACCACAAATGGCTACCGGCGCTTTGCCAAAGGAAGCATTTGTTGAGATCATCACAGAAGAGCTTCTAAAATAAAGTTTGATGGACAACACTTGCAGCACCAAAGAATCATGCAGAATAAAGATGATTAAGAAGGTTAAAGAATCAATGCCACAACTGATTGGAACCATAGCAGGAGCTGCGGTAGGTTTTATGTACTATAAGTTTGTGGGTTGTTCAACGGGAACCTGTGGGATTGTTTCCAATCCATGGTTAAGCACACTGGTTGGTGGTTTCCTTGGTTTTTTTGTAGGAAACCTGATCAGCATGAGGGAAAAGTAAAGATCCAAATTCCAAGTTCCAAATTCCAAATTCCAGGGGTTTTTGGTCCTGGAATTTTGGATTGAGATTTTAATTTATTTTTTTAAGCAGCCAGGCAATGTTTTCGCCGAGGATTTTCATAGTATTCATGCCTTCGGCATCGTCTTTCACTTCGCCCTTTTGTCTGCCTATTCCAACATTCCAATAATTAGAACCCGGAACGATCATTTGATTGATCAGGAAAAATTTATTGAGAGCATCAAAAACATTGGCCGAACCAACTCTTCTGACAGCAATAACTCCTGCGCCGATCTTTCGTTTTAACATGCAGTCATTAGACATGGAAACAAGACCGGCCCGGTCAATCAATGCTTTCATTTCGGAAGTGACATTTGAAAAATAAGTCGGTGAGCCAAGGATGATGGCATCTGCCGAGATCATTTTTTCAATGCATTCATTTACCATGTCATTCTTTTGCCAGCAGCGCTTGTCTTTATTTTTAAAACAATTGTAACAGGCTTTGCAACCATGAACATCGGTACCACCGATCTGAACCATTTCTGTTTCTATTCCTTCTTTGTTTAATTCTTCAAACACCCTGTTGATTAAAATGGCAGTATTACCTTCCTTGCGGGGGCTGCCATTAAAAGCTACTACTTTCATAATAATTTGAATTTTTAGTTTTATGTTTTAGGCAAAGTTATAAAATTTTCTCTGTGAACCTCTGTGCCTTCTCTGTGCTACTCTGTGTTCCATTTTTTACACAAAGACACAAATATCGCAAAGTTTTTCTATTCTCATTTTTCTATCTTCTTTTTCTCTTCTTTTATCACTCTTCAAATTTCTCACTTAACTCCAGCCAGCGGTCGGTTTTAGATTCACTCAATGCAAGAATTTCTTTTAATCTGTTTGACTTTTCAATCAAATCTTTTACAGCCAATGAACCTGATGAAAGTTCTGTTTCCATATCTGTTTTTTCAATTTCCAGTTGTTGAATTTCCAGTTCAAGATCATCAAATTCCTTTTGTTCTTTATAGCTAAGTTTGTTCGACTTTTCTCTCACTGCCTTTTCCTTTGCAGGTTTATTGACCGCTGCCGCTTCTCTTTTTCTTTTCAGCTCGTTCAATTCTTTGTATTCAAGATAGCGTGAATAATTACCAGGGAAATCTCTTACCACATTGTTGCCTTCAAACACAAAAAGATGTTCCACTATTTTATCCATAAAAAATCTGTCGTGCGAAACCATCAGCACACAACCATTGAAATGTTTCAGGTAATCTTCAAGAACATTCAGAGTAAGAATATCAAGATCGTTGGTAGGTTCGTCAAGAATAAGGAAATTGGGATTCTGCATCAGGATGGTCATCAGGTAGAGCCTGCGTCTTTCACCACCGCTTAGTTTTCCTACAGGAGTATATTGCATCTCTGGAGTGAAAAGAAAATGAAGCAAAAATTCAGACGCTGACACCTTTTTCCCACTGCTCATGATCACCACTTCTGCAATTTCTTTTGCTATGTCAATCACCCGCTGATCTTCTTTAAAAGAGATCCCATCCTGTTTGTAATAACCGAAAACTACGGTTTCGCCAACATCAATAGTCCCTGAATCAGGAGGGATCAAACCAGTAATAATATTCAGAAGTGTTGTTTTTCCGCAACCGTTTTTCCCGACAATTCCTATCCTTTCATTGCGTTTAAAGATGAACTGGAAATTTTCGAGAAGTACTTTATTATTAAATTTCTTATTGATATAGTTAACTTCAAGAATCTTTTTCCCAAGCCTTGTGCCTTTCATATCAAGGCGGACACGTAAATCATGTTTTTTTGATGAAGCGATATCTTTAATTTCATAAAAAGATTCAATGCGGCTTTTCGACTTTGTAGTTCTTGCTTTTGGCATCCGTCTCATCCATTCCAGTTCTGTACGCAAAATATTCTGAGCTTTCTCGATCACTGTGTTTTCGCGCTGTATGCGCTCATCTCTCTTCTCAAGAAAATAGGAATAGTTGCCTTTATACCTGTGTAGTTTTCCGCCATCAATTTCAATAATATCATCACAAACCCTGTCAAGAAAATACCTGTCATGTGTTACCATCAGCAAGGTGCAGTGTGAACGTTGAAGGAATTTCTCAAGCCAAACTATCATGTCGAGGTCAAGATGATTTGTTGGTTCATCAAGGATAAGAAGATCAGGTTCACTTATCAGTGCATTGGCAAGTGCAAGTCTTTTCTTTTGCCCTCCTGAAAGTTCATAGATCTTTTGCTTGAGATCCTTAATTTCGAGCTGACCAAGAATTTGTTTTATTTTTACTTCATAATCCCAGGCCTTATTTGTCTCCATGGCATCAGTGGCATCAGAGATTCTTTTCCTGTCGCCCGAAACCACAGCCTCTTCATATTCTTTAATAATTTTCAGAATTGATTTTGAAGAAGCAAACACACCTTCAAGAACCGACAATGATTCATCATATTCAGGATTCTGATCCAGGAAGGCAAAACTGACATCATTGCGCATGATAATACTTCCTGTGTCGTAGGTTTCAATCCCTGCAATTATTTTCAACAGGGTTGACTTACCGGTACCATTCTTGGCAATGAGGGCTATCTTTTGGTCTTTGTGCACTCCGAATGAAATGTCTTCAAACAGTAATTTCTCACCGAAGGATTTGGAAAGATTGTCAACCTGAAGATAGATCATAGAAAAAAGTGACTAAAGTTATAAGTGACTAAAGTGTCTAAAGTTGAAAGTGTCTAGAGTGTCTAAAGTTAATAGAACTAAAATGTCTAAAATTTAGAGTATTGAATTCGTGTACTCCAAGCGTCCCAAGTACTTTAGACACTCAAGGCACTTTAGACACTTTCTTACAGTTTTTCTCCCAGCTCTTTCAATTTATCCACAAGCAAATTTACAAAATTCTGCAAGGGAGTTTTTGCGAGCATTTGAAGCATCATATTTAATTCTGCATCAAAAATAATTTGGGCGTTAATGAGATTATCTTTTAACTCCTTTATTTGAATAATCAAACTGAAATCGAATGGTGGTTTAGCTCCCGGGATAATGATGATCCTTGTATTTGGTGTTTTCTCAGAAATTTTCATTGACAGATCTGTCATCCCTTTTATAGTGAAGGAACAACTGTTTTCGTCCGACTTCCAGTTGATCACCTGTTCAGGCATCAGCTTTTCAAAATTATTAAGATCGCTCAGAAAATTATACACTTTCTCAGCAGTATTGTTTATTTCAACGATGTTACTTTCTATACGTGTCATAGGGGTAGAAGGTTTTAAGGTTTGTAAAGTTTAAAGGTTGATAAAGTTTGTATGGTTAGTAAAGTTCGTAAAGAAAGAGACTGCTAATTGCAGCTGCCTGCTTTTTCCCAATGACTATTGACTATTGACTAATGACAAATGACAAATGACTATTGATTATTGACCATTGGCCAATGACCATCTACTTTCCCCACTTATCGGGGTTTTCGCGCCATTTGGCAAGCGTGATGAGATCTTCTTCTTCCACATACCCGCTGGTAGCAGCCTGCTGTATCAGGTTCTCATAGTCGCTTAAGGTTATCACGGAGCATTTTGCCTTTTTAAATGCATCCTCAGCAACGGGGAAGCCATAAGTAAAAATGGCAGCCATGCCTTTCACATCACAACCTGCATTGCGTATTGCTTCCACTGCTTTCAGACTGCTTCCACCTGTTGAAATAAGATCTTCAATGATAACCACAGATTGTCCTTTTTCCACAACGCCTTCAATTTTATTTTCCAGGCCATGGCTTTTTTCGGATTGTCTTACATACACAAAGGGAAGTCCCATTTCCTGTGCAACAAGAGCGCCAATGGCAATTCCTCCGGTAGCAACTCCGGCAATAACATCAGGAATCCCGAATTCTTCATTTATTATTCTTACGAATTGTTGCCTGATATAAGTACGGATCTTAGGATATGACAAGGTCTTCCTGTTATCGCAATAGATAGGAGATTTCCATCCTGACGCCCATGTGAAAGGATTAGTAACTTCCAATTTAATTGCTTTAATTTGCAGAAGAAATTCTGCAACTTTAAGAGCAGATTCATTATTTAATTTCATGACGCAAATGTATAAAGTTTTTATCAACAACAAATGCATTTTTCTTACAAATGATAAAGATGATTTTTCCGGCAGAACGGGAAAAGTATTAAACTATGAAAATGAACCTGAATTTTTAGCAACAATTGATGAGTTTGAAAAGAACAAAACTGCTGAAAATCTTTTTGTTTTAGGTCCCACAAAAAAAATAATCTCTCTTTTTCCTCTTATTGAAGCAGCAGGTGGACTCGTGAAAAAAAATAACGGACAATTATTATTTATTTTTCGTTACGGTCGTTGGGATTTGCCGAAAGGTAAAATGGAAGATCATGAAACCCCACAGGAAACAGCCCTCAGAGAAGTAGCAGAAGAAACAGGTGTAACAGGACTGGAGATCACAAAAGAACTTAGTCCTACCTATCATGTTTACCGGCTTAACGGAAAACGTGTCATGAAAAAAACGCATTGGTTTGAAATGAGTTTTAAAGATGATTCGAACATTCTTCCACAGGCAGCAGAAGAAATAACAATAGTCAAATGGCTGGGTAAAAAAGATATTCCCTGGATCATGGTTGATTCTTATGCCTCTATCTCCGAACTGCTCACAAATTCAGGCTACCTCTAGGATTTTCCGGTTTTTCCGAACATGGAAAATCTGTTCACTTTTTGATCTTTGTCAGATCATTTAATAGCGCATCAAGGCTTCCGCTGGGCGCTTCAGCAGGGTACTGAACAATCTTTCCATCAGGTCCGATCAATACATAAGTAGGATAGGCTTTCACATTATAATTCTCAATTAGCTCGGTATTGTTGCCCCAATGCAACGTTGTGAAATCGTATTTTTTATTCTGCATAAAATAATAATACGAAAGAAAATCCTTGTCACAAGAGATACCTACAAACTCAACTTTGGTGCCGTATTTATCAATAAATTTCCGTAGGAGATCCATTTCAGTTATACATGGTATACACCATTTTGTCCAGAAAAAAAGATACACATATTTGTCCTTGTTGAATTCCGAAAGAGAATATGATACGTCATTATAGTCTTTTAATTTAAACAAAGGCGCCGTTGTGCCGGGAGCAAGCTTCGTAAAAAAGTTGTAGTAGTTTTCAGCGATTATTTTATGCTGTGGAAATTTACTGTTCTCCATCACATATTTGTACATTGCAAGGATAGATGCCTTATCATAATCCTTCGTATAGTAAAGCTCTCCCAGGCATTTCATCACAACCATTTCTCTCAGGACTTCATTTTTCAGTATGGTATCTTTTCCCAAAGAATCCAAAAGCGAAGGAAAAGTCTTTACAACATCAATGGTTCTGTGAAGGTCTTTTAAGGTAATATAATTCGACTCGTCGGTGATATAATTTTTGAAAAATTCATTGAAAAACTCCATGTAGCCGGTGTTTTCATAAAGTACCGGCTTATTCTTAAAATATCTTTTCGCCAACGATTCAGCGCTTCGCAGTTGGGCTGATTCTTCAATAACAGCCAGCCTGTACTTGACCAAGTTCAAGAAATAATCATTCTTCACCTGGCTGAATTGCTTGCTGAGTTCCAATTTGAAAGTGTCGAGCTTTGCTTTGCTACGGTGTTTGACAATGGTCGCAAAATCTTTCATTACGAAATCATCATACAGCGTATTGAATTTATTGATCAGGAAATTCAGTTCAGTTGAATCGGAATTTGAAATGACTGCTGCAAGCGTCTTGGGGGCGAGATAAGGATTGGTTTTGTCATCGGGCGAATTACAATCAGGGCACGACACAGCAAGATTATATGTTTTCCCCGGCTCCAGGTAAATAGGTGCTCGTGCAAAATCAACTTTCAGGTATGCGAAAATTGTCTCATCAATCTTAAATGAAAAATTAAAAACTCCTACCGAATCAATCTTTCCTGTTGCAATTTTTTTCTCAGTGTAAGTGATCTGATCTGACCATGCGTAAACACAGAGTGTTTTTCCTTCCGCTCCTTTTATCTTTCCTTTGATGGTCACATTCTGCCCCGACAATACCAGCGAGAACAAAATGAGCATAGAAAATATGGTGAACGCTTTTTTCATTTATTAAAATTAATTCGTGTTATTGATCGTCATTGGTCAAAAGTCACTAGTCATTTAATGATAAATGTGATTTCAATAAATCTTAAATCAAAAATCAGAAATCTCAAATATCATTTGCTTCGCGTCATTTGTTTCATGATATTTAATGACCATGAATGACATTTCTTCCTTAACGTAAAAACCATCGTTTTATTATAATTCAACTCCTTCGGGAATAAATTTCCCAACATCTCCACCGTTCTTATGAATTTCGCGAATGATTGATGAATTCAAATGTGCGTATTCAGGATCAGTGAGGAAAAATATTGTTTCAATTCCGGGGTTCAGTTCTTTGTTCATCTGCCCGATGCAGCGCTCATATTCAAAATCAATGGAAGTTCTGAGCCCGCGCAGAATGTAGCCTGCATTCAATTTCCTGCACAGATCAACAGTGAGGCCGGTATAGGTTATTGCTTTTACATTCGGATAATTTGCAAACACTTTTTTCAGCCATTCCACGCGTTTTTCAATAGGGAAGTAACTTTTTTTTGTTGAGTTCTCCCCGATAGCAATAATAATTTCATCAAATAATTCAGAAGCCCTCTTCACCACTGATGCATGTCCTTTTGTTATCGGATCGAAAGAACCCGGAAAAATTGCTGTCTTTTTCATAAGGGAAATAATTAGTTTACAAAGTTAGAGAAAAATTTATATCAGTCATTAGTCATTGGTCAATAGTTTCAAGTTTAATAAGAGCTTACCGGCTGTAGGGAAATTATTATTATCTTTGTACTGCTGTTTGTAGTTCAGTAAAATATTTAATACACCAAACGAAAAAGATACAGTTAAGGAAGTAAAGCAACTCAAAAACTCATTATTTCACAGGTCTGCATGGTTAGATTTTGATATACAGCACTGGAAAAACAGTTTAGTTTTGCTTTACATGAGACGCAAATGAAACTACAATTTCAAAATTACGTTTAAAAAGCTAATGAAGCTAAGAATTAATTCCAAATTTCTTTATGAAAACCTATAACCCTATTTCAAAAAAATCAGGATTAACCTTTTTTATCAGTGCCTCTTTACGGTTAATTTTATTGTTGTTGCTTTTCAGTTCCTTTGGTGAACAAGGTAGAGGACAGACAATTGTATTTTCTCAAAACTTTGAATCTTCCACCGCCTGGTCAAGACCATACGTAATTGGTACAACCACCAATGGAAGCACAACTACTTTAACCAGTGCCTCAACAGTGCCGAATTCGCAGATTTGGAAAGCATATACCAGCAATGGCAGTGCAGATAATTTATGGCACAGAGACGATTATCAAGGAGCCTGGAGTTCTAATAATGATATTTGCGGAGGAGGTTCTGAACCTTCAACCTGTGGGGCAAACGGTACAACATACTCTTTGCTATTTAATGATTGGGATGCGACTGATGGCACATGGGGTTCGGTACAGTCTCCAGCCTTTAATTTAACAGGGTATTCTTCTGCAACTGTGGCTTTTTATTATACTAATTATAATGGTGTTGATGTTACCAATTTGGCAGTACAATTCTGGACGGGATCTGCCTGGGTCAGCGTTGCCGGATCACCCTTTAATATTACACCTACTAATGATTGGCAAAAAATTATTGCAAATGTACCTGCGTCATGTTTGGTCAATGGTACTATTTTGAAATTTACTGCCACTTCAGACTATGATATTTATTCAATAGGAATTGATGAGATAGTAGTAACAGGATATCCATTGCCGACAGCCACAGTAACTGTAAATCCAAGTTGTGCTCCTGGAACAATTACCGAAAGTAGCCCCAGTGGCAGTACTTGTGGAGTAATTACCAATAATCTTTATAGTCAGGCTACAATTACAGGCACTAATAGTGGAGGTTATACTTATACCAATGACCCCGGGGGTTATCTTGTATTGAATGATAATACAGCTAATCAATACGGAAACGCGGTTATTGCAAATCCGGGCTATGATGGCAATACATTACATGCTGAATGGACTCAGTATATGTATGGGGGCGCAGATGGAATGAGTTTTAGCTTTGGTCCAGGTGCTACTGCGGGTGGTGGAGAGACTGGGAATGGAAGTGGTTTGATAGTAAGTTTTGATACCTATAACAATGGCACAAGTGGAAATTGGCAGTGGGGTGGTACGAATAATTACGGAGTGTACATTGTATATGCAGGAGTTCCGATAGCTTATAATTCAAACACAGCTTTTGATGCAAGTTATGATGTGTGGGATTATGCAATACTTGATGTAAACAATGCCGGACAATTAAATTTAAATGTTGGAGGAGTTCAATATTTTACAAATGTTCAACTTCCCACATCAGGAACAAATGCATGGACAACGACAAGTAAGACAACCTGGCCTGTGGTATTTTCAGGTCGTTGTGGATCCCACTCTGAAGATCAGGCATTAGGTTATAATCTTTTTGTTTCCTTAACAAATAATTCTTATTTTAAATACAGCGATAATGGGGGTGTTGCTTATCAAACCAGTCCAACCTTTTCAGGATTGGCGGCAGGTAACTATAACATGTATGTTGAAATGGTTGGAGCTAATGTGGGAAATAACCAGGGAAACTACACTATTAGTTCTTCAGCCAGTCCGGGTACTGTGAGCGGAACAACACCTGTGTGTGTTGGTGCAACGCCGACATACACTGAGAGTGGAGGAACAGCAGGTGGTACCTGGAGCAGCACGAATACTGCCGTTGCAACAGTGAATTCAGCTTCAGGAGTGGTGACTGCAGTATCCGCCGGCACATCCAATATAACCTATACTGTAAGTAGTTGTGGTTCTCCTGTATCATCTTTTCAAATGATAACTGTCAGCCCAAATGTAACAGCAGGAACAGTAAGTGGAACAACACCGGTTTGTATCGGAGCTACCCCAACATATTCTCAAAGCGGAGGAACAGCCGGAGGAAGCTGGAGTAGTACCAACCCGGCAGTTGCTACTGTTAATGCAGTTTCAGGAATAGTTACAGCAGTGACAAACGGGACATCTGACATTACTTATACTGTAAACACCGGTTGTGGTGCACCTGTTTCATCTCATCAAACTATTACAGTTAGCCCAACTGTTACAGCTGGAACTGTTAGTGGAACAACTCCTGTTTGCATTGGCGCAACCCCAACATATTCTCAAAGCGGAGGAACAGCCGGAGGAAGCTGGAGTAGTACTAATAATACAGTTGCCGCTGTTGATGCAGTAACCGGAATAGTTACAGCATTGACAAACGGAACTTCAGACATTACTTATACTGTAAACACGGGTTGCGGAGCACCTGTTTTATCTCATCAAACTATTACAGTTAGTCCAACTGTTACTGCAGGAACAGTCAATGGAACAACACCAGTTTGTATTGGCGCAACACCAACTTATACTGAGAGTGGTGGAACAGCAGGCGGAAGCTGGAGCAGTACGAATACAGCAGTTGCCACAGTGGATGCAGTTTCAGGAATAGTAACAGCATTGACAAGCGGAACAACAGACATAACTTATACTGTGAACACGGGTTGTGGTTCACCTGTTTCATCACATCAAACTATTACAGTTAGTCCAACAGTTACAGCAGGAACAGTCAGTGGAACAACCCCAGTTTGTATTGGCGCAACACCAACTTATACTGAGAGTGGAGGAACAGAAAGCGGAAGCTGGAGCAGTACGAATACAGCAGTTGCTACAGTTGATCCATTGACCGGAACAGTAACAGCATTGACAAACGGAACAACAGACATAACTTATACTGTCAACACAGGTTGCGGTAGTCCCGTTTCATCACATCAAACAATTACAGTTAGTCCAACTGTTACTGCAGGAACTGTGAGCGGAACGACTCCTATTTGTATTGCAGCAACACCAACTTATACTGAGAGTGGAGGAACAGCAGGCGGAACCTGGAGCAGTACAAATACATCAGTTGCCACAGTAGATCCATTGACCGGAATAGTAACAGCATTGATAAGCGGAACTACAGACATAACTTATACTGTCAACACAGGTTGCGGTAGTCCTGTTTCATCACATCAAACTATTACAGTTAGTCCAACTGTTACAGCAGGAACAGTCAGTGGAACAACTCCTGTTTGTATTGGAGATACACCAAAATATGTAGAGAGTGGGGGAACAGCAGGCGGAAGTTGGAGTAGCTCAAATACAACTGTTGCCACAGTTGCTATACTTGATGCTGTAACAAGTATAGTAACAGCATTGACAAACGGAACTTCAGACATTACTTATACTGTAAATACGGGTTGTGGTGCTCCCATATCTTCGTATCAAACTATAACTGTCAGCCCCAATGTTATTCCTGGTTCGGTTAGTGGAACAACTCCTGTTTGTATTGGAGCAACACCAATTTATACAGAGAGTGGAGGAACAGCAGGCGGTACCTGGAGCAGTTCGAATACAGCAGTTGCTACGGTAGATCCATTGACCGGAATAGTGACAGCATTGACAAGCGGAACTTCAGACATTACTTATACTGTAAATACGGGTTGTGGTGCTCCCATATCTTCGTATCAAACTATAACTGTCAGCCCCAATGTTATTGCCGGTTCGGTGAGTGGAACAACTCCTGTTTGTATCGGATCCACTCCAACATACTCTCAAAGCGGAGGAACAGCCGGAGGAAGCTGGAGTAGTACCAACCCTGCAGTTGCTACAGTTAATGCAGTTTCAGGAATAGTTACAGCAGTGACAAACGGAACTTCTGACATTACTTATACTGTAAACACCGGTTGTGGTGCACCTGTTTCTTCTCATCAAACTATTACAGTTAGTCCAACTGTTACTGCAGGAACTGTGAGCGGAACGACTCCTGTTTGTATTGGTGCAACACCAACGTATTCTCAAAGTGGAGGAACAGCCGGAGGAAGCTGGAGTAGTACCAACCCGGCAGTTGCCACAGTTGATGCAGTGACCGGAATAGTAACA
>CAISZK010000156.1 GCA_903889915.1 uncultured Bacteroidota bacterium
AGTATGTAACCAGGTAGTGTCTCCATTTCAATTGCAAAATTCTATACTTTTGCAATTCATTTGATGGCCTACTGTGATTTTTTTTTAACCATCAGTTGTTATTAGCATTTGAAAATTTAGAACCAGCCGAACAGTAACGAAGTTATTTAAATTGATCGTGGAGTTTAACGGAGCTCCTGTGCTGCCAATTGCCGCGAATGTCCCTGTGCCACCGGCTGTATAATGTATCCCGCTTATAGTATTTGAACTGATCGTTAATGTTGATGCTGCTCCTGCATTGCTGTTATTAATAATTGCTACCGATCCGGGAGTGTTGGCAGCCGTAAGATATGCTGAACTGATGTTGTTATTGTTGATATTGATTGTTCCCGTTACTGCAACAATATTTGAAATTGCAGCATAACTTCCAGTGCCGGCAAGTGTATTGTTTGCCAAAATATTGCCATTCATATTTAAGGTGGAAGTTGTTCCGGTGTTTAAGATACCCGTAAAAGTGGAAAGTCCTGAGCCAAATGATGAACAATTTTGAATGTTGTTGGATGTAATTGAAATGGTTCCTTTTGCTGTGTTGATAATTCCATAAATATTTGTAACAGCGCTTGTAACTCCATTTATTCCTATTGCAATTGAGTTAGCTGTATTATTACCGATACTGTTGCCCGAAATATTATAGTTACCTGTTGCTCCCGAAGTGTTGATACCGTAAAATGTGTAACCTATGGTAGCATCACCGCCGGCGCTGATTGAACCAATATTATTGTTTTGGATATTCACATTGCCTGTTGAATTTGAATAGATCCCTGCAGTATAAGCTCCCGATATGGTGTTGTAAATTAAAATACCTGCCCCATTGTTACTTCCTATGATATTGCCGGTAACTGTTCCTACATTTACCGAACCACCGTTAATGCTTATGCCGGTGAATAAGCCTGGCAATGAAGTTGCGCCATTGCCGGCTTTTAAGCTTATTCCGCTAATTAAATTATTCTGAACGCTGCTTGCTGTTGTAGTTCCAACACTCATATTGATTGCGGTAAATGAAAATGCCTGCGCCGGATTATTCATTTTCATCGTATCACTGCATAACGGAGCTTTTCCTCCCAAATAGTTTCCTGTTATTGTAAAATTATTACCCGAAGTATTGTTCACATAGATCATGTTGTAAGCATAAGCGCCTGCCGGAACAAAAGATGTTGTTTCATAAAAACTGTTTCCCGTAATGGTCCAGTTTGTGGTTGCGCTGTTTATGTAGATTCCGTTCGAATTAGATATGCTTGTAAAAAAATCATAGAAATTATTATTCGAAATAATATTTCCGCTGTTTTCTTTCCCTGCCGTTCCCTGCGAATAAATTGCATTTCCCGGTCTTGTCCCCGAGTTGGTGATGTTACAATGGTCAATTGTGTTGTTGCTGTTTCCGGTGCTTCCTGTTGTGGAGGTGAAACATATTATTGATGCTGTTGCACCCTGGTTAGCTCCTTTGATATAACAGTATTTTATGGTATTGTTCGATGCTCCGTTTTCAAACAAAACTGTGCGTGACGACGAGGTTGCTGTGCCAGTATTTGAAATAACCAGGTCGGGTGTGGACCCTGTTTGATTCACACGACCATCAAGAGTAACATTTTTTGCACCGTTAAGTTCATAAAGGGTGCTTCCAAGATTTCCTGTTATTGAATAACCACTTCCTGTCGGATAAATAACTATCGAAGTGTAGCTGGCGCTGCCGGTCCCGCTTGCATTAAGCATGGCATAAGTAGTTTCAGTAGTGCTGCCAATTATTTGCAGGGTAATATCACCCGTAACCGTCCCTGCATTGATTGCATCAAAAGCAGCTTTCAGTGTGATGAAATCTCCGCCCGTTCCAACTGTTTTAGTTGTAGTCAGTGCATTTGCATTTTGCAAATGCAGTAAAATTACAAAGATTACAAGAGTTAAGTTGATAATTAATTTTTTCATTTTTTGTTTAGTGTCGTTTTAAAATAATTGAATACCAGTTCAGATCAATGATTCTTTTATTCGCAATGACAAACTTTTTTTTGAAATTTCGTAGGTGTCGAGCCAGCCTAATAAATTTTTGATTCTCACCATTTTTTGATTTCTTTCCGTTATAAATAATCATTAAATTACTATTTAAAACAAATTGAAATGTTCAAAAAGTTTGCAAAGGTATAAAAACAGCTTACATAAATACCTATTAAAAAGTTAATTGATAAAAAATTCATTTCATTTACGCTGCCTGAAGTGATTTGAATGATTGATTTGAGAGAGATTACTTTCATGGCTTATTATAGCGTTATTATTGCACATGCATTACCAACACTTATGCCAACGGTCATTTAAATTACCTTGTGCAAACTATATCAGCAACATACAACTTCGCCGCAAATCTCCGAATCATCAATTTTTTTCCATTATGGGACAATTATTCCTTCCTAAGGACAACACATTCATCAGTAGCTTTATAATCTGCATTATGCACCAATGTTTGAACAATTATCCTGAATACAGGTTTTACTTTGAAAATCAGCTAAAAATGGCTATTTGAATCTCCGGATTCTTTTGCCTGAGTGGCTCCACTTTGTTTTAATCTATTAAGTAAATTAGATTGAAGTTTTAATTTGAGTCCAATTTGATAAGTCTTTTATACCCAAAAACACAAAAACACAAAATTTCACAAAAAAATATTTACCCCGTGGGATAATTTTCCAATTTTACCCATTTGAATTCTTCTACAAATATCCAACGGGGTAAATATTATTTTGTGTTGTATTGTGGATTGATGTTTTCGTGGTATGTTTTATTTTTTACTTTTAGAAGAACGCTCAATTTTTATTTCTCTGTATTTCAATTAAACTTTTCGTGCATTTTGCACGTTTTTGATTTTCTTCAATTTAGCATAATTCTTATTGTGTGGTAGTTGTAGTTTGGCATTGCTTTTGCCAACAGGGAAGCAACATCAGCTAACGTTCTTTGAATAAATGATCAGGAAGGTTTCGCAACATTTCAATCTGTAATTTCAAATCAGGTTAAAATGACGAATCGCGAAACAAAACTTCGCAG
>CAISZK010000157.1 GCA_903889915.1 uncultured Bacteroidota bacterium
GAGGATCAAAGGAAGCAATAGTGATGGTACAGTCTGGAATGAAGCGGGCATATCGGTCATTATTATTATCTCTCCTCCGTGGTGGGCAAAATGGACATTCAGGATACCATTTATCATTTTCCTGGTCTGCTCAACATGGTATCTGATTTCACGGCGATTCAGAATATTGCGCAAACGTCATGAGATGGAAAAAAAGGTTCTTGAAATAGAAAAACTCCTTTTCGATCTTGAGCAAAAAGCCTTGCGCCTGCAGATGAATCCACATTTTATTTTCAATTCTCTCAATTCAATTCAAAGCTTCATTGTCAATAATGATTCTGACAAAGCAACACTGTATCTTGCTAAATTTGCACAATTGATGAGGTTGATATTATCCAACTCCAGCGAGCCTTTTGTTTCAATAAAAGACGAATTGAAAACGCTGACGTATTACATGGAAATCGAGAACCTGCGGTTTGATGATAAGTTTAATTACAAGATCAAAGTTGACCCGGAAATTGACGAAGAATTCATAGGTATTCCGCCAATGATCATTCAGCCTTATGTTGAAAATGCGATACTGCACGGCATCATACATAAACCGGACAAAGGCAATATTTCAATCAGTCTGACGTTACAGCAGGAAACAATCCTTTGCGAAGTGGAAGATGATGGAGTGGGCAGGCAAAAAGCGCATGAAATCAAAAGCCAGTCGGGATTGAAACACAAATCAAGAGGAATGTTGATAACGAAAGAACGGCTGGAGATATTGAATAAACAGGTTAAAGGACGCATCTCTGTGAACGTAATTGACAAGACAGACGAATCCGATAAAGCCTGTGGTACCAAAGTAGAGATCATTATTCCTTTTAAAGATTTATGATTGGATTGAGAAACATTGAACCTTGAAACTTGCAAACTTTATAAACATTAAAAACCTTACAAACCATGATCCGAGCAATTGTCATTGATGATGAAAAAACATCCAGAGAAACCATAAAAGGTTTATTGAAAAAAAACTGTCACAATGTTGAATTGGTAGGCGAAGCAGATGGATTTCAAAATGGAATTGAAAAGATTCATGCAATGCTTCCCGACGTGGTTTTTCTCGATATTCAAATGCCCGATGGCAGCGGTTTCAAATTGCTGGAAGAGGTTGGTGAAATTGATTTTGAGGTGATCTTTACAACAGCTTATGATCAGTTTGCGATAAAGGCTATTAAATACAGCGCTCTCGACTACATCCTCAAACCGATTAATCCTGAAGAATTGTTCAATGCTGTAAACAAACTTACCCAGAAATTAAAGAAAGGAAAAGACAACACCGGTCTGAACTTTCTTCTCGACACTATGAAATCCCCTTCATCCGCAGTTAAAAGAATAGTGTTGTCAGATGCCGACGGGTTTCAGATTGTTGAGGTGGATAATATAATAAGATGTGAAGCCGATAGTTGTTATACCAAGTTTTTCCTGAATGACAAGAACATTATTCTCATCTCAAAAACATTGAAAGATTACGAAGAAATGCTTAGTGAATTCGGCTTTATCAGGCCCCACAAATCACATCTCATAAACCTGAAATACATCAAAGGTGTAATTAAAATTGATGGCCCTATTATTGAGATGACCGATGGCAGCCAGATACCGGTTGCACGCCGGAAAAAAGATCAGATCCTGGACATGTTATCCCATTTATAGCGCCCGAAATATCTATCCGGTTATTATTTTTGTCCTATTTTGGTACTAAAATTTACCATTTTTTACCGTTCGTTTGACCAAACCGACCGTTTACTTAATTGTTGTTTTTTTTGAAAAGTTTGTTATTACCTTTACAGCGTTTTAATTTAGGACGAGAATTAAAACACCTTTTTAAAATTAACTTAAACAAAAAGCATGGTGCAATTTTACATGGCTCATTTCAGTTTTTAGCAAACTGTTTTTTTCAATTGAAATCATTCATGGATTTGCACCCTGTCTGGAATTTTAATCGCGTATGGAAAATTTTACATTCAATTACAATCTTCGGAGTTTGAACAATCGCTTCTTTCTCTGCAATACCAAAGGGGAAATCGCCCCTGAAGGTGGTTGTAATTACCAATTTTCACACATTCTTTACTCAGTTACCAAAAACTCATCATCTCCTTCAATGGAATCTTTGTTCACCAAAGTCTGTTTGTCAAGCCAAATCTTCATTGATACTTTTTTCAGATTACCAGCTCTATACATTACTTATTGCACGTCAGGATTAGTTAGAAAATGTTATTGTAATTGCTGTTTTAGAACTCATGAAACAGAGCAATTGTTAAATTTCCGGGAAAGCAATCAGAAGAAAAATGGAGCAAAAATGCATTTAAAATCAACTTGTAATTAAGCACATACAAATTTTTTCAACGGCATGACAGAAATTACTTGCAATTTAAATTTAATTATTTTTAACTTTACCGACCTTAAAAACGATGTTTTTTTTCTAAAATAATAATAAAAATATGCTAAGAAAGTTACTTATTATCACTACGATCCTGCTGGCTGCAAACTCGCTGGTATTGGCTCAATCAGGGACATTAAAAGGAAAGATTACTGACAAAGACACAAAAGAAGCAATCCCTTTTGCAAGTGTCGTGATTGAATCCGGAGGTAAACAATATGGTGGTGTAAATACCGACATTGACGGGAACTATACCATTAAGCCTATTCCTCCCGGCAAATACGATGTAAAAGTTGTTTATGTAGGTTACAAACCTGTCGAAATAACTGATGTTATAATCAACGTTGATGCAATTGCATTCAATGATATTGCAATGGAAAAAACATCGCAAGTATTAAAAACATTTGAAGTAAAAGAATACACGGTTCCATTGATCTCAAAGGACCAGACACAGACTGGGGGAACTATGACATCAGATGAAATGTCGAAGATGCCCGGTCGTTCTGCCACATCAGTTGCTGTAACTGTGGGAGGAGTTTTCTCACAGGATGGTGAAATGGGAAGTATCAGAGGTTCGCGTACTGAAGGTACCGTCATGTATATTGATGGTGTCAGGGTTCGCGGTTCTTCAAGTCTTCCACAGGCAGCCATCGAAGAAGTAACTGTTGTTACAGGAGGACTACCTGCTCAGTATGGTGATGCAACCGGTGGTATTGTCAACATTACAACCAAAGGCCCTTCACGCGAATTTGGCGCAGGTGTTGAACTTTTATCTTCTCAATTCCTTGATGCATTCGGATATAATTTAGTTGGATTTAATGTTCAGGGACCACTGATAAAAGATAAGGACTCATCATCAGAATCATCATTACTTGGTTACTTTATTTCAGGTGAACTTTCATCTGAAAAAGATGACAACCCTTCAATCATTGGTAGCTGGAAAGTGAAGAGTGGTGTTCTTTCTTCACTTAACCAATATCCATTGCGTCCTTCAGGAACAGGATTCGGATCATATCAGAATTCGGATTTTATTCTTAAGTCAGATCTTGATAAAATGAAAGCTAAAGAAAATGCCCTCAGTCAGGGTATAAATTTATCTGGAAAGATTGATGTAAGAACAACAAAATACACCAACCTCACTTTTGGCGGATCACTGGATTATAGCAGTGGAAGAGCTTGGGATTACGGATACTCTTTATTCGACAATCAGAACAATCCTCTTATCACTTCCAACACATGGAGGGTTTATGGAAGATTCACCCAAAGATTCCCTACCGACAAGAACAGCAAATCTGCTATTAAAAATGTTTATTATTCAATACAGGCTGACTTCTCTAAATTTTATTCAGTAACCCAGGATGGTCAGCATAAAGACAGCTTATTCAACTATGGTTATGTAGGTAAATTCAAAACTTACAAAATCAAATCTTACGAGTTAGGTTCAGACACCGTATTAGGATATAATAATGTATGGATTCATAACGGTTTCCGCGACACCTTATATTCTTTCCAGAGATCAGAAATAAATCCTGATCTGGCAAACTACACTGACCAATACTACAGTTTATATCCGATCAATTCAGGATTCTATATCAATTCAACACTGGTTCAAAATGGTGGTGGATTGCTCAATGGTCAGCAACCAACAAGTGTTTATGGTCTTTGGGCAAATACCGGTTCAGTCTATAATTTATATTCTGTTTCTAATGCAGAACAGATTGGTGTTAATGCCAGCGGATCAGCAGATATTAAAAACCACGCTATCCAGTTTGGATTACAGTACGAACAACGTATTGACAGGTATTATGGTTATTCACCGGATGGTTTATGGACTTTGATGCGTCAGTTGGCAAACAGCCATATTGAACAGCTTGACAAGAGTAATCCACATCCAGTTTATGATGCAAATGGTGTATTCCAGGATACAGTAAATTATGACAGACTTTTGGACCTTTCATCACAATCAGCATTTGACCGTAACCTCAGGCTTAAACTGGGTCTTGATCCAAATGGCATACAATGGGTAGATGTAGATAATATCGATCCTTCTAAATTTTCAATTAGCATGTTCAGCGCTGACGAACTCTTAAATAATAGTAGTGTGTTAGCCGCTTATGGTGGAAATTCACTTGTGTCATATTATGGTTATGATTACACAGGAAAGAAACTTAATCATAAACCTACTTTCGAAGATTTCTTCAATGCCAAAGATGCAAACGGAAATTACACCCGTGAGATTGGCGCTTCGGAACCTATTTATATGGCAGGTTATATCCAGGATAAATTTGCTTTCAATGACCTTATCTTTAACGTTGGTGTTCGTGTTGACCGTTACGATGCTAACCAGATGGTGTTGAAAGATCCATTCTCACTTTATAATACCAAAACTGCAGGTGAAGTTTCCAGCACTGATTTGAACGGTAATTCAGCTATTATTCCCTCAACTATTGGTTCAAATTATGTTGTTTACGTAAACGACCTGAAGAACCCTACTGCAATTTCAGGTTTTAGAAATGGTAGCACATGGTACAATGCAGCAGGTACAGAAATTTCTGACCCTTCTGTTCTTGAAACCCCATCAGGAATTGCTCCTCTTCTCGTGGATGCCAGCAACACCGATGTGAAATCTTCCGCATTTAAAGTGTACGAACCACAGGTAAATGTAATGCCACGTATTTCGTTCTCTTTCCCGATTTCAGACGTTGCCTTATTCTTTGCTCACTATGACGTGCTGACAAAAAGACCAACAACAGGCACACGTTTTGACCCAACAAATTATTTGTTCCTTCAAAATATCAATACTACAATTAACAACCCTGACCTGAAACCTGAAAAAACGATTGACTATGAATTAGGTTTCCAACAGAAACTTTCAAATACTTCTTCATTGAAATTCTCGGCATACTATCGTGAATTAAGAAATCTGGTTCAGATTTATAAGTTCATGGATGCTTATCCTAAATCTTACACCTCTTATAATAATATAGACTTTGGTACAGTAAAAGGCGCTACGATTTCTTACGACTTAAGAAGAACAAGTAATGTATGGGTGAAAGCCAGTTATACATTGCAGTTTGCTGATGGTACAGGTTCAAATGCAACTTCTGCAGCCAGTTTAATTTCTTCAGGTCAGCCTAACCTGAGAACAACCATGCCTCTTGATTATGACCGTCGTCATGCAATCACATGTGTTGTTGACTATCGTTACTCAGAAGGCAAACATTACAACGGACCAACCATAACCAAAAAAATTAAAGGCAGTGACAAAGTAAAAACTGTTGCTCTTTTACAGAATACCGGTATCAACTTTACCTTCTCCGGTGGTTCAGGTATTCCTTACACAAGATCAAGTAAAATTTATCCTTCTGTTTTTGGAGGTTCTTCAGTATTACAAGGATCAATTAATGGTTCAAGATTACCATGGCAGTTTAAGATTGATGCTAAAATTGACAAGGACATAACCGTTAAATTTGGTAAGAAAGATTCCAAGAACAGAAAAGAAGCTTACATCAATATCTATCTACAAGTACTTAATGTTTTAAATACATCTAATGTATTGGCTGTTTATGCAGCTACCGGAAATGCAAATGATGACGGATATCTTGCATCTGCAGAATACCAGGCAGAAATAAATGCACAGATCAGCCCCGAGGCTTATCGTCAAATGTATGCTCTGTATGTTGACAGTCCTTACAATTACAGTTTGCCCAGAAGGATACGTTTAGGAGTTTCCTTCGACTTTTAATATATTATCTTTGATTGATTTATAAATTAAAAAAAATTCACAACTATGAAAAATAATATTCGACTGATTTTTTTAGTAGTATTCAGCTTCGTTTTGACTGACTTTGGATTTGCTGATAAATACCATACAACTACATCAGACAAACAAACTCAGTCCGGAAATAAGTTGACTGCAGAAGCATGCTCTCCTGCAACAGGTAATACCGACCTGAACATAAACAATGTCAAAGCCCGTATCAATACAGGTGGAGATATGTGGTGGGATCTCATCAGTGTTTCAAAATATGAAGTTCCCAAAGGGTCAGGAAAAACATCATTATTCGCCGGCGCCCTCTGGATTGGTGGCGTGGACGTTAACGGACAGCTTAAAGTGGCAGCTTTACGCTATCGCCAGGTTGGTAACGACTTTTGGCCTGGTCCATTAACAACTGATGGTACTGCATCTGTTGATGCTACTACCTGCGAAAAATATGACAAACATTTTGTAATTACACGTAAGGAAGTAGATGACTACATTGCCTGGTGGAATTGCAAACCATGTTATCCTGGTTATGTTATCCCAAGTTCAATTCTTAACTGGCCTGCTCATGGTGATGTTAGCAAAAATCAAAGTTACTATCTGGCACCATTCTTTGATAATGATGGAGACGGAAATTATGATCCACAGATGGGTGACTATCCTTATTATGATGTCAACAACACTCTGTGCCCAACAAACCCGTCAAATATTGGAAATCCTGCTGTTGCCACTGCCGAAGGTAACGGAATTCTTGTTGACCAGGTTTTAAAAGGTGACCAAACTTTGTGGTGGGTATTCAATGACAAAGGAAATGTTCACTCCGAATCAAAAGGCGCTCCGATCGGATTGGAAATTCGTGCACAGGCATTTGCTTTTTCAACAAATGATGAAATCAACAACATGACTTTCTACAGTTATGAAATCATCAACCGTTCTACCTATCGTTTAACAGAAACCTATTTCAGTCAGTGGGTGGACTCAGATCTTGGATATCCAAATGATGACTATGTTGGTTGCGATGTTAAAAGAGGACTGGGTTATTGCTATAACGGAAAAGAAGTTGACGGAACTGGTCAACCTTATGCTTACGGTGCACAGCCTCCCGCAATCGGTGCTGACTTCTTCCAGGGACCATATATGGACCCTGATGGAATTGACAATCCAAAATTTGATGCAACCGGTCAACAGATCTGCGATGTCAGTATTAATGGCGTAAACTTTGGAAATAATATTGTTGATGATGAACGTTTCGGAATGAGAAGATTCGTTTTTCATAACAATAACTCACAGGGCGCTCCCGCATATTGTACTGACCCTGAAATTGCAATTGACTATTACAATTATTTAAAAGGTATCTGGAAAGACGGAACCAAGATGATCTATGGTGGTAATGCTCACGCCGGTGCAGGAGCTTACGGACCACAATGTGATTTTATGTTCCCTGGCGATACCGATCCCTGCAACTGGGGAACCGGTGGACAAGCTCCAAACGGTCCAACTTACTGGACAGAACAAACTGCACACAATGCAGCTGACGACCGTCGTTTTATGCAATCTGCAGGACCCTTCACTTTGGAACCTGGCGCAGTAAACTATATTACTGTTGGGATTCCATGGGCAAGGGCTACAACCGGTGGTGCATGGGCTTCTGTTGAATTATTAAGAACCACCGATGATAAATGCCAGAGTCTTTTTGACAATTGCTTTAAAGTTGTTGATGGTCCGGATGCTCCGGATCTTACAGTTCAGGAACTTGACAGAGAAATCATTCTTTACGTAACTAACAAGAAAACTTCAAACAACTACCTGGAATCCTATAAAGAATGGGACCCTTCAATTATTACTCCTGATAGTTCGTATAAAGTTATTAACTCCATCACACATGATACGACTACTGTAACAGTACATAAAAAAGTCAGATTTGACTCTCTATACAAATTTGAAGGTTATCAGATATTCCAGCTTGCAAATGCAACAGTTTCTGCAAGTGAAGTTCATGATGCTGACAAAGCCAGGCTTGTAGCTCAGTGCGATGTCAAAAATTTTGATTCTCAGGGAACAGCAATAGGTCAACTTATTAATTACAATTTTGACCAGGCTTTGGCTGCCAATGTACCAGTCGAAGAAGTTGATGGATCAAACGCAGGTATTGTTCATTCATTCAGAATTCTGACTGACCAATTTGCCACCGGCGATAATCGTCTTATCAATCATAAACAATATTACTTCCTCGCATTGGCTTATGGTTACAATAACTATATGAAATATTCACAAGAACCAAACTCTCAAATCCCGGGTGTTAGCGGTCTTGACGGTCAGAAAAGAGTTTATCTCGCAGGCCGTAAGAATATCACTGTATCTACTGGTATTCCTCATATTCCGTCACCGGAAGCTGGTGGCACTGTGCAGCAATCACAGTATGGTACCGGTCCAAAAATTACCAGATGGGAAGGACAAGGAAATGGTGGAAACAACTTAGACCTGACTCCTGAAACGATTGATTCAATTGTAACATTTAATAAATGTCTGCATCCTGTTTACGAAAACAGCAGAGGACCTATTGATGTTAAAGTAATTGACCCTCTTAATGTAAAACCGGGCAACTACACTTTGAAATTTAACGTTGACACTGTTACTTCAATCAATAATGCTTGCTGGACATTGACAAATGATGCTAATAGTGATGTTATTCATTCGGATAAAACCATCCTCGTAAGCAATGAACAATTACTTTTGGATCAGGGTTTATCAATTTCCATTCAGCAATCGAGCAACCCCGGAGATAATGCAGTTGTAAACAATGATAATGGATTTATTGAAGCCACTATCACTTACGCTGACAGTTCCAAACGCTGGTTAAGCGGAGTTTCTGATATTGATGGCGGAGGCTATTGGAATTGGATACGTTGTGGCACTACCAAAGATGATCAAGCCAATGATAATTCTGATTACACTCCACCACCAGCCACTCCTGTCGCAGGTGTTAATTATTGGTTAGATCCTCAGAAAAATTATCAGAAAATACTCAATGGAACATGGGCTCCTTACAAAATGTGCGCAAAGGAATCTGTATCAGGTGGTGTTAAAGCTTATGGTGTTGCATGGGACAATGCAGGATGGACTGCAATTAAACTTGGTTCTATTGCAAGTATTGATCTTGTTTTAACTCCTGATAAAACCAAATGGACCAGATGTTGTGTTCTGGAAACAGCAGAAACAGCAGATGCTGCCTTAACTGAAGGACATGTTTTGCAAAAATTTGATCTCAGGAAAGGTAAATCTGTAGATATTAACGGAGATACCGCAACTGCTGAGGCCACCGATAACGGACTTCATCCTACGGGTATGAGCTGGTTCCCCGGTTATGCAATTAATGTTGAAACAGGTGAAAGACTAAATATCATGTTTGGTGAAAACTCCTGGTTGGTTGGTGAACATGGTCGCGATATGAAATTCAATCCAACTTCCAATTTTACAACCAGTCTTGGAAATATACTTTGGGGTGGACAGCATTATGTCTATATCATAGGGCATAACGGTAATAATGCAAATGATTGTCCGATCTATGATAGCGGAAACTGGCTCTATAATGAAATGTATAACGCTTCCGATCCCAATCATGTCATTAACAAGAGAGATGTTTTCAAAGATGCCATGTATGCCGGAATTCCAATGGCTGCTCCTAATCAAACCTGGTTGTCAACTGATGTAAAGATCAGGATCAGGGTTTCAAAATCATACAAGACCAATTATTCAAGCTATGGTTCAACAACTCCTGAGAACAACAATTATCCTATGTATAAATTCACTACAGACGATATCAAAACAGAAACAAGGAATACTACCGCTGCCACTTCAGCCCTTGACCTGATCAATGTTGTTCCTAATCCTTACTACGGATATGATTCTTATGAAACCAATCAGCTTGATAACAGGATCAAAATAACCAATCTTCCTGATAAATGTACCATCTCTATTTACACTGTGAATGGAACATTGGTGAGACAATACAATAAAGATGAATCGAAGACTTCGCTTGACTGGGATCTTAAGAATTTTGCAGGAATTCCAATTTCGGGAGGTGTTTATCTCATCTACGTGAATGTGCCGGGTGTTGGCGAAAAAGTTGTCAAATGGTTTGGAACTTTACGTCCGATAGACCTTAACTCATTCTAATAATTAATTTAAACTGGTATTCACTCATAACATAAATAAACTATGAAAAGAATTTATAAAATTTCCGCTATTGTTATTATCCTGATTTCATTATTTCCTTCTTTCCGGTCATTCGCCGGAAACCAGGACAGGTCAGGACAAGCAGGAGGTTCAGAACTTTTAATCAATCCCTGGGCACGCAGTTCAGGCTGGGGTGGCGCCAATTCCGCATCAGTTCGTGGTCTGGAGTCAATTTACCAGAATGTTGCCGGAACCGCTTTTGTTGATAAAACCGAATTGATTTTCTCGAGGTCAATTTGGCTGAAAGGAACAGGAATAAATATCAACAACTTTGGTCTTTCACAGAAACTTGGAAAATCAGGTGTGCTGAGTTTGGCAATTATGGCAATGTCATTTGGCGATCTTCAAATTACAACTGTTGATTTACCCGAAGGCGGCATTGGAACATTTTCACCAAGTCTCATGAACATTGGCATCAGTTATGCCAAAGCATTTTCAAATAGTATCTATGGCGGAATAACTTTCAAGATCATCTCTGAATCCATTTCTGATGCCTCAGCAGAAGGTCTTGCTCTCGATGCCGGAATTCAGTATGTAACAGGTGAAGCTGACAATATCCATTTTGGTATCGCACTCAAAAATGTCGGACCACGTATGAAGTTCAAAGGTGATGGATTATCATTCAGGACAATTATACCGGGCAACGACAACCAGTTTACTGTTGAACAGCGTTCAGCTGATTTTGAATTGCCTTCACTGCTCAACATTGGTGCAGCTTATGATTTCACAATCAATAAAGACAATAAGCTCACTGCAGCAGGCAACTTTACATCCAACTCATTCACAAAAGATCAGTTTATTCTTGGTTTAGAATACAGACTGAAATCTTACCTTATGCTGAGAGGCGGATACATGTATGAAAAAGGCATTACCGATGCAGCAAACAGAACAACTGCTTACACCGGTCCTTGCGGCGGCTTTACTGTTGAGATTCCCTTAAACAAAGTTAAAGGTTCTTCATTTGGTCTTGATTATTCTTACAGGGCTTCGAATCCTTTCCAGGGAACACACTGTATTGGCGTGAGGATTAATATGTAAGTTTCTCATTTTTTAGATTTCTTCCCCATTATAAAGAGTCCCGGCACGGAAGTGCCGGGTTTCTTTATATTATATCGGGCAGAAACTTTTTTTATTATCAAACAGTATCATAAAGGAAAAAAAGAAGTTTTTTTCCTTTAAACGTTAATAGAATATCGCAATGCAAAGCTTTATTCTATTGACATCAACAAAAGAAAAAAGGAATTTGAAATTACAAATTGCAGCAATAGGAAAAGGCAAAGAGGTAACGGGAAATTAATCATCAGCCTAATACCCTTATCATCTTAAGAAAGTGATTTGTTTTTCTGTTTCCTTTAGCTGGTTTGAAAAGAACCAAAGTCTGCAAATGGTGCAGCGATCAAATAAAATTAACCGGGTTATCACGTTATAAAAATAATTGCAATGGAAGTAAAATACTATACCAAAGAAGGTCTTGAAAAACTGAAAGAAGAGATCAACAAGTTGAAGACTATTGAAAGACCATTGATATCACAGCAAATTGCCGAAGCCCGCGACAAAGGCGACCTCTCGGAAAATGCAGAATACGATGCAGCCAAAAATGCGCAATCCATGCTTGAACTAAGGATTTCGAAAATGGAGGAACTGGTCAGCAATGCAAAAATTATTGACGAAAGCAAACTCGATAATTCGAAAGTTTTTATTTTATCAAAAGTAAAATTAAAGAATCTGAAAACTGAGAAATTAATTACCTACACACTTGTTCCCGAAAGTGAGGCAGACCTTAAATCAGGAAAGATATCTGTCACCTCCCCCATTGCAAAAGGATTGCTTGGCAAGGTAGTTGGCGAAAATGTAGAGATCATTGTTCCTGCCGGAACAATGACTTTTGAAATAATTAAAATTTCACGATAATCAAACCTCATTATGTCAAGTATTTTTACCAAAATAATCAACAAGGAAATCCCTTCATATAAGATTGCTGAAAGTGATAATTACTACGCATTTCTTGATATAAATCCACTGGCAAAAGGACACACCCTTGTTATCCCCAAAAAAGAAATTGACAACCTTTTTGATCTGGATGACGAACTGTATGCAGGGTTATTTCTTTTTGCAAAAAAAATAGCAGTTGCCATCGGAAAAAACATTCCATGTAAAAAGGTGGGTGTGGCTATAGTTGGCCTTGAAGTCCCTCATGCACATATTCACCTTGTACCTATCAACGGCGTTTATGACATTGACTTCAGCAAGCCAAAACTTAAACTTACTAAAGAAGAGTTTGAAGATATAGCGCTGAAGATTTCACAGTCAATTGTCAGTAGTCATTAGTCAAAAGTCATTAGTCATTAGTCATTAGTCAGAAGTCATTAGTCATTAGTCATTAGTAAGAAGTCAGAAGTCAAAAGTCAAAAGTCAGGGATGCTGCCAATGTCCGTGCCTGAAATAGGTTGACCAAAATTAGACAAAAAAGGTTAACTAAAAACAGGAAAAATGGGAAAAGAAAAATCAGTAAAAAAGGCTATGCGACAACATCGATTTTTTAGTGAAGAA